>NZ_FZMP01000140.1 GCF_900196725.1 Candidatus Methanoperedens nitratireducens | reverse complement strand
GTAACAAATCTTTTTAACCTGACTTTACGTTAGTACTATCTGATATGTATAATGAACGATCTGGAGGCTTCCCTTTTGCCATAGATTCTGACACTCAATCCATCTTTGGATTCTCCTTTTTTCTATATAACAATTCTTATTTACTTTTATCACATAAGACCCAAGTATGAACTCCGAATTAATCGATGAATGGGAAAAGATCGTGGGACATAATAGAATGAAAATAATCTCAAACAAATTTTTTGACAGCAGGCTCGATTTGGAGTTCCCATATCTTCAGGAGGGCCACTGTAAATATAAAAAATTGAGCATGCCTTCTGAACTCGAAAATAATGCAAATATGTTAATTGAATTTGAAAGAAATGGTTTCTTGACCCACGATGAAGTTTTAAAAATGATTGAAGCATCAACCCGGAATATTATAAATAAGAACATACCTGGTGCTCTTTTTGAGAATATTTCCTTAATGATATATGAGGAAATATTGAAGATTATTAAGAATAGGCTGATAGAAATTGAAAGAAAAGGCTTCCTGACCCACGATGAAGTTTCAAGAATAGTTAAAGTATTAGCCCGAAATTTTGCCGGTGAGAGCATGCTTGGTGCTCTTTTTGAGTATGTTTGCATTCTACTGGATGATGAGAGAATTAAGGATCAGGGAGAGGATGAGCGGCTTGAATTAATGATAAGGTACATCAGGTGGAGTCTGGTCATTGAGGAGGAAAAACTGGTCAATGAGGAGGAAAAAAGGTTGGAGTAGTCATTTGCGAATTAATTTTATTTTGAAACTGCAGTTGGCGTGATCTGCTTTTTCAAATTGGTCAATACGTCCAAATCGTTTTATTATGTTTTTAATCACAGGTTCGCAGATGATCTCACAATTTTTCTTCTCGCACGGCGTTCTTTTTTCTATGTCCATCTTGATCTGGAACTCTTCATTGATAACTCTCGTATTATGATTTACTT
The DNA here is from genome assembly GCF_900196725.1 of Candidatus Methanoperedens nitratireducens. Taxonomy (GTDB): domain Archaea; phylum Halobacteriota; class Methanosarcinia; order Methanosarcinales; family Methanoperedenaceae; genus Methanoperedens; species Methanoperedens nitroreducens_A. The sequence continues at coordinate 2,183 of NZ_FZMP01000140.1, read as the reverse complement.
TGAAATCAGCTTCCAGATAGTAATTTAAAATATATCCTATCCCATCCCCGAAATCTGTGATCTTTTCAGGAATTTTTTTTTTTGATGGAATCCAGCTTATCACTTATGTTCAGGATTTCGCTCCCGAAAGGAGAAATCACATAAATTGTGTGTTTTTCAACGTTAATGGCTCCCCTTTCAAACGGAATGACCAGGCGGGAAGCAACAAGGTCTGTAAGCGCCTCTGAGACTCTTTCCTTGCTGATATCTATATCTTCAGATAGCTCAATGTTTCGACAGGATCTCATGCATAGCTTTACTAAAATGTCTGCTCTGCTTTTCCTGCCGAGTGTTTTGGAGAGGTTTATCAGGGATTCGGTGGACATGATGTGTGGATATAATATGAGTTTTGTATATATACCGACGGTGTTTATATAGATTGCCGAGATACATTTGATAGTAGAATCATTTCAATTCGCGTTGGCACAGTTTTATTTCTTTGCATCTATTCTAGCTTCTTTTGTTTTCTCCAAAATCTGCAAATTATCTATCCAGGTAACTGGATAATTGTCCGTATCATCCTTTTCAGCAGATTTTACCATATCCCAAATCGTGAGAAGCGCGATGCTGACACCGTGAAGAGCTTCCATTTCGACGCCTGTTTTTAATACCAGGTTAAGCTCTCTAAGAGCCTGGTATGAAAAAGTCCGTTACCAATGCTTTTTCATGCTGCATCTGTGAACAATGTTCATAGCCAACTATCCGAGAAGTCAATTAAAGCCTATTGTAACTTTTACAATATGTTCTTAAATTGAGCGTTCCACTCTGAGTATCAGTAGTTGTAAAACAAAAACGATAAAATCGCTATGTAGAGGTTGATTTACTTTGTAAAATAGCATTATTGTCATTTACAAAGTTAATTAAGCTACGTACAACGATTTATTGAATTCGATTTTACAAGTACTGAGTATTAAATATCGCCTATTGTAAGAGTTATACTGTTTTCGGATAGACTCTTATATAAAAATAGTTTACTATGATAGGTATCTAGTGGCTCACCACGCTGATTTTGATTAATGAAGCGATGGGATTGAATTTTTATGTAGGTTTCTCATACTGAAATGTAAATTCTGTTCCTATCATAATCATTGTGGTATACCACTAGGATGGCCATAATCTCTAAATATTATGTGAAATATCCTACAAGGTAAGGCTATAGAATTGTGACAGAATTTAATAAATCTAAGTGGACAAAAGCTGAGTTTTCTCAAGAATACATAGAAAATTCAGATATTTATATCGTCGAGCGGAGGAGGTTGCTTGAGATTCTGAGGTCTTTTTACAACCATTTCATTAATGACAAACCAAAAATTAACTTTCTTGATCTTGGATGTGGAGACGGGATTATTACTCATGAGCTTTTGAAAGTTAATAACTCGATATCAACCACTCTGATAGATTGTTCGGAGGATATGCTCAATAAAGCTAGAAAGCGTCTAAATGGTTTTAATCATACTCGTTTTATTAAAGCAAGTTTTCAAGAGATTATTGATAGAAACCTAGTACAAGAAAATTTTGATTTTATAGTTTCTTCACTCGCTATACATCATTTAACAATGGATGAGAAAAAAGCACTATTCAGGAATATCTATTCCCATTTGGATACCGATGGGTACTTTCTAAACATTGATGTAGTCCTTGCTCCAACAAAAGCCCTTGAGCAATGGTATCACTTGCTTTGGAAAGAATGGATTAATGAAAGAAAAACCTTCTTAAAAATAGAAGGTAATTATTTTGACGAGATCATCCAAAGATATAAAGATCTTGCGGAAAACAAACCTGATACTTTAGATGCTCAGATTGGCGCTTTAAAATTTATCGGCTTCAAAGATGTGGATTGCTTCTATAAATATGGAATATTTACAATGTATGGTGGCAAAAAATAGTACGCTGGATGCTTAAGATAACCAATTTTATCGACTGAGCATATCAGCCAGAAGAAAATGACCGTTTCAATCGGTACTGGTATAGTCAAGTTTTCAAATAATCGTAAATTGGAACCATAGTTATACCCTCCTCAAATGCCGTAATCAGTTGTTTCTTTAATTGGCTCTTATTTTCCCAGTACCTTATTGCCAGCCATTTCTTAGCCGCCCTCCATGACTGCTCTATTGGATCAAGCTCAGGACTATAACTTGGAAAAT
>NZ_FZMP01000227.1 GCF_900196725.1 Candidatus Methanoperedens nitratireducens | reverse complement strand
TTTTTTGTTTTTACTGTGCTTCAAAATCGGTAAATATATTTCTATTGCCTTAATTTGTTCTGGCTGTCGTAGAAATCTTTATAACTCATAATAATATTTATTATACCATATAGGGAAAAATTATGGACTCAAAAAATAATACGTTATATCCGTTAATTATACTATTCTTCCTTCTGGGAATTGTGGTAGGGTATGTAATTCACAAGCCTGAGACGAGAATCGAGTATGTGAACAAAACCATACAGGTCGAATCGACGCCAACAATAAAAGAAGTCGAAAAGATCGTATATGTTACTGCTGTACCCACCTATGTGGCTCCGGATGCAACTGCTGTAATGGCTAATTTTAGTGTAAAGGGATACAATCCCGATACTGATAAGCCCACTAATACCATGGAACTTGCTAACCATCGATTTAACCCGCAAACATTATCCATTCCGACAGGCAGTACTGTTTTGATCAGGATTTCCGACTATTCGCTGCAAAGTCCCATAATACTCATCCTGGACTCGTATCAAAAGAGCCTGGGCACAAGCGGTGCAGTGGTAGTGACATTTAATAAAAAAGGCATATACAATCTTAAAGCGGTCATTTCCTCAGGTGACCCGTATGTAGAATCGCAGACCTATGGAGAAGAAGCTGTAGTAACTGTATATTAAATATAAGACTTCAATGCGCCCAGCGCATTTATTATCTGGGGTTCCCCGGGTATCAGTATCTTTTTCCCGAGGATCTCCCTGAGCGCTGCGACCAATCCTTCATTTTTCACCGTTCCCCCGATAAGAACTACGGTCTCAGCCTGCGGTACCATAAACGCGATCCTGCGTGCGAAAGCGTAATGCATCCCTGCTACGACTTCCTCCTTTGAATATCCTGCAACAAGCTGCGAGATCATCTCTGAGATGGCAAATACCCCGCAGGTATTATTGATGTCCGGGACGCGTTCTGCCTTTAAATGAAGCCTGCCCAGCTCATTCAGTTCTATTTTGAAATAATTTGCCACGAACTCAAGGAATGCGCCTGTACCCGCGCTGCATTTGTCGTTTATTATAAAGTTATTTTTCCTGACATCGATGACCTTGGTATCCTGTCCCCCGATGTCAACTATCACATCCACATCGGAAAAATAATGCCTGGCACCGTAAATAGCTGCTGTTATTTCGGTCACCGTTGCTCTATGGGGGACCGAATGCCTGAAATACCCGGTTGAGATTATCTCATCCTTCCCCATCCCTTTCACCAGTTCTCTCCAGTTGTGGGTCGATGTTATCCTGTATTTGACCTCACCTTCCTCTATTGCCGCCATTTTTGCGGTAGTGCTGCCGACATCAAGTCCTAACATAAAGAGACACCTCGCTCCACCCGGCTTTGGGGTATATTTGTCATAACCTCTCAAGCATCTCCCTGAATGCTTCAAGCCTTAGTTTTATCTGCTGCGGTGTATTACCCGGCAGGTCTCCCTGGAGCGTCAGCATGGGATAATCAAGTTCATCCCGAAAAAGTTCATCCTCAAGCATATGGTGGCATGCGAACTGGGTATAATGTATCACCCCATCTACATTTCTTTTTTCAAGTTCTTCCCTGAGGAAGTTAATCCGAAAGCCAAGCGGCCTGGCAAAAGTATAGTTACAGTAGTCCCGCGCCATCTCCTCAATATCGGTGCCCCCGTGCCTTATGAATTCATATGGCAGTTCGTCAAATACCACCTGCAGCCCAAGCGATTGCGCAACTTCATGGAAATCATAGTAAATCGGGGGGACCCCTATCAATGCCACCCTGTTGTTTAACTCAAAATCGCTTTCTTTCATTGAGGCTATAGCCCTTCTGAAACCATCCAGATCACCCCGCAGGTCGCTAAAAGATATCAGGATGCTGAAGGCTTCGGCAGGTGATATTTTTCCGCAGCTCCTTTTCTTATCTATAGTCTGCCCGAGCTTTTTCAGTTCCATGATCTCTCCGGGTTTTTCAGGGAATTCGATATCTCCGAGAAAGCCGGAAAGCCCGTACAGCCGGGATTCAAGGTATTCGGGGTCGCCATCGAACGGATAAAAAAAGAAATGGGTCGGAAGCCCGCTCATCGCGACGTTCTGCCCGTCCACAAGAGCATTATGGCAGTCCCCGCCAGCTACAACTATAAGGGAATCGATAGCGATCTCCTTTTTAATAAGCATCTCCTTCCAGATGGCAGTCCACGCACACAATTTGTTTTTGGGGTACTTTCTGGATGCAGGGATGACATTATTTACATCGAACGGTTCTCCTCCGCAGGCGAATATCAGTTCGGGAGGGACAAGTGCCGTAATTCCGATTTTTGACACATGCTTTCCTTTGTTTACGGGTTATTAATCCTTTTGCCGGGGATATCTGCATTATTAATATTAAACCGAATAAAAAACACTGAATGCGCCTTTATAATCCGTTTTTCATGCTTAAAACATTTATTAACAGTGTAGATATATTTGTTGTGAGGCGAAAGATTTAACGTATAGTGGAATAATTAACTTTGCCGGAGGTGAAAAAAAATGGTCGGACTGGAAAGTTCAATGGATAACGCCACTGCGGCGCAGAAAACCAAAAAGCCTGAAGTTGATTCTGCTGAAAAAGACAGACAGAAGAAATTCATGGAACAGCTCAGACGCCGCTCGGTACCTCAACCCAAAGGAGGCAAATAATTTTTAATTGATAGAACAGGGCTGTTAGCCGATAGACATGAGAGCGGGCGAATATATCTTGAATATATTAAATTACCAGGCATTTGGTTTGGTTTTTCATGTTGCACTGTTCGCTCCCTTATGTCTATAGATTTTTTGGATTTATGTCAGGTCTTGATGACGGGGGGCGTAAAGTACATTATTAAGTTAATATAATAAATATAATTACTATTTAGCCAGTTCAGATTCTATTATGGACCAAAAAATTTACTCCGACCCCGCTCATAACCTGGGTTGCAGCTACCGTTTTACCTGCGGGGCTGCAAAGTGCCCTGAAGTTGCGGCAGCATCGGGTAAGCCATCATGCCATATAGAAAAGTTCAGGCGCTACCAGCCGTCTAATGAGACATGGTACAGAAGGGACTGGGAGGACGTTAACAGGATTTCCTGGAAGGAGGTTTTCTGCCTGCAGGAGTCGTGGATTTACATGCTGTATATTATTATAATTACTGTATTTATGTTTATGGCGATGGTGTTAATAAAACTTTTACTGAGTACCTAGCTGATATTCTTAATCTCCTGCCTCAGCTCCCCCAGCGTTGATTTACGCTCTGCGAAAGCATTGTGGCGGTGGATGCTCTCCTCGTTTATCTGCTTGACCGTGATGATTGAATCATCCGGAAGCTCGGAGAATTCGTTCACTATTTTCTGCGCCATTGTTCGTACGCAGTCCTCCACGAATTTGGGGTTTTTATGCGCCAGTTCTACGATAGCAGCTTCATCCGACCTCTTTAACAGCTCGAACATCTGCGAACTCATGGAATTCTCAATGATGTTGATTATCCTGTCAATATAAACAAAGTTACTATCATGGACCTCAATTGAAATGATCCCTCGCCCCCTCTGATTATGCGTGGGCATGGGTACCCTCTTTAGAAACTCCCTGATAATCTCGTTTTTTACCCCAAGAGCCTTTAACTCCTTTTTAGCCTTATCCCGCATGATCTCCTGCGCGCACGGGCAGGCTGTGATTCCCAGAACTTCAGCGCCGACGAGCTTTCTCACGTTCAGTTCTTCTCCCCTTATAGCCCTGGCTTCGGCAAATATGTTCACGACTTCCTGGCATTTTATTTTTGTCATCGGGGTTTCTCTTTTGATGATATATTCGCTTTTCATCCTGACCTCGGCGTTCAAAGCGTATTCGTGCCTGTCTATAAGCCGCTTTGCCACTTCCCCGCACAGGTCTTCTATCTCATAGACCGGCGCGGTTATCATTTCCTCAAGAACCGCGTCTATTGCTTCAAAATTCCGTGAGAGGTTTGCGCCTTTCCTGTTGGATGGGAGATCGACAAAAATATCGAACGTGGATACGAGTACGATAGGACGCTTATCTTTGCGTGCCACTTCAACGAGTTTCTTTACGTCTGTTACCCCAACTCTGGTCAGCGTGATAGGAATCTCGGGCAGGTTTGCCTGGATGTCAGGCAGGTGTATGACTGGAAGTTCCATCTGGTCAAGTTCTCCAAAATATTTGCTACTGTAAGTCCTTGCAGACTCTAAGATACTGATTATACGTTATATTATTAAACAATTGCTATTTGATTCTGCTGCGATGCGGCAATTATTCCCTAATTAATTCTAAACGATGAAAAAAGTTTTATATAGTAAGTGTAATATAATAAATGATGGAATCGATAATAGAGATACGTTCCCTTTCAAAAAGCTACGGGGACTTCAGTGCTTTAAATAGTGTATCCCTTAGTATAGAAAAAGGAACAATATTCGGTCTGCTCGGACCGAACGGAGCGGGCAAATCAACCCTTATCAGGATACTTTCATGCCAGTCAAGACCGGCATCAGGTCATGCATATATATCAGGTCTCGACGTGGTAGCGGATAAAAAAGAGGTGCTGTCCATCATCGGGGTCGTTCCTCAGGAGAACAGTTTCTACGATGAGCTTACCGTGAACGAGAACCTCCTGTTTTTCGGCTCATTATACGGTATCCCTGTTATCGATATCAAAAGAAGGAGCCATAAAATACTGGCTTTGCTGCACCTGGATGAAAAGAGCGCAAGCTTGGCCAGCAACCTGTCAGGCGGCATGAAGACCAGGCTGAATATTGCCTGCGCACTTATACATAAACCAGGGGTGCTTATCCTGGATGAGCCCAGTGTCGGGCTTGACCCGGTATCGAGAAAAGCTCTGTGGGATACCATCAGGGAGGTAAACCTGGAAGGCACCACGATTCTCATTACGACCCATTATATGGAAGAAGCGGATTTACTTTGCGACAGGGTAGTGATAATGAACCGGGGCAAAATCGTTGTCGAAGGAAAACCGGAGGAGCTAAAGAACAATGCCGGGGAGAGAGTCGTTCAGGTTATTAGCATCCCGGGCAATTACCATCCAGTAAAAAGCAAAATAGAATCCCTGGAAGCCGTAATGTCATGCAGCGTAAATGAGAAGGGGCTAAAAATATCACTCAGGGGTGAGCTGCCCCTGCAGGCTATCTTAGAGGTTTTCGGCTCCGAAGGCGAACAAATAAAGAACGTGGAATCCGGCAGTCCAAGCCTTGAGGACGTGTTCATACAGGCTGCCGGGGAGGCGTGGCATTGACGATCGGCTCTGTTATCAGGAAAGACCTGAAGGTATATGTACGCCACAGGAAGACGTTACTGCTGATATTCATCGCCCCGATACTTATCATGATATTGATCGGGTCCGTATTCTCAGGCGCTTCGGGGGAAGGTCTTAAGGATGTAAGACTGGGTGTGGGCGGCGGGTCGGGACAGGGTGAGCGGATAACCAGGGAACTGACCAACAACAGTATGTTCATAATCGTCAAAGAGAACACCACTGACCCTGCTGTTATCGAGGAGGGTGTCAGGAAAGGAAAATATAACGCAGGGATTTTCATTCCTGAAGACGAAACGCAGTCATTGAGGCTGTACATAGATAACTCAAGAATCCAGATAGCACCAGTCATTTCCATGGCGCTATTCTCCACTACCGAGAAGTTATCTTATGAACTCACCTTTGGTTTTATCAGCACGCTCTGGAAAAACCTGGCGCAGATGGAATCCGAATTAAAGCCCCTGAAAGAAGGGGTATTGCAGATCAACAGGAGCATCGAAGGCTTAAACCGCGATACCCGGCATGTGCTGGTCTCCCTTGATGACATCAACATATCCGAGCTGAACAGGTCGGTAGCCGGAATGAATAATACCCTTTATCTAATGAGAAGCGACCTCATCCGGACCGCTGATGATATCAATACAACGCGTAAAGAACTGAAGGAACTGGATAATAATGTAAGTTCGATATACAATGATTCCGTGGAATTAAGAGATGACCTCAAGTTCGTGATTGATAACATCGATTCGACAGATGCTGCACTGCTTGGGATTCAAACGGATTTGCAGGATACATATAACGTTACCTGTACCGACCCCTCAACACCGCAATGCGTATCCATTGCAGGCACAATCAGGCAGATACAGGATACAAGGGCGCTGATGCTTGAGAGGACAGGACGCATCAGGGCGCTCTATAATAATCTTGCGAACATAACCCAGAAAAGTGCCGAATTGCACGAAAAACTGAACAGGACCGATATAAGGCTCCAGGTTATGCAGCAGTCCATCGGCAATTACACGCTTGAGATATCAAATATCCAGGGGGATATCATGAGCATCGAAAATGCCATCACTTCCCTGCAAAATGTCAAAACCAGGTCAGCCAATGTCTCTATCCAGGTGAACGACCTTGCTTCCGATATGGCAAACAGCACGGCAGGCCTCGTCTCTGATATCGACAGGACAGGGGACGTGTTAGGGGAGGTAATAGCACGGTCACCCGCTGTTATCGCCTCACCTGTCAAGCTTGAGCAGGATACCGTGTTCAAAGGCAGGTCTTATCTTGACTTCCTTATGCCCGGCATCATATCTATCGTGCTGATGTTCGTATCATTCCTTCTTGCATCCATAACCATAGTCCAGGAGCGGTCTAAAAAGACCCTGGTACGGACGCTGCTGACACCCCTGTCACTTGAAGGATTCATAATAGCAAAGATATCCGCCCTTGTCCTTATTGCCCTTCTCCAGGGGATTATCCTGATAATCGTGGCTTTCGCATTCTACGGGATCGTGGTACCTGTAGATCAGCTAGGACTGCTGTTCCTTGTGATCCTTGCATATTCAGTATCCTTTATCGGTATCGGGATGGCGCTTGCAACGTTCGCTGAGTCGGAGAACACCGCAATGCTCCTGTCCCTTGTGCTTAGCATCCCGATGCTGTTCCTGTGCGGTATTTTCTTCCCGTTCGAGAGCATGCCGGCGCTGATGGTCTGGCTGGGTGGTGTGCTTCCGATAACAATGGGCATCAGGGCGCTGGAGTCCGTGCTCATATACCAGGAAGGGTTCCGGGCTATCACCGGCTATCTGCTGCCGCTTCTGCTGTATGGGGTTGCGGGGCTCGGGACGGCGTACCTGCTGCTGAGAAGGGAAGTGACGGATTAACCCCTTTTTTGGCTGTTAGCACGATTTTTATCAACAGTGATTATACTTTTGTGCAGCAGAGTATGGTATAAGGTTGGCGGCAGCCTCAAAATACTGCTTCGACCCTCGACTAACCTTTTTTCCGCCAACCTGCTCTCCCTATACAAAGAACTATATTCCCGAACACGGATGAAAACACCATGTCCGTAAGTCCTATAGTCCGCCTGAGCCGGATATCCTTTATCCGGGGCAGTACAGCCATTCTTCATGATGTGTCCCTTCAGATCAATCCGGGGGAGCACTGGGCTATAATAGGACCTAACGGTTCGGGCAAGACAAGCCTCGTCAGCATAATCAACGGCTACCACCAGCCTTCCGAAGGAGAGGCTATAGTGCTTGGGAGAAGGTTCGGTGCCACCGACCTCAGGGAACTGAGACGGTTTATAGGCGAATGCAGCTCGGAGATAAGAGATATGGTGCATAACCGGGAACCGGTAAGGGATATCGTGCTCTCCGGGAAGTTCGCAAGCATTGGTCTGTATGAATCCCCAACTTCGAAAGACTGGCAGCGTGCTGATGAGTTAATGGATTTTTTCGGGTTATCCGGGTTATCAGACCGCCCTTTCAGGACACTCTCGAACGGCGAGCAGCAGAAGACCATCATAGCCAGGGCGCTCATGCCTGAACCAAGCCTGCTCGTGCTGGATGAGCCATGCGCCGGTCTTGACTTGAAAGCAAGAGAAGAACTCCTGGGCTCAGTGCAGAGAATGGGCGCTACGCCAGGTGGTCCTGCATTGATATACATCACCCATCATATCGAAGAGATAGTGCCGGCGATAACACATGCTCTGGCGCTGCGGCAGGGCAGGGTGGTGGCGCAGGGGGCTAAAAACGAGGTGCTGACGGACGATGTGCTTGGCAGGGTTTTCGGGGTGAATATCGAGGTTCGGGAGAGGGACGGTCGTTTGTGGCCTGTTGTATTGAGATCAAAGAACGCTGGTATATCTTGAATCAGGCAGGGTTAAGGGGACTACTGTTTCAAAAAGTGAATGGTTATTATGAAATCAAAGCCAGGAGAAAGGGCTTCAACCTAAGACGTATCCTTAAGTTGAAGTACCATCTAAAAACATTCCTTTAGTTCCTCTTGAACCTGCGACCTTAGATACAAGCATCAATTATACCTCCCTATCCCCAGGTCGGCTCTGGAGAGTTGTAGTTGCGAATAAATGCTACATCAACTTTAACTGATGCACCTGCATATGGCTGTATGCCGGCATATAGGCCTGTGCGATAACTTGTATCACTTGCCGCAGGACTTGCATCTGTTCCATTTATCAACCATCTGACATAAGTATTATCTAATATCAGTGTCTGATTATATAATGAACCTGCTGTCATTGTTACAGAAGAGGATGTCAATGACGTTCCAGATCCTGAAACAAGTTTATTAAGATTTGTTAATCCATCCCGGAACCATTCTGCATAATAACCTCCACCAGTTGGACTATCATATACATGATGTATATTATCCTGTAACAGTGTAATAGGTGCAAACATATAGCCGTGCGTATAGCCAGATTTTGGTTGAACTAATACGTAGTATCCTCTTGTTTCAAATGCTTGATAGCCTGTAGATGATGGTGAATTTTTTGCACTAATACCGTATCCATCATTGATATCCGCAGTTATGGTTATATTAGAACCTGATACAGATATTGAATTCCCTGAGTACCCAAACCTTGTAACTTTATTCCATTTTGTTGTATCGAGAGATGTTCCGAGGAAATCATCAAAAAGTAGGAAGGTTGCATCTCCGTTACTTACACTTGTCGCCGATGGATTACCATAGTAAAGATAAATATTTGCTGTACTCGGGCTTGCTGGTATCGAATCAATTTTGACCCATACCACTGCACTTACTCCTGGTGTGTATGATTCTATCCAGTAGTCCAGTAATGTAACTCCATCTGATTTGGTGAACCTTATATCACCGAAATCACTCATGGCATTGCCTCCAAGATACACATTGCCTGGTGTATCGGTTCCAGTGCTGTTATAGAGCGTGAGTTTCATCTGGTAGTTTGTCTGGGCGCCTGCAGTTGTGCCGTTAATAGTCTTTTGCTTTCTGTAGTCCCAGCCGGATATGGAATTTCCATTCAGAGTGACTGTACCATTTGTTGCGGAGCCTGTATTAGAGTATGTTGCGTTTATAGAGAATGTAGTTTCTGTGATTGCATTTTTAACTGTTAAATTCCAAGAGACAGTTCGTGAGCCTAGAGGTGGTATATTTCCTAAGAGTGTCTTCTCATATCCTGAATCAATTGTGAAGTTATCTCCAATAGAACTTCCAAGTGGCGATGTTAAATTTAAAGAAACGATAATACCAGATGCTACCTCGCCTCCAGTATTATTCACAGTTGCAGTTATTTGTATCTTGTCGCCCGCAGATACGTTTGATTTATTGCTAAATGCTCTAACATTTACAGACGGTTTATCGGTATACAGGTTGATGAAACCTCCAAATTCCTGGGTGGAATCCCAGTGAGATCTGGCTTTAACCTGCAATTTCCAATCTCCAGATGTAATGCCTGAGGGGTTGTAATAATTGATTTGCTCAATGTTCTGTTGATAGCTATTAGAAGATTCAATTAAAGTTCCACTGGGGTTTCTCAGTTCTATATCGATATCATTCTTTAATGCTCCCCAATTCGGATCTGTGGCTGTGGTAGGGGGATCGTTCCAGACGACTGTAGCTTTTATATAGTGATAAGTCTGATCGCCTGGTACTGTGAACGTATAATTCACAACAGCGCCGGAGGAGTTTAGCGAATCGCCAAAATACCAGTTTTTCCTTGTTGATCCGTTGTATCCGATAGCCTGGTATAAATCTACTTTTCCGTAGCCAATGTCGTCATCTACATGATTTTCTGTGTGATTTGCAATACGGTCATTATCTCCTATGTTGATCCCGCTTCCAACAATCATGGCTTTGACCATTGCAGCATTTCTGTCTGATTTAGCGAAGTTATAATTATCAATAATCAAAGCTGCTGTACCAGATACATGCGGTGCAGCCATGCTTGTTCCAGCAAGTCTATATAAATCACTATTTTTATAAGAGCAATCTCCATTAACATCTGATAAATATGAGCTTTGATTGTCTGTTTTCCCTCTAGCAGAAACAACACCGTCGCCATAAATACTACAATTATTGCTTACAGAGCCGCCAGGTGCTACAACTTCTGGCTTGTCTCTACCATGTTCATTACCATTATCACCTGTGTCTCCTCCACTGCTATAGATTGTTACATCATCGATGTTTTCACCTCCTGCTGTGTCTTTTACAGTTACATTGGTTTCTTCATGATACCAGTGATTTGTCGCACCTACAGCTATCACATTCTTAGCAGTTCCAGGTGAAGTTATACTATAGTATCCCCGGTCTCCTTCATTTCCAGCAGATTTTACAAAAATAGTGCCGTTGCGTGCAACCCAATCAGCTTTTTGCTCCCATTTACTTGTTCCATCGCTATTAACAACAAAACCGCTTTCATTTGTTATACCCAAGCTCATACTTATTACTTGGGCTCCTGCATCATTCGCTGCATGATCAATGGCATCGTATATTTGTTGATTAACATCGCCAAGCGGCCCTGGAGTACCTGTAGCTTTTAAAACTGCTAATTCTATGTCTGGAGCCACGCCTTCATACCCTGTTGGTGAACTATAATTATTTATAATTATTTGTAATTATTCCAATAACATGGGTACCATGTCCTCTCTCATCTTCTGAATAGTTACCATCTAGAGCATTATCTCTGACATCGAGCTCATAAATTGGTCGAGGGAGGTATGGATGATGATGATCAATCCCTGTATCGATTACTGCTAACCGAACTCCTGAACCCTTTAAGTTAGAGTTTATATTATTCCTAATATAATCGACATCAATCATTTTTTGGATATATACAATTCAGTTTTGACGGGAATATCGTGATATTCAATTTGCGTGACAAAAGGAAGTTCTGCAACTTCAGTTAGATTTCTTACAGGTATATAGACCCTGAAATCCGTTATTCCATCATTATATTGTTTCTTTATTTTTACACCTAAATTTTCTAATATTTGGATAATAGTGGCGTTAGGGGTATGATTCTCCACATCTAGGAAAACATGATAATATTGTTCATTATTTTCAAATCTTACGTTGTAATCCTGAGATGTGAGTGGAAAATTGATTGTTCGCCTTACATCTACCACTTCAGGTAACAATGCTATTTTAGTCGCATTAGCTATTGGTACTCTTGATTTTATTAACTTCTCGGTCGGATAATATTTGGGCGATTCTGCCCCTAATGCACTGAGTTCATTGTATAAACTCTCTGTAGGTCTAGTTGAGATGTATATCTTTACCAAGACAGTACCGTTAATACTTGGCGGCACTTTGTATTGTTCTTCCTTACCTGCGATTTTTATGGTCGCAGATGGCGGATTATAACCACTCTCGATAATCTTTTTCAAAATTGGCTCTATGTTAATTTGCTTTTTTGAAGTCTATACTGCTATAATTTTCTCATCTTTTAATGGTACGGTTTCATATGATTTTTCTCCTATTAGCTCTTCAGCAAAACTAACGGTAGGACCAACTGTAAAATTATCTGACTTATTTATTTGGCTGGCTGTTTCATTTTTAGAATCCTGAACCACAGGGTAATAATTGCTTTCATTTATTGTAGAGGAGTAACTGCTCTCATTTATCTTAAGAGAATAATTGCTCTCATTTTGTTGCTGTGCTATTATCGATGGCATCAGAACTATAGTCGACAATAGAATGATATTTATTAACATTCATAATTTCTTTACCTTCATCGAAATTCTCCTTTATAATCCTTTATATACAATAGTGCCATTTTGATTAATTACCACCGTAAACACATCTTCTTCTATAGGTGATGAAATTGCTTGAAAACGAACGACCCAATCGTTACTCCACTTTATACTTGTGTTTGAAGATTTAGTATCAACCTTATATCCCTTGGTAGACATTCTTTCAATAAACCTTTTTACATCAACATCCATTTTTGCATACTTGATCGCCTCTTCTGCATTATCAATCGGAAATTTTACTCCTGTAGCTTCTTCCCAGTCCACAAGAACTTTAGCTTTGTCTTTTAATTTTTGTTTTTCTTCCAACACAACGCTCCCTGCCCTCACTCCCCATTCATCGCTCCCTTCAACAAGAAGCATCATCTTGCTCTCATTCCATGGATTCCTCAGTACTTCCAATATACCTTTACCCGCCCCAGGATATTCATCCGTCACTCTTGTCGCATTCGTTCTCTTATAAACATCCTGAAGTATTTTATTTTCTTTAGGTATTCCCACAAGAGTCAAGTTATATCCAGCTTTCTCATTCTCCGTAACCTCAGCACCGGTTTTGATTACAGGCACGGTTCCAGTAAGCTCACCAAGGTTATATGCAATCGCTTTTGCCGCATCAAGTTCTATCTGAGTTGCATTTTCGCCTATCACGATAATCACATCCTTTTCAAACAGTTTCATGTAGTTGTTAAGCGTTAAATCGGGTTTTGTTGGTGTAGAAGATACAGTTGGTATTACAGGTGTCTCCAGCGTTTCGTTCTTAGTCATATCATCGGGCTTAGAAACACACCCAGCCGCCGCCACTACAATTAGCGCTATTGATATCCATATCCGCATGCTTTTCATTCTGCCTGCATTCTTCCTTTCGGATAGGGCTTTTTCTGTATTGCCATATTTCATAAGCACCACCTTTTTTATCGGGCAAACCCATAAGAGAATAGGGAGTATATATTTCATAGCATATATAATATTTCAATGTGCTTAAAAGATTACAACATTATTAAAATTATTCCTAAACTTAGGCTATAAATTAAATCCGATAAAAACATACAGCTATGCATCTAAGCCTGCATGATAAAAAGCTTGCATAAAGCTCTTTGTTTGTTGCCTTTTCTCTTACTGGAAAAGATTTTCTATAATCTAACTATCTTACTATTCGTTTTACCAAATTCATACTCTATGAAATGTTCACGGACTTTATTTTTAATTTCATGAAGTATAATTTTATATAATATAAATCCTTAAATTGAAAGTCTCAGAATAATTCATGTAAAATTATAAATATCAAATTTGCCTTTTTCCTTCGCGGTGACGGCATGAGTTTCCTGTTAGACCCGCCAGTGCTATTCGCTCCTGGAGTTGTACTATTCGCTATGTAACGGGATTGCACAATTTTTAGGGATAAATCCCAAGGGTTCGGCTATAGTATAAAATAAAGACCGGGCTTTTTATGAGAGGAGTTTCTCAAGAAGCCCGTTATTACCTTTTTTATTTAAATGCCTGTCTACCGATAATTCGCCAGCGCCGTTAATCACAAGATACAACGCCATCAGGAGCAGTGCGAAAACGTATTCAAACCCTACCTTACCGCCTGCGATAAAGAACCCCTGCGGCAGATGGACCGTGTACAGGGCTACAGCCATGGTCACGCCTATACCGGCGGCGCCGATGCGCGTGAAGAATCCCAGGAGTACCATAAGCCCGCCGAAGAATTCAGCCAGGATAGCCAGTACGGCAAGAGCGGATGGGATACCCAGTTGCTGGTTAAAGAACTGTACTGTCGCATCAAAGCCGTATCCTCCGAACCAGCCCAGGAGTTTCTGGGAGCCGTGGGCAAAAAAGATAACGCCCAGAGCCGCTCGCAGAATTACCAGGCTGTAATTTTGCGTTTTTTCTTTATTAAAACTCATGTTTTAACACCTCAAGTCCCTTATAAATTATTATATTATATTTAAAATTAAAGTTACCTGCTGGTAACTTTAAGCGTATATGACCAAAAATATATTACGCAACAATAACATACTCTGAAGTGTGGCTCCCAATACATCAACCAAAAAAAAGAGATTTGCCCTGTAGTAGAATCGATTTATACCCTGGGGAATAAGTGGTCGCTTGTTATCACCTATAACCTGATGAAATCGCCAAAAAGGTTTAACGAGTTAAAAGCCTGCATTCCCGGGATATCTTCCAAGGTTCTTACCCAGAATTTATATGAGCTTCAGAAAAACGGGATAATCGGAAAAAAGACTATCCCCGACCAGCCTGAAAAAATCGAATATGTACTTACCGAGAAAGGTGAGGATTTAAGAAATTTGATGCGGGAGATGAGAACCTGGGGCGAGAAATGGCTCATGCCTCCTGAGCAGCAACCGGCAGACTCATGCCGGAGCACCGATCAGAGGTTAGAAGAAATCGATGAAAATGGCATTAAACAGCATGTAAATAATAAGTGGGATAAGTACCCCGTACCGTTTGCTGTGGTAGCCAGAACAGATAAGTGACCTTTTTACCATCCACGCTCAAGCCGTATCGCTTTCGGTTTGCACGCCATCACGCATGTAGTGCAACCGATGCAGAAACTCTTATCCACAACTTCAACGGTTTCCCTGCCGTTTTTCCCGATGATACGATATATCCTCGGACCCTTCGGGCATACTCTGATGCATTCCCCGCATCCTGTACATTTTTCAGAATCCACAAATATCTCGATCATTATATCTCACGTAATAAATCGTAACTGTAATATTCCAAGTAGTTATATAGACAATCAAACTTAATTAAGGTTCATGTCTGGAAATACCTTTGGCACACTGTTCCGTATAACAACCTGGGGCGAGAGCCACGGCCCTGCAGTAGGCGTGGTGATAGACGGATGCCCTTCAGGTATGCAACTGCGCGAAGCCGATATCCAGAAAGAGCTGAACCGCCGCCGTCCCGGGCAAAGCGATATAACCACGCAGCGGAAAGAGGAAGATAAGGCGGAGATCCTGTCCGGGGTATTTTCAGGAAAAACAACGGGCGCGCCGATCTCCATAATAGTCAGGAACAGGGATGTTGATTCAAGCAAGTACGAAGAGCTTCGCAACACCCCGCGCCCCGGACATGCGGATTTGACGTATGAATTAAAGTACGGCATCCGTGACTGGCGCGGAGGGGGAAGGTCATCTGCAAGGGAAACCATAGGGCGTGTTGCGGCGGGCGCGGTTGCAAAGAAAATTCTTTCCAGTCACGGAATTGAAGTGCTTGGCCATGTAGTGGCACTCGGAGGCATTTGCGCAAAGCCGGCGAGCATAGAAGAGATACGTGAGAACACTGAAAAAAATCCCGTGAGGTGCGCAGACCCGGAAGCGGCTGTTGGGATGTACGCCATGATCCAGGCCGTGCGAAGCGAAGGCGACAGCGTTGGCGGAGTCGTGGAGATAATAAGCCCCGGAGTCCCTGCGGGCGTAGGCGAACCGGTCTTTGATAAACTCAGCGCAGAGCTTGCCAGGGGATTGATGAGTATCGGCGCTGTAAAAGGGGTTGAGATCGGGATGGGTTTTAGATCTGCGGTTATGAAGGGGAGCCAGATGAACGACCCTATAACTATTAAGGATGGAAAACCCGGGATGCTTACCAATAATGCCGGCGGGACCCTCGGAGGGATAAGCAACGGCGAGCCAATCATATGCAGGATAGCCGTAAAACCCACACCTTCGATCGGAAAGGAGCAATGCACCATCGATATGAACAGTATGGATGAAACAAAAATAAAGATCCGTGGGCGCCATGACCCTTCGATTCCACCGCGTATCGTGCCCGTGGCAGAAGCCATGGTGGCACTTGTTCTTGTTGATATGATGATGAGAGGTGGGTTCATAAACCCTGTTACCGGAGAGAAATAATACCATGAAATTCAATCCTGATGAGATCAAAGAAGCAACAAAGAAAGACTTCGATGCTGCATGGAATGATGGGAGTAAATATGTCTCCAATCCCGGAGTCAATCAGAAGTACCCGCGATTTGCATTGAAGTACGGCAAACCCCATCCGGTGTTCGACACAATCCAGCGCCTGCGCGAGGCGTACATGCGCCTCGGTTTTGAAGAGTTCATGAACCCCATAATCGTTGAGGACAGGGATATCCACAAGCAGTTCGGATACGAGGCGCTCGCTGTTCTTGACCGCTGCTTCTATATCGGCGGACTCCCGCGACCGAACGTGGGGATATCGGATGAGAGGATAGAAGAGATAAAAAGCATCCTGGGGGACTTAAATGATGATGGAGTGGAAAAAATAAGGCAGATACTCCATGCCTACAAGAAAGGCGAGATCGAAGGGGATGACCTTGTACCTGAGATCGCAGCCGAATTAAAGGTCTCAGACTCAAAGGTCGCAGTGATGATCGACCGGGTGTTCCCGGAATTCAAGACACTTATTCCCGTATGTTCCCAGAACACGCTGAGGAGCCATATGACCTCAGGCTGGTTCATAAGCCTTGGCGAGATGTGCGACTACCGGGCTCCACCGCTTCGGCTTTTTTCAGTGGACAGGTGCTTTCGGCGCGAACAGGCTGAGGACGCCACGCGCCTTATGGCTTATTATTCAGCTTCGTGTGTCATAATGGATGAAAATGTGAGCGTGGAAGATGGGAAAGCCATAGCAGCAGGGTTGTTATCCCAGTTCGGTTTTTCCAATTTCAAGTTCAGACCCGATGATAAAAGGAGTAAGTATTATGTGCCGGACACCCAGACCGAGGTATTCGCCTATCATCCGAAACTTGTGGGTTCAAAGACAAAATACAAGGACGGCTGGGTCGAGGTTGCGACGTTCGGCATATACTCGCCGTCTGCGCTCTCGCAGTACAATATCCCTTATCCTGTGATGAACCTGGGCATGGGCGTTGAGCGGCTGGCGATGATACTGCATGATTCAATGGATGTTCGCGCACTTACTTACCCGCAGTTCCAGTACAAGACTAACTGGATATTATCCGATAGCGATATCGCGTCCATGATTTATGTGGAAGATGTGCCTGTGACAGAAGCAGGAAAAGAGATACAGAAAGCTATAACCAGAGCCTGCGAGCAATACGGGAATACCCAGAGCCCCTGCGAGTTTACAGCATGGGAGGGACAGTTATTCGACAGGAATATCAGGGTAAAAATCGTGGAACCTGAGGAGAATACAAAGCTCTGCGGTCCTGCTGCGATGAACGAGATCATTTCATACAAAAATGATATCCTGGGGCTGCCGAGGACATCCAGGTGGGATGATGCTTTCAATAACGGGACAAGCACAGGCATAAGATACATCGATGCATTTGCAGCACGCTGCGCCAGGGATATAGAGGCTTCTGCTCAAAAAGGCGAAGGTAGCGAAACACGGGTAAGGATCATCAAGGTGCCGTCCGAGATAAATATCAGCATAGACCCGATAGCTCAGCGTTATATAACCGGGAACAAGAGGAAGATAGATACACGCGGACCTGTCTTTACGACTGTAAGAACGGAGATTATTTAATAAATTAAAAATAAAGTGTCGATAATGGAACTGAAAGCTGAACCTTATACACTTAAATTACGCCCCGATGTCCAGAGCTCAGAGCGGGCGATGCGCAGCAGTCTGAATCTCCAGTGGTGCAGCGGGGTGCTTTTTAACGTGCTGGCGTTCAAGAACATGGCAAATAAGGTGGAATTTGATGCCATCCTCTGGAACGATGAGGCGATGTTATTTATCGAATATAAAGATTCCACAACCATGTATAAGAACCTGGAGGCAAAGCGGGCACAGCAGATAAAAGGGATTGCAAGGAACATTGCCAGGGCGTTTGGTTTCCAGAAGTACAATTTTATTATCGTAGTAAACGGCATCGAACAAAGGACAGAAAAAGGGACGGCTGTAGTGATACCGCTTAATGAACTTACCAGCTATACTCCGGAGTTTGAATCTGCGATCGAAGAACTTGATTATGTGGGCTGGCTTCTTAGTAAATATGAGAGGAAGGATAATCCGGTTGAGTTTACAAGGGAACTTGTGCTAAAAGAATTGAAGACTTTGCATGATAAAATCGAGCAGGTAAACAGGTGATATGAAGCAAACAGGATACGCCTGCGCCCTCGGTGCGGGGACAATAATAAATGCGATAGCAACGTGGAAAGGGGCAGCATTTGGCATCGACCTGCAGACCGAGGCTGAAGTCGCGCTTACGGATTCTAAGAAAATACAGGGGTATATCGAGGAGGGAGGGGACACTACTCTTATCGAGCGCTGTGTTGAGCTTACCCTTTCCCGATTCGGCATGGATTGCGGCGCGAATGTAGCGACAAAAAGCGAAATTCCCATTGCAAGCGGGCTTAAGAGTTCAAGTGCGGCAGCAAATGCAACAGTCCTTGCGACCCTTGACGCACTTGGGGAAAAGCTCGATACGCTCGAAGCCGTAAAGATCGGCGTACATGCGGCTCTTGATGCAAAGGTGACAATCACAGGCGCGTTCGATGACGCCTGCGCTTCGATGCTTGGGGGATTCGTGATTACCGATAATAAGAAAAAGGAGCTTATCAGAAGAGCGGAGCGCGATTCCGAGGTGCTTATCCTCGCACCTGAGAAAAAAGTCTTCAGTTCAAGTACCAATGTGGCGCACTCGCGGCTTATAGCGCCCTGGGTGGAGATGGCTTATAAAGAAGCACTGGCCGGGGATTACGAGAAAGCCATGACACTGAACGGCTTCCTGTACTGCGCTGCGCTCGGATTCAGCACTGAGCCCATGATGGCGGCGCTTGAGATAGGTATCGAGGGCGTAAGCCTTTCCGGCACAGGACCGGCATACACCGCGCTCGGGACTTTGGAGCAGCTTGACAGGCTTGAGCCTGTGTGGCGCAAGATAGGCGGAAGAATCATAAGGACTAAGGTAAATAATACGGGTGGACATACCGGTGGAAAAACATGCCGCTAATAGAGATCAGAGCGAAGATAGAAAAACTTGATGCGCAGATACTCAACCTTATCGAGCAAAGGACTGCGCTGGCAAAGGACGTACTTGATGCTAAAAAGGCTCTTGGCATGCCCATCAATGATGTGGAGCAGAATAAGGTTGTGCTGGACAGGGTGGCGAATGCTGCGACTGAAAGAGGACTGGATGGGGAGTCGGTGAAGAGGGTTTTGAGATACTTATCCAGATGAACATCGAACGGCAGCATGAATTGAGCGGGGAAGGGAATTTGCCGTAATGGAACTGTTTAATGCGTTCTTTCCTAGTAATGCCTGCGCCTGTTATGCTGCTGCCCTCTTCTAACAACGGGCTTGTTCATCCTTCCTTCCGGCCGTCTCATCGCCGTTTTCTCCAGAACGGGCAGCATCTCTTCCGTTATCTCCACATCGTTATCTTTCAATACATTCGAAAAATTTTCATAATCCTTGCTGGAAAGGATATTTATCGCCTTTCCTTCCGCTCCTGCCCTTGCAGTCCTTCCTATCCTGTGTATATACTGCTTGCTCTCGCGGGGAATGTCGTAATTGTAAACATGGGAAACACCCTGGATATCAAGCCCTCTTGCAGCAACATCTGTGCATACAAGGACACAGGCTTTCCCTGAATGGAACTGCTCCATAATATTGTTGCGTTTGCCCTGGGGTAACCCGCCGTGGATCGCCTGGGCATCTATACCTGAAAATCTCAGGTTCTTTGCAACTTTGTCGGTATTTCTTTTAGTATTGCAGAAAACCATCACAAGGTCTGAGCTCTCATGCTTCAGCAGATGCACCAGTAAGGAAAATTTCATATCATCGCCGACATCATAATAAGTCTGGACCAGTTTTTTCGGGTCAACATAAGACTCTACCGAAACCTGAAGCGGTTTTTTCATATGCCTCTGGGCAAGCCGGACAACGTCTTTCGAGATAGTTGCGGAGAATAGAAGAGTCTGCCTCTCCTGGGGGCATTTCCTGATTATTCTCTCCACATCTTCTTTAAATCCCATATCGAACATCCGGTCTGCTTCATCAAGCACAAGGGTTTTTACCCTGCCTAATTTTAGGGTATTCCTTTCAAGATGGTCAAGTATCCTGCCGGGTGTTCCTACTACAACATCTGCTGTCTTCAGTCCCCTGATCTGCGGGTTGATACCTACGCCCCCGTAGACCGCAACGATCCCCAGAGGACTGTACTTTGCAAATTTAGTTAAAGCCTTTGCTACCTGCTCTGCCAGTTCTCTTGTCGGAGTCAGGACAAGGGCCTGTATGCCTTTTCCTCTCTCGGAATCCTGCAGTATTCCTGAAGCGAACGCAAGCGTCTTTCCGGAACCTGTCGCAGAGCCGGCTATAACGTCTCTCCCTGCAAGGATTAAAGGGATCGATTTTTCCTGTATTTCGCTTGGTCTTTCAAACTTCTCATCATTTATTGATTTCAAAAAAGGCCCACTTATGCCCAAAATTTTAAAACTTTCCATAATATCTCTTCTGAAAAAGCGTAATGCTATTTCTTATTAACCTCGTTAATTA
Source organism: Candidatus Methanoperedens nitratireducens (assembly GCF_900196725.1). Classification (GTDB taxonomy): domain Archaea; phylum Halobacteriota; class Methanosarcinia; order Methanosarcinales; family Methanoperedenaceae; genus Methanoperedens; species Methanoperedens nitroreducens_A. The sequence goes on along the minus strand of NZ_FZMP01000227.1, from coordinate 404 downwards.
TATATTTAAAACAATTAAGAGCTATAAACACCACTTTGTAAAAGCTTAGATTAATGTACTTCTTAAAAGTTACTAACTGCTGATTATGGCGGGTGCCCTTTTATACTTTTGCCTGTTTTGATTCAAAGTTGAGGATTTTGCAAACGTTATCGAAACCTTTGAAAATGCAGCAGTGTCCTGAATTTCATGGTCCATATAAAAACAATCGCCACGGAGGCACAGAGACGCAGAGAAATATTTTGAAAAAAGCTCTCCGTGCCTCTGCGTCTCTGTGGCTTTTGATAATATTTGCCACTGAGTCGGCTATGAACTGCGGTTCATAAATGAACATGAAAAAGTACAACAAAATAGATTAACAACAAACTGATACGAACTCGTACGAACTCCGGTTGCGTGAGTTCGTA
>NZ_FZMP01000082.1 GCF_900196725.1 Candidatus Methanoperedens nitratireducens | reverse complement strand
AATATAATCAAATATTCAGCACAAACAGGATGACAAAGTAGATGCCCATTGTAACCAGTCCGAGAGGTACTCCAAGCCTTGCCCATTCCTTGCTTGTAATTCCAAGTTTATTTGCTGAAATTATATTGGGTATGTTGCCCGGTATCAGCATGCCGCCTGCTATTAGAAGCCCCATGAGTGCGGCTTTTATCTGTAATGGTTCCATGGTCGGACCTATCTCAGCAGCGGCCAGGGTAGCATTATCAAGGATGGCTGATACCATATTGACCCAGTACAGTACGGTGGACGGCATTTTTGCGATGTATTCAAGTATAATAGGCTTGAAACCATCGCCGAGGAATACGAGCGCCATTATAAATACGTATACCTTGACACCTCTCATTATAACGTCTTTCAGAGTCTCATTATAATCTTCGACTTTCATACCCGGCTCATTAATATTTACCTTACCCAGGAAGAACATCCCGACTATACCGTATGCGATAATGCCCGGCAAAACGTATATAGCGAGCATATCGAACAGGAAAGTGAATGTTGCATTGTATGGCGGTCCGGACAGTTTCGAGATGGCAATGGTAGAGAGAGGTTCGCCAAGAGGCGTGAGCGCTGCACCCAACCCTATTGAGAAGCATGCGATTACTGTGAGATCTATCTTGGATTTCCTTGAGAGCGGCAGGGCATTGACCATTTCCACGAGTATGATAGCCGCAAGAATAGCAGAAATAACACTGGAAAACAGACCAAGTACCGCGATGAGGATGAAAGCCATGATCTTCAATGAGAGCGCTTCGGTCATCCTCCTGATAGCCCTGTGAATAGGCTCATGCCACTTATAAATAATAAATCCCACGATAAGTACGACCTGTACGATCCCTATGGGGAGATTAAGGTCATTGGCTATATACAGCGGGGCGATCAACGCTTCTTCGATGATCTCCAGCCTCCAGCCGGTCTCTGCGCCGGGAATGGTAACAAAACCCGATATTGTCAGCGCCAGTACTCCGCATACGAACAGGAATACTTCCAGATTTTGCTCAATGATCTTTATCTTGAACGGTCCGATCAATACGAGCAGGAATATTATGAAAAGTCCTATTGCGATTCCTAAATCAAGTGCCATTACTATTATTTCCTCCTATACATTTAATTCCAGACTGCAAAATATCTGAAAACCTTTTTCCCTATTTAACACTGACTCTTTTATAATTTGTGGTTTTAACCGTATATAAACCAGATTATCCCGGTACTATATGCCAGTTGAGCCGTTCTCAGAGATTACGCTTATCAACACAAAAAAGAAATACATCCCCAGAAATACCATCCCTTCCCTCCTGTCGATAACGTATCCTGTAGTTTTAAATATGAGCAGTAATACCGAAAGCAGCAGCATGAACGCGAGCTGAACAACAATGACTCCGGAAGCGATGTTAACAGGTCTGATGACAGCCGCAATCCTAAAAATCCATAGCATGTGCTTGATATTGTGGCAGGGAGGCGCACATGTGAGAACTGCTATTAGATTTTGTTTAAAATGCCCGGCAAAATATTATTTTTTTAACGCAGCCACTTCTCATAAAGCATGAAATGTCTTCCCGGACGGTAATAATCTTTAACTGCGATATTCCCATTAACTTTCACAGTCACTCCCTCCTTGAGGCTGATATTGTTAAATCCCATACTTTCGAATAATTTCTTTGAAGGGGTATTTTCCGGATCGATTGTCACCTCGATTCTTTTTAATCCAATATCTCTAACTTTATTTTCTGCTCTCTCTAAAAGAAGGCGTCCGATCCCTTTCCCCTGCATTGAAGGACTTACACCTATCTTCCACAGGAAATATGTACTTTCATGAGTCTGAGATTTGATGCCCATAAGGTAGCCGACAATCTTATTTTCATGTTCTGCAATAAAACAGGTATTGCCGAAATATCTCAGCATTATCTTATAGAAATGTTCAAAGTAATTCTCTAAAGGTTTGCAGGTACTTACGAATTTATGAACTTCAAGGAAATCATTTTGGTTTGCTTCTCTTATGTTTATTTGCAATGTTTTAATCGGTTCACGTAATTTATTTTTGATTTTATCAACTCCTCTGTGCCTATATCACTGCGATAATAAAAATCACCCTTTACGGAAGATATCGCTTCCTCAACCTTTTTATGGGCTTCAAATATTGTACTACTTTTTGCCAGGAAAGCGATTCCCCTCTCGGTGCCAACATTAAGGTTGCCCTGCCCGTCAAGACCGGAGCTATAATAAATAGCCACCCCTTTCTTCCGTATCCGGTTTTCATCCAGAATAACATTAAGCGTCTGATTTAACCGCCGGGGATAATCCCTTGGAACAATATATTTACATACAGTGGCAGTATTTTCAAATTCCAGCTTCTTTTTGTTACCATTCATCAGGCTTATGATTAAGTCCAGAAGGTTGTTCTTCATTGGATATACCGTATTCATCCATTCAGGGTCTCCTGGTCTGAAATTGTACTCAATCAATTTGACGCCATCATCTGTAATCATGAATTGTCCGTATAAAAAACCTGAACATCTTTTGCCGGTCTCCAATTGGAATGCCTCTAAAGTTTTCTTTATTATTTTTATTGCTTCATCATAATCTTCCTGCTCCATGAACGGCAGCAGGTATCCGGTGTCAGAATATGATCCCATGCTGGCAGTGTTTGGACCCGTCTCGCCGGGCAGTAACTTTTTGAAATCCTGCACCGCCGGGGTCGGAATGATCAAATCCCCGTTTACTAAGCATTGTAATGTAAATTCCACCCCTTCAAGTTTCTTCTCTATGAGCACTCTGGAACTTCCGCTTATTTTCTTGCTGTAAATTTCCTTTATGTAATTCATCACATCTTCTTTAGTTTTCAGTTGATCTCCAAAAACCCTGACACCAAGACCATCAGTAAGTCCGACAGGTTTGACTGCCACGTTCCAGTTTAAAATTCCAGCAAAATCAATCGCTTTATCAACATCATCAAAGACTTTGAACTCTGGTATGGCATTTATAAGATACTTTTTCATAAGCTCTCTTGTGAACGCCTTATCAAATTCCAGTCCGGCAGCCTGCTTATTCGGGCCAAATACAAGTATCTCCTCTTTTTCCAGGACATTTACCAGACCAGCGGATAACGGTCCCGCCGTGGTAATAACGACTAATTCAATCTTCTTTTCCTTTGCATAGTTTAAGATATTTTTGATGTCATAGAGGCTGCCGATCCTGTACCCGTTTGCCAGAGTTATGATACCCGGGTTCTTCGTATCCATGTACGAAAATACCTTAATATCAGTATCTTTTTTTATGTTCTCGATTGTTATCTGCTCTTTTGCCCAGCTCCCAACAACAAGAACTCGTTTAACAGCGCCTGTCATTTTTTAGCTCCGTATCTCCATCTCCAGTTTATCTCTTCTCTCTATCCTATCGGTGCTCTCAGGAATAAGGGAGATTGCGTCGTCGTAATCTGAAAGTAATTTTTCGATACCGATTGCATGTATTTCTTCAGCTTCTTCAAGTTTCAACTGCAGTTTACAATCCCTGCAGTTCCTATCGCAGAAAACAGGCTCATAACTATCAGGTTCCTTGTATGTGGTAATAACCCCTTCATAGTTCCTCAGAACCACCTTATTGGTTGACCATGAGATTAGATAGGTTGGTGTTACAGGAATTTTCCCTCCTCCTCCGGGTGCATCGATTACGTATGTAGGGACTGCAAAACCGCTGGTATGCCCTATCAAGCTTTCCATTATCTCAATACCTTTACCGACAGGGGTGCGGAAGTGTGATAATCCTTCTGAAAGATCGCACTGGTAAAGATAATAGGGTCTCACACGATTTTGAACGAGTTTATGCACAAGTTTTTTCATTATTCGTGGACAGTCGTTCACTCCTGCCAGCAGGACGGATTGATTGCCAAGGGGAATCCCTGCATCAGCCAGTTTTCTCAAGGCTTCTTTTGAAGAGTCTGTTATTGCTCTTGGATGATTGAATTGTGTATTTATCCACAACGGGTGGTGTTTCTTTAATACAGCTACCAATCCATCCGTTATACGGTAAGGCAGTACAACCGGCATTCTCGTACCTATGCGTATTACCTCAACGCTGGGTATTTTCCGCAATTCAGTAAGAATCCAGTCGAGGTAATCATCGGATAACATAAAAGGATCGCCCCCTGATAACAGGACATCCCGCACAGCAGGAGTATTTTTTATGTATTCGATCCCTTTCAAGATTTCATCCTTACCAGGGATAGAATCAACATCGCCAACTTTTCTTTTTCTTGTGCAATGCCTGCAGTACATCGAGCAGATATTGCTTATATGGAACAATACCCTGTCCGGATAACGATGTGTGATTCCGGGGACAGGGCTATCTTTGTCCTCGGCTAATGGGTCTTTCATATCATACTTATCGATTATCAGTTCTGATGGCGAAGGAAATGACTGCTTGAAAAATGGGTCATTTCTATAGTCCTCAGTATCGATTAACGATAAATAATAAGGCGTTATGGAAAGGGGGAACTTTGCAATGGTTTTTTCAAGAGATTCCATTTCACTTTCTTCAAATTCGATACCTGTTACCTTCTCAAAGGTTGAAATATCGCGTATAGAATGTTTTAGCTGCCATTTCCAGTCCTTCCAGTTTGAAATCCGCGCATTCGGGCTGATTTTTTCTGCGATCTCCTGTTGTTTCTCATTATAAATAGTCATTCAATTACCTCCTTTTATCCCTTTTAAGTAAATCGTCTGAGACGGGAAGGCGATTTCAATACCCAGTTCTTCAAGAAGCCTCATGATCTTTAAATTGAGTTCCTCCCTGATTGCGAGGGACTCAGCCCAATCTGTTGTCTTCGTGAAGCAGTAGATAAATATGTTTAAAGAGTATGCCCCGAACTCGGTAAATCTTACCATATAAAAAGAATGGTCAAACTTTTCATCTTCTTCGATTATCTTTTTTATGCCAGCCACCGCTTCCTCAATCTTGCCTGTGGAAGTCCCATAAGTTATCCCGAGGTTAAAGTTTATCCTGCGTTTTTTCATTGCAGAATAATTTATAATCCCGGTGTTAATGAACTGGCTGTTGGGTACCGTAACCAGAGCCTGGTCAAACTGCCGGACACGGGTAGTCCTGAACCCCACCTCTTCTACAGTACCCTCGATCTCTCCGACACTTATCCAGTCACCAAGCTGGAACGGTTTGTCGGAGAAAATAGTGATGGAACCGAAGAGATTGCTCACCGTGTTCTGTGCGGCAAGTGCGAAAGCAAGGCCCCCAATACCGAGTCCCGCAAGAAGGGAGGTTATGTTATAATCGAATGGTTTATTCTGAAGGATAAACAATATTCCTAACGTTACCACAAGTATGCGAAGACTTTTTACCAGCAATGGAATTAGCTGGTCATCGAGCGTACTATCGGTCTTTTTAGCTTCTCTATACAGATAATAAGCAATAATATCTATAATTTTAAATAAAAAAAATAGTATTATAAACGAGAATGCCAGAATGTAAATAGCATAAACAAAATTCCATATATTTTCGGAAAGCTGCAAAGATTGTATTGCAAGATAGAAACCTTGAAGTAATATCAGATAACCGAGCGGACTTTTTATCGCGCTTAAAACCTGGTCATCAAGTTCGGTTTTTGTTTTTTTAACCAGAACCGTAAGCTTTTGACTTAGGGTGTACATGAAAATAGACTTTATTATAAAAGTCAATAGTATTATAGTAAAAAACAATCCAAGCTTTTTGACAGATATGCCAAATAAACTCTGATTTAATATTTCTGAAATCGCTATCATATGTTTTTGGTAGTTAACGTTAATTTGAGTTTTTCATACTTTCACAATCTATTTGCTCCCTGCTACAGGGAATATTAAGTTCCTGTTGCAACCGGTACCGCTGCTATATCGCAAACAGATTCACAAAAAAGACGGTTATGGCATCCTTTGATTAAAAAAATGTTTATCAGTGTTATATGATCAAGCAAGAAGATATCTATCATTGCAACTCACCCCTTTCTTTTTTATCTTTAATGTGTCCACTTCGGTTACGGTTTCAAACCAGATGCTCAGGAAGACTGAGAGACAATAGATAATTCTTGCTGTAAATTTTCCAAGTTCATTTCTTTCGATATGCCATGAGATAGAAGATGCATCCGTTCTCATAAAAAATTTAAATTCCATATATATTACCTCCTGTTTTAACCTGAAATCATCATAATGACAATAATGTAAGGTTAGTCGTTTAATGACTATAACTATAATCTATGATAAATGTTTCGAATCTGTGATAAATTGTTATTACATAGAATTTCGTTTGGCGCCGGTTATTCTTAATAAGTTGATGAAGTCAGCTGGTATGATACGGGTGTCCTGTTCGCTTCACTGATGTAAACCAGTCGGATTGCTCCCGGAAATTATGCTTACAAGCACAAAAACCGCATATATTCCCAGAAAAACAGCCCCTTCCTTTCTGTCGATAACATACCCTGTGCTTTTGAATATGAGCAGCAATGCCGAAAGCAGAAGCATGAACGCGAGCTGAACAACAATGACCCCGGAAGCGATGTTAACTGGTCTGATGACCGCCGTAATCCCAAATATCCACAGCATATTGGCAACATTGCTTCCAATGATATTCCCGAGCGCCATCGTCATGTACCCTTTCCGTGCTGCCTGGATCGAGACGGACAACTCAGGCAGCGAAGTCCCTATGGACATGAGCAAAAGAGCAATCAGATACTCTGATACGCCAAGAGCGGTAGAGAGCCCTATTATCGAATTGACAAGGAATCTTGCTCCTATCAGTATGCCAGCCAATCCGATAAGCACTTCAGATACATTTTTTATAAATCCATCCTTACCAATGGTTTCAACACCTATCTCTCTGTATACCCTGACCGAATGCCATAGATAGAGGATGTAAGCAATTATAAACGCTATCCCGCCGATCCTGCCAATCCCGCCGGATGCGAGTATGAATATAGAAGCCAGCGTTAAAATCAGGAGATGCATCTTGCCGCTGTATATCTCGGTATGTTTTACAGTAAGCGGCCTGATGACGCAGGTCAGACCCAGGACAAGGGCAATGTTCGTGATGTTGCTGCCTATGATATCACCGGCGGCTATATTACCGTGGTCAATGTAGGAAGCATAGGAATCAGAAGCCAGTTCTGGCAGCGAGGTGCCCAGCGCCACGATAGTTATCCCAATGACGAAGTCAGAAACCCCGAGCATCTTTGCCAGCTTTGAAGTGCCTTCAATGAAAACATCGCTGGATTTTAAAATAACCGGGATAGAGATAATAAATAATAATACATCCAGTGTCATTTCTGATGGCATTGCTGTCGCCTCGAATATTTATACTAGCGTTAATCCATAATATAATCCGGGTTAATTATATGGCAAAGAACCCTTAATTACTTGTTTGAGATTTCATGGATAATAAGGGGTTGAATAAAAAGTGGCATGCTCTTAGCATAGAAAATGTTTTTGGGATTTTAAAGTCAGGCAGACCGGGTTTGAGTTCGGCAGAGGCGAAAAATAGGCTATCTGCATATGGTTTTAATGAGCTGCCTGAAAAGAAAAAAACATCTCCGGTTGGAATTCTCCTGTCACAGTTCAAAAATTATCTGGTACTCATTCTCATCGGCGCGGCTGTTATTTCAGTCTTTACGGGCGAGACGACAAATGCATATGTGATACTGGGTATTATCTTATTTATCTCGGTACTTGGCTTTGTTCAGGAATATAAGGCTGAGAAGGCCATGGAGGCGCTAAAGAAAATGGTGTCTCCCGAATCGAGGGTGGTGAGGGACGGCACCATTAGAAAGATCCCGGTCAGAGAGCTTGTTCAGGGCGATATTATCCTTATTGAGGCAGGCGACAGGATACCTGCGGATGCCAGGCTGGCGGAGGCTATCAACCTTGAGACCATCGAATCCTCCCTGACAGGCGAATCACACCCTGTATCAAAGAGCACGGAAGCACTGCATGAGAATACCCCCATCGCCGAGCGGAAAAATATGGTCTTTATGGGCACGGTTGCTACGCGGGGCAACGGCATGGCCATAGTTACAGGGACGGGTATGAATACTCAGATCGGCGGTATTGCGCAGATGATCCAGGCAAAAGAGGAAGAACCGCCTCTTAAGATAAAATTCAATGAACTGGCAAAGCAGCTCGCAAGGATTGTCCTGCTAGCCAGCTTTATTATCTTCATTGTGGGGTCGCTGCGCGGTCAGGATATCCTCCAGATGCTGATAGTGGCTGCGGCCCTGGCTGTTGCAGGCATACCCGAAGCGCTACCATTCATAGTCACAGCAACCCTGGCGCTGGGGACGCAGAGGATGGCAAAGCGACATGCGATAATCAGAAGGCTCCCCGCGGTTGAAACCCTGGGGAGCGCCACTGTCATCTGTTCGGATAAGACAGGCACAATTACCCGGGGTGAGATGACCGTCAGGAAAATATTCACTGATGCGATAATCGAGGTAACTGGGAGCGGATATATTCCTGATGGAGAATTTTACAGAAACGGTGTAAAGATACATCCAGCTGCGGATGCGCATCTGAACGAAATTCTGAGAACCGGGATGTTGTGCAATAACTCGCACCTTGAGAATAACGGGGGGTGGCGCATAATCGGGGATCCGACCGAGGGGGCTTTACTGGTTGCTGCTAAAAAGGCAGATATAAACGAACAGTACCGGCGGGTCACGGAACTTCCCTTTGATAGTGAGCGCAAGCTCATGAGTACTCTGTATATGACGCCGCGCGGTATCGTTGCGTTCATAAAGGGAGCACCTGAGGTTATGCTCGGTTTATGCACCCGCATTTATGAGAAAGGAACGGTCAGGTTTCTCAATAGCGAGGATAGAGACAGGATCCTGGATGCGAATAGAGCCATGGCTCAGAGCGCGCTGCGTGTTCTGGCATTCGCGGAAAGGACGTTTGAGAGGGAAGAATGCCAGGAATATACTGAGAGATGCGTGGAGCAAAACCTTGTCTTCGTGGGGCTGATGGGCATGATAGACCCTCCGAGGAAGGAAGTGATAGATGCCGTGGCCCAGTGCAAAAACGCCGGCATCAAGGTTGTGATGATAACCGGGGACAATAAGCTTACAGCCGCAGCTGTGGGAAAGACGATAGGACTTCCAGGTGATGAGGGGGAGGTACTGGAAGGCGGTGAGATCGAAAGGATGAGCGATGATGAATTGGGCAAAGCTGCACGGACCGCTTCAATATATGCGCGAGCTGCACCTGAGCACAAGCTCAGGATAGTGGACGCGCTGAAGCGGAACGGACACATCGTGGCGATGACCGGTGACGGGGTGAACGACGCGCCAGCGCTTAAAAAGGCAGATATCGGAGTGGCCATGGGCATTTCGGGTACGGATGTTGCAAGAGAGTCTTCGGATATGGTTATCACCGACGACAATTTCGCGACGATAGTACATGCTGTTGAGGAGGGAAGGAGAATATACGACAACATACGCAAGAGCGCAGCCTATCTCTTGTCCAGCAATTTCGCTGAAGTATCGATCTTATTCACCGCAGTTGTAATACTTGATTTCCCGATCGTGCCTTTGCTAGCCCTCCAGATACTGTTTGTAAACCTTGTGACCGACGAGTTCCCGGCACTTGGATTGATAACCGACCCTCCCACGAAAGACACCATGTTAAAGCCGCCGCGTAACCCGAAAGAGGGCATCCTGCCAAAAAGAGTGGTACTGTATACCACCGGCATAACACTGACCATTTCTCTTGGCACTCTGGCGCTTTTCGTATGGACGTGGTACTCAAACTATAACCTTCCGCTGGCAGAGAGGACCGCTATCTCGCAAACAACCGCTTTTGCCACATTGATCGTTTTTGAATTATTTAATGCATTGAACAGCAGGTCGCTTGAACAATCTGTATTCAGGATTGGTCTTACTACAAATAGAAGGCTGCTCCTTGCGCTTCTTGGCTCGACTTTTGCCATGCTGCTTGTAATCTACTGGCAGCCGATGCAGGGTATATTTAAGACGGCACCTCTTGGGGTTGATATGTGGGTGAGGATTCTGCTGGTGGCGGGTACTGTGCTTGCCACTGCGGAAATAATAAAGAGATCTTTTAGAGGTGGTCACTAATTTACAGGTTTGCCATTTAAACATAACCTTTTTTATGGTTTCCGAATATTCATATTAATAATAAATTTAGTTGATTTTTAGTCAAATCTGAGTATAAAAAGAAAAGTTTATACATGATAAAGAAAATAACAATCCAATAATAATTAGCATATGTATAAAAGCCCGCTTGAAAAAATATTTGGAAATAGTGCTCAGACAACCGTACTGGAAAGCCTGTTAAAAAACCATGGTGAGTTCATTCACCTGTCTGGAATTGCCAGGGAGACAGGGCTTTCTCACTCAAGCGTGGCAAGGGTACTGGAGCCGCTTATTGAAAATCATATCGTGATCGAGAAAAGACTGGGCAAACAGATCAGGACATTTATCCTTAACGAAGAAAATGAGACCGTGAAGCTGATTGCAAAATTTTATTGCAATCTGGCAGCATTGTATGATAAGAAATAGATTTTACAGGGTTTTCCAGAATATATCATATTCGTAACATCGGTTTTATTTTTTATTTTTTATTTTATAAATAGAAAGATTTAAGTATCGGAAGATAAAATATTAACCTTGTCTAAAAATAGACTGGGGTTGCTAATAAAGCCAAAGCAAGAAGTTAAAATATAAACAGGTGAGTGAGTATATGAGATATTCAAGAGGGGATGTTGTAAGATTCAGAGTAGGATCAAATGAGATACATGAGGGGAAAGTCCAGATCATTGAAAAGAGCCGTGAAGAGGACATTCTTTACATAAACAGTTTCAGCGGATGGGCATATAAAGTAACTGAAAAAAA
>NZ_FZMP01000086.1 GCF_900196725.1 Candidatus Methanoperedens nitratireducens | reverse complement strand
AATAGATAACAGTTTGCTTTATAAATTTATAAATTATTTAAAAGGGTTACGTGCGTGAGACTTATGACGGTACAACTCCTATTGAGATTGAACCAGAGAAGCAGAACATTCCTTATGGGCTGCCTCACAGGTGGAGAAAAGGAGAGAGTCTTTTTGACAAAGCCGGAGGTTCAGGAGAAAGCGGTTGAACCGGAAAAGGATGCCGGATACGATGGCGGGCTGTTCGAGGTACTCAGGGTACTGAGGAAAAAGCTGGCTGATGCCGAGAATTATCCTCCATATATAATTTTTACAGACGCGAGCCTAAAACAGATGGCTGCCCTCTATCCGCGCACCCTCAGCGATTTCAGGAAGATAAATGGGGTGGGAGATAAGAAACTTGAAAAATATGGGGCTGTATTCGTGAAAGAGATAACGGATTATTATGAGAAACAGGAGTATACGCGCTCCTTTATCATCAGGGAAGAATGAACACAGGTAGCCGGATAACGAATCTGGGTTTAGTCGAGCCAGTGGCAATTTCAATATATTCCATTATTTTCTAATTTCAAGCAAATTAATCGCTTTTTGCTTGATGCTCATTGAGATGGTCTCTGTGCCCCTGCGTCTCTGTGGCTTCTAAAAAAACTTGCCACTGAGACACGGAGATGTTTTTTATATTGGATTTTTGCATGAAAATGTGGCGCTGAATCCTGAAATATTCTATTATAATCCCTCTGCGTCTCTGTGTCTCCGTGGCTAAATTATTGAACGCAAATGAAATTTTTAACAATCAGAATTATAAGTATTTATTTCAGTTTTTAAAGCCTTATCATAAAGTTTGCCTTTGGCTTAGCTGCGTTTATCTGCGGTTTTTATTTCTCATAAATCTGGCAAAAGCCTATCAAAATACTTTGCCACAACGCATGATTCAGTGCATTTTCCGCACCTGATGCAGTTCTCCTGTATCTTCAACCGCGGCTCGATAGTAATAGCTCCGGCAGGGCATACTTTCAAACACACACCGCACCCGGCACATTTTTTCACCCTTATTAATTGCTTCGCTGCGTTCTCAAATAGCGACAGGGCATCATCCTTACCGGGAGCATTAACAGAGATATGCCCCGATGAGAAGAGCTTGATATTCGAACTCCCTGTTCTTACCAGAAGCACTCCCAGGTCTTCAGAGAATACGCTCTCACCCAGCATGTTCGCAGTATTCAGGGCATCAGCAGGCGTAATCCCGGTGAGCTTCCCTTCCATGGTATACCCCCCTGTCTTGCAGGGTGAAACTCCACCTGTAACCACAATGCTGAATTCCTCGGGTTTATTTTTTAAGGTCGTATCTATCCCCAGTTCCTCAGCCAGGCGCATCATCTTCGGAGGCAGAGTCTTCCACCGCCAGAATCCATGCTCTATAAAAGAATCATCAAGCCCGTGCTCATTTGCCCACCGAAGAAGATAACCGCTCCAGCGCGCAAAAAGCTCAGGATGAAGTTCGCTGAACCTCTGGTATTCGGCGCTGAGCTCAGCAGGGCACAGCCAGCAGCCCACGCGCTCAAAGCCGAGGTCGTATAAAGGATTATAATCAAGCTTACGATAGTAAAGGTAGAGCCACACTTCTATGGCGCGCCATTCGCGTATCGGGAAAACGCTCACCTGCCCCGGAATAAAAGGATTCTCTTCTTTCGGGGCTATCCGCGCGCGGGTGAACGACTCGTATCTTCTCTTTCCGTCTATCGTAATGCATTTGCGCCCCTCCCGGACGCACTCTTCGATCACGCTGTTTATCGGTGCTAGTTTGCAGACCTTGCAGCACCACCTGAAATCCTTTGCAGGAGGACCGAAACTTGGAAGGTTTTCCCAGAAGGCTTCTTTTGCCTCCACCTCTACAAGATCAATGTTGTTTTTCCTGCAGAATCCCCTTACAAACCCGACCGTTTCCGGGAATTCGATACCTGTGTTCGCAAAAAACACCTTTAGCGGCTTTTTCACAGCGCTTCTTGTAAGATCAAGCGTAGTAAGGCTGTCCTTTCCCCCGCTGAAAGAAACGTAAACCGGCGAATCCCTTAATTCCTTCTGGTTGGCTATGCCCCGGATGGTGTTCACGGCATCCTTTACAAGCTGTTTCATATGCGGCGCATTGGCGCGGATGAGCTCATCACGCGAGGGGTTCTTTGATAGAAATGTTACTCTCTTCGAATCTATTTTCTTTATCTTTAATGACTTTCCTTCGATTTTCAACTCAACGCTATCCCTGTACGAAATGCCGAAGCCGCCCAGGTTTTTGCTGACCACAAGTACGGTATCGCCTGCCCTGATATCATCCGAACATTCAAGGATCTCGCTCCCATCTATGGTTTTCCCGCTCAAATGCCGCCCGTGCGAGGAGAGCTTAACCAGCTTTTTCCGGATACCTGAATCGATAAGCGCTAACGCCCCTTCAACCATAAGCTCAAGCTTGAAGCCGAGCTCTTTCATATCAAATCTCAATATCCCGAAGCGAATGCCATCCACCAGTATCTCATCCGTCTTGTCTTCGCCGGGGATTTTATTTAAAAGAACAAGCTTTCCTGCAAGGGGATTGATGCCGAATAATCCCGCCGTCAGGTCATCGATTATACCGGTCTCATGCGCTGAAACGAACCTGACATCGCCGGGCTGGGAAAGCTCAAGCTTTAAGCCCTTTCCATGGCATGAGCCGCACTGCTCATCCAGTATCGGGACATTGCAGTTCTTGCACCAGAAGATGTTGGTTTTTTCGAGATCGAAACGGTTTGGATTGTTCATTAGATTAAAAGAGTATTTTCCACTCTGTTACTCTATAAAGACAATCGTTCGTATTAACTTTTCTCCGAAATTTATTAAAAAAGGGTTTACTTAAGCCTATAACTGATGGGTGGTCTTGGCAGATATACAGGCGCATCTATCGAGCTTCACTGCAGTTAATGGCTATGCTTAATTCCTTTAAGCTGAAGGGGATGAGTTGGTCTTACCCTAATATGTTAATAGAAAGGGGTTGATGTCCGAAATTTGAAATTATTTATCCCTGTCTTGATAGCACATTTGAAATGCCAGCCATTTATTGTTACGTTTTAATAAAATTTTACATTAAACTAACGCAGTTAGTTGACTGAAAGAAGTTAGAATTCATTTACTATTAAAAATAAATAGGAAAAAATATACTTTATATACTATGAGAAAAATTAACAAGTGTATAATATGGATGGATCTGTAAACCAATTTCCTGAACAGGAAGCAAGAGATAATATTGATAAACAGCTCCGTGCCACCGGATGGGCGGTTCAGGATAAGGATAAAATTGACTGGAATGAAAGTATTGGTATTGCCATTCGTGGATATCAGACGGATGTTGGACCCACAGACTATACATTATTTGTTGAAAGAAAACCTGTTGGACTAATGTTAGTGTCCGGCGACCTGCTGGGGTAAATTTGACATTTTCGTAGCCATAACTTCTAAAGGATTCCTGTAACCAAATGCAGAGTTAGGTCTATGGTTATATCCGTATCTAGCATCTCGCAGCACATCATTGAATTTATTCAAATATCCTCCTGAAATACGGCGAATAATATATACGACCAATGCAATAGAGAATTTCAATAGGCAGATACGAAAAATCACAAAAACAAAAAGCTCATTCCCTACGGATGATTCACTATTCAAAATACTGTATCTGATAGTGTTTGACGCATCTGAGAAATGGACGATGCCTATGCGTGAATGGGGCATTATAGTGAACCAGCTAAGGGTCTATTTCGGCGAAAGGGTTGATACATATTTATAAATA
>NZ_FZMP01000087.1 GCF_900196725.1 Candidatus Methanoperedens nitratireducens | reverse complement strand
ATGAGACTTATGACGGTACAACTCCAATGCTATTCAACTCATCATTTAAGCAAATGCAAACATAAAAAAGATATTTGTTATTGGATTTTATAGCTCTTATTGCACACAAACCTCGTCCTATACCATATTTTTGGTCAGCTAAATTGACTGCTCCGATAGGGGCCCTAACTGATAATAAGACATCCCCATTCATCGCTGATTTATTAGCTGTTCTACACCAATTAATAGGGATTGGATTTAAATTGCCGAATTCTGCATTTCCCTGTAAAAATGGCAATCCATGTCCATTCTTATTATAATCTTCTGAATTTGGTGATTGCCCCATAATCACTTCATCAACAAATTTTAACTTTATTACGTCCCAATGCTCCGGCACCTTCCCCAGCCACTCCACCCCCGAATCCGTATACGCAGGGTAGGGCTTCCAACTGCGTGCGGGCGCGCCGGGGGCTGCGACCTGGCTGAGTTCTGCGCTCATTATGCAGCCTCCTGCGCTGCGATTCCGTTAATACACATCAACTGCAAAGCCAGCCATGAATTTCGTTCATAGATGACGGTAAAAATGAACAACAAATAGATTAACAACGAACTAATACGAACTGATACGAACTCCGAATAACTTGAGTTCGTATCAGTTCGTACGAGTTCGCTGTTTATATAATGTCTGGTTTTTTCCACACCAGGGCGCAAAGGCTTTTGCTGCTGCGCTTTGCGTTCTTCGCGTCCTTTGCGGTGAATTATTGCGACAAATTGCGTTCATCTGCGTTCATCTGCGATTTATATTTTTTGAAAAGCATGAAATTCAATGACAATTTGGAACGCAGTGAGTTCCGATTCTGATGGTTTGGATAAAATTGCATCATCACTCTATCGCCTTTCTCAATAATCCGTCAGTCTCTTTTTCTAATGCCAGGATATCCGCCCTTATTTCCGCAAGACTTCGCAATGGCTTATATTTATAGAAATACTTCGTAAAGTTAATCTCATAACCCTTTTTTGTTTTACTCTCATCTATCCAGGCATCAGGCACATGCGGCAATACTTCTCGTTTAAAATATGTCTTGATATCCTCTTTAAGCGGTACTCTCTCGCTATCTCTTAAATCGGCGTCCGGTTTGAGCTTACCCTTGCTATCTTTCATAATACTACCGCTCTCGTCTTTCAAAGGTCGCTCAACCGTAATTTGCCAGTAGCCAAAATCCTCATTATCAAAAATCTTTGAAAACTCATTCTCCTTAAAATCGCCATATGTCTTAGTAATTGTTTCAATATGACCTTCGCCAATTTCGTTGCGCTTATTACCCAGGCTTCTTGACATTTTATTGTAAAAGCCGATAGCATTTATCAACTGGATTTTTCCTTTTCTAGCTCTGGCTTTTCGGTTAGTTACTATCCAGATATAGGTGAAAATACCTGTATTATAGAATAACTGCTCAGGCATCGCAATAATGGCTTCCAGCATATCATTTTCAACAATCCATTTTCTGATTTCGCTTTCCCCGCTCCCTGCACCGCCTGTAAACAGAGGCGACCCGTTAAAAACAATCCCGATACGCGAGCCGCCATTTGCAGGTTTCATTTTGGAGATCATATGCTGCAAAAACAAAAATGAGCCGTCACTTATCCTCGGCAGTCCGGCGCCGAAACGCCCTGCAAAGCCTCTTTTCTCATGTTCGTCTTTGACCTGCTTTTCAACTTTCTTCCACTCAACGCCAAACGGCGGGTTAGAGAGCATATAATCAAATTTTTCGTTCTCCAGACCATCATTAGTAAACGAGTTCCCGAATTTAATGTTAGAAGCATTTTGTCCTTTGATGAGCATATCAGATTTACAGATCGCATACGATTCGGGATTAACTTCCTGCCCGAATACTTCCAGTCTCGCATCAGGATTAAACTCGCGCAGATATTCTTCTGCGATTGATAGCATACCGCCCGTTCCGCTTGCAGGGTCATACAGCGTCCTGACAATACCCTGTTTAGTTAAGATTTCCCTGTCATTCACAAAAAGCAGATTGACCATCAATCGGATCACTTCTCTTGGTGTAAAATGCTCTCCTGCCGTTTCATTGGATAACTCAGAAAATCTCCTTATAAGTTCTTCAAAGATGTATCCCATCTCCAGATTGCTTACTTTATCAGGGTGCAGGTCAACTTCACCAAATCGCTTAACAATCATATAAAGCAAATCCGCTTCATCCAACTTCGCAATCTGCTCAGTGAAGCTAAAATAATCAATGATCTCTCTTGCACTTGCAGAAAAACCGTTAATGTAATTATTCAGATTAGCAGCAACATTATTTGGATCTGCTTTTAATTTCTCAAAATCAAATTTGCTTTTATTGTGAAAGTTAAAACATGCAACAACATTTTATACTATATATATCTATTTTTAAAATCTTTTTCACAAAATTGATTCACTTGAAAAGCGCATCCCTGTTATCGGGGAGATCACAGCGCTCAAGCTTAAGATTGCAGGCATTGAGAAAAGACTCGCTGTGGAACAAGCATAAGCACCTCTTTTATCAGTCATTTATGCAGCACACCCGAACCGAATACTTTTTTAATCTCCAGTAAGCCGATAATAAATACCATCACAAGTGCAACAAATATTAATTGCATTAAGCCGACCGGAGCAAGATTAAACCTTTCATTCAAAAACGGGACATAAATCCCCAGAATAAGAAAGGTGATCGCAGCCACTGCCCAGAGGTTAATGACCCTGTTAGCAAATATTCCCAGAGAGAAAATGGATTCATTATCGGAACGGGAAATATAAGCAAGAGTGATATGACCGAAGATCCAGGCTGAAAAAGCGTAGGTTTGTGTCTCCCTGACACTTAAACCCTGACTGTCCGCATAGAAGTACACTAAAATAACTCCGGCGAACAGGAATGCTCCCCTGGTTAAAAGATCTTTAATTACCCGATTGTTGATTATGTTCTCTTTCGGATTGCGGGGCGGCCTGGAATAAATATTTTTCTCCTTTGCCTCGGCGACGAAACCGACAGATGCGGCTAGATCCATAAATAATTCCAGAAGGATTATCTGGATTGGTGCAAAAGGCATGGGCATATCTAAAAGAACAGGCAGGAGGAAGATCAATATTAAAGCGGTCTTCACTGAGAGGTAGTATTTAATTCCTTTTTGCAGGTTATCAAAAAACTTCCTGCCTTCGAAAATACCCCGGGCAATGGTTACATAGTTATCATCCGTCACGACAACTTCTGCCGCTTCCTTAGCCACATCTGTTCCCCTGATTCCCATCGCTATGCCGATATCAGCACCTTTCAGCGCCAGCGCATCGTTGATTCCGTCGCCGGTCACAGCCACTACTTCTCCGTTCTTCTGCAATGCTTTGACAATCCGGTATTTATGCTCCGGGGTAGCCCTGGCAAAAACTGAGGACTCTTTCACGGTTTTCTGCAATTCTTCATCGGTTAAGTTATCCAGTTCTTCGCCTGTTAGCACTTTATCAGGCGTTGAAATACCGACCTCCCTCGCGATGAAACGAGCTGTCAAAGGGTGGTCCCCGGTAACCATGATTGTTCTGATGCCAGCCCTCATTGCAGCAGCAATAGTTTCCTTAACTCCTCTTCTCGGCGGGTCTTCAAAGCTTATAAGACCTGCGAACTCCATTCCCCGCTCAAGCCTGTCAAAATCAATATCCTTCTCCTCAAAATTTAATTTTTTATAAGCGATGGCGATTACCCGTCTGCCTTTTTCAGTTTGTCCTGCCAGTGCAGCTTTTATATCTTCGCTGATATAAGAGCAACTTATAAAGATCTCCTCAGGCGCGCCGCTTAAAAACAACTCATAATCCAGATCATTTTTCCTTATAACCGCTTTTGTTTTCCTGCCGTTCCCAAAATCCCTTATGCGGATCAACCGGGGCAGCACCTTACCTATTTTCAACTCACCGGTTTTATTTTTGATCGCCCGCTCCAGGGGGGATATAGAGAATTCTGTCAGTGAGCCAAGGGATTTTTCAAGAATTCCTTTCTCTTTATTCTCAGGATAAAATGAAATAATTTTCATCCGGTTTTCAGTGATTGTCCCGGTTTTGTCGGTAACAATGACCGTGGCATTGCCCAAGGTTTCGGCAGCTTTTATTCTTTTGACTAAAAAATTGTTTTTTGAAAGAGTATATGCACCCAGCCCCAGTACCATCGTAATTATGATCGGGAGTTCTTCGGGAATGGTAGCAAAAGAAAGAGACAGGCCTGTTAAGATCATCGTCTTTATATCCTGCCCTTTTAAAATCCCTATAACCGGAATAATGATAGAAAAAAACAGGGCTACAAAAACCAGTTTACCAGCCAGGGATTTCATCGCCAGTTGCAGTGATGTCTTGGGCGGTTTGATGTCCCTGGAAGCAGCGGCAATTTTACCAAGCCCGGTATTCTTACCTGTGGCAAAAACCTGTGCCAGCCCCTCGCCTGAGAGGACTATTGTGCCCGCATAAATTTCATCGCCGGTATTTTTGTCCTGAGGGAAAGACTCTCCGGTCAGGGCAGATTCGTCCAGTTGCATGCCTGCAGAGCGTTCTATTTTTGCATCCGCAGCAACCCTGGTCCCGGTGGTCAGGATCAAAGTATCCCCGGGCACGACGTTCTCCGAGTCGATTTCGGTGACCATTCCATCCCTTAGCACTTTTGTTCTTGGCGCGGCTATTTTTCCTAAAGAAGCAATTGCTTTTTTTGCCCGGAATTCATTGTAAACTTCAGCTAAAACCAATAATACGATTACTATAAAGATGGTAATGGCATCCTCAAGTTTCCCCCAGATGCTGTAGAAAAAGCCGACGACCAGTAAAAGAAGAATCATTGGCTCTGTAACTTCGTGCTTTGCAATGCCAAAGAAACTGATCCTTGTCGGTTTAAAAATCTGGTTCGGCCCGAATTTTGAAAGTCTCTCCCCGGCTTCGCCTGAACTCATGCCGCTGATATTTTCCAGCTCGGCGTTAGCGGTCTGCGTGGTATTCATTCATGGATTTGATGGTGATTTTACCTTTTTTCATTGCCTCGATCGCATCGGCAGCAGCAAGCGCAGCCTGTATCGTTGTAATATAAGGGATGCAGAAGTCCACTGCTGCGCGCCGTATCTGGAACCCGTCTTTTACTGTTTGTTTGCTTCTGGGGGTATTTATGATAAGATTGACTTTTTTCTGGTGGATGAGGTCAACGATGTTGGGTGCACCTTCGCTTACCTTTTTTATGATACCCATCTTCACCCCGTTCTTTGAAAGATACGTGGCAGTGCCGTTCGTACCTATAAGATGCAACCCTGCAGCCTGCATCTTTTTCGCCACGCTGACAATAAGGGGTTTATCATCATCGCGTATGGACATGAATACCGTCCCTGAGAGCGGAAGGGTATTGTCAGCGCCCCATTCGGCCTTGAAGAACGCCCTCCCGAAGTCGTAATCTATTCCCATGACCTCGCCTGTGCTTTTCATCTCAGGTCCAAGTACCGGGTCAGCTCCCGGAAGTTTATCGAACGGCAGCAACACCTCCTTAACAGAGACATGCTTGGTAACAGGATCGCCCGTATAGCCAAGCTCTTTCAGCGTATGCCCAACCATGACCCTGGCTGCGATCTTAGCCAGCGGAAGCCCTACTGCCTTGCTCACGAAGGGGATAGTGCGGCTTGACCTGGGATTCGCTTCAAGTACATAAACCACGCCGTTCTTTGTCGCCATCTGGATATTGATCACGCCGACTACGCGAAGCGCAAGTGCAATCTTTTTCACATAATCACGAACAATAGCAAGTATCTCAGGCTTCAGCGACTGCGGAGGGATAACGCAGGCTGAATCGCCTGAATGTATCCCCGCCTCCTCGATATGCTCCATTATCGCACCGATAAGCACTTCCCTGCCATCGCATATAGCATCGACATCTATTTCGGTAGCATTATCCAGGAAGTCATCGATAAGTACAGGATGCTCATTCGATACCTTGACAGCCTCTTTCAGGTAACGCTCAAGGTCCCGTTCATCATACACTATCTCCATTGCGCGCCCGCCGAGCACGTAGGAAGGGCGGACAAGTACCGGGTATCCTATCCTTTTTGCCTCGTTGAACGCTTCGTTATAATTGGTGGCGCATCCTGCCTCAGGCTGGAGGATTCCCATTTTTTTCATCATGGCATTGAACCGACCCCTATCCTCGGCAATGTCCATATCATCAGGCGTAGTTCCCAGGATAACGGTATTCAGATCTGTCCGTCTGTCGAGTTCTTTTTTAAGCGGAATAGCCATGTTCACCGACGTCTGCCCGCCGAACTGAACCATCACGCCGTACGGGCGTTCCCTGTCTATCACGTTCATGACATCTTCAAGTGTAAGAGGCTCAAAGAACAGCTTGTCCGAGGTATCATAGTCGGTAGAAACAGTCTCAGGGTTGTTGTTGATTATATGCGTCTCTATGCCTTCATCACGCAGCGCCGTAACAGCATGAACCGTGCAGTAATCAAACTCGATGCCCTGCCCGATACGGATGGGTCCTGAACCGATAATCAACACTTTTTTCTTTTTGCTGGGAGCGGCTTCGCAGTGGTCTTCGTATGTGGAATAATAATAAGGGGTGGCAGCAGCGAATTCGGCGGCGCAGGTATCTACCATCTTGTAAGTAGGGATGATCCCGTGCTTTCGCCTCATGTCGTTTATATCTTCACGGGTTTTTCCGCATAAAAACGCAATCCTTTCATCGCTTAATCCCATGCGTTTTGCTTTCCGGAGATTATCAGGAGACAGGTCATTCTTTATCGTATCCTCGATTTCTATGATATTCTGTATCTTCCGGATGAAGAAAGGATCGATATCCGTAAGCCTTTTAATTTCATCGATTGCCATACCGTTACGCAACGCCTGGTATATGACGAACAACCGCTCGTGTGTGGGATGGCGCAGTATGTTCTCTATTTCCTCATTGCTCCATTCCCTGAACCCGAAGTACATATCCACTTCAAGGGAGCGGACTGCTTTCTGGAGCGCCTCTTCAATCGTGCGTCCGATAGCCATCACTTCGCCCGTGCTCTTCATCGCGGTCGTAAGATGCTTATCTGCTGTCACGAATTTATCAAAAGGCCAGCGCGGGATTTTGACCACAGTGTAATCGATTGTGGGTTCAAAAGAGGCAGGCGTCTTTTTAGTTATGTCGTTCGTTATCTCATCAAGCGTCATGCCGATGGCGATTTTTGCAGTTACGCGCGCTATAGGATAACCTGTGGCTTTTGATGCAAGGGCAGATGAGCGCGATACCCTGGGATTCACCTCGACTATCCTTACTTCATCGTCCCGCACTGCGAACTGGATATTGCATCCTCCCTCAATGCCCAGCGCCCTTATTATTTTTATTGAAGAGCTGCGCAGCCTCTGATGATCTGCGTCAGATAGCGTCTGCGAAGGCGTTACTACAATGGACTCACCTGTGTGTATGCCCATCGGATCGATATTCTCCATGTTGCATATGACGATGCAGGTATCGTTCCTATCTCGCATGACCTCGTACTCGAATTCTTTCCAGCCGATGATGCTCTCTTCTATAAGCACCTGGTGGATGCGAGAGCGCTCAAGCCCGCGCTCTGTAATCTCAAGGAGCTGTTCCCGTGTATAGGCAATACCGCCGCCTGCGCCGCCGAGTGTATATGCGGGGCGGATAATGAGCGGGAGGCCAAGTTCCTCGATCAGGGCTTGCGCTTCGCCAAGTGAGTTCACTGCTTTTGAGCGCGGGACTTTCTCATTTATGCTCAACATTTTTTTCTTGAACAGGTCGCGGTCTTCGGAGTCTTTGATGGCCTGCAAGGAAGTGCCAAGAAGCTTTACCCCGAATTTATCCAGTACGCCCATCTCTGCAAGCTCTGTCGTGATATTAAGCCCGGTCTGTCCGCCAAGACCAGCTATAATGCCGTCGGGTCTTTCCTGTTCGATAATCCTGGCAACGATCTCAGGCTCAAGGGGCTCGATATAGATGGAATCAGCCATATCGGTATCGGTCATTATGGTTGCAGGGTTGCTGTTGACAAGAACGACCTTTATGCCCTCCTCGCGGAGGGAGCGGCATGCCTGGCTGCCTGAAAAATCAAACTCTGCCGCCTGACCTATCATGATCGGGCCTGAGCCTATTAGGAGGACTTTCTTGATATCGGGTCTTTTTGGCATCTTACCTCAAGTCTCTGATTTTTTAGCCCTAAATGTCATGACAGGTTATTAATTCTATCCATTATTTAAAAAGAGCCTGGGGAAGAATTGTCACAACTATTCTTCATAATCCTGTCAGGTCTACAGTTGTCCAAAGGGCTGTAAAAATCAGGAAATCCGGGAATATCCCGGATTAAATAGTATAAAACGCAGGCATCCGGCGCTGCGCTCAAAGTTTCAATTGCCAGGAACGGTTCGATGTTGGGCTACGAACTTATCTTTGCGCTTTTGCAACCTCGTTGAAGATATTTCCCATACACGTATTGCAGGTCCTTGCATGTTCCACGATATCGGCTGTGGATATTATCCCCACCAGTCTTTCACCCTCTACTATAGGGATTCTTCTATATCCCATCTCGCCCATGATCTTTGTAACATCCTCCATTTCCATATCAGGACTGCCTGTAACAGGATTCTCTGTCATGATTTCGCTCACCCGGGCTTTAGCGGGGTCCTTCCCTGCCGCTACTACCTTTGTAGCTATTTGCCTGTCTGTCACTATGCCTTTCAGGCGTCCGTTCTCCTCGACAAGTACAGTCCCTATATTCTCCTTTCTCATCTTTTCAGCAACTTCTTTTACCGTCGCAGAAGCCTCAACCGTGACCGGCTCTTTAGTCATTCTCTCACTAACTTTCATACAATCACTCCCTTTATACAAAAAATGGATTGATTGAGGTATATAGATTTCGGGCAGAGAGTAACAGGATAATGGGGCGTACATCAATATTTATAGTAGTGTAGACTGATATTAATACGGAGTGAGGAGTAGATATCATTAAAAAGATTCCAACCATATAAACCAGAGGCAGGAATCAGAGCGGAGAATATATGCCATATAGATATCTTGAGGACGTTGCAACAGCAGATGCAGCATTTGAAGTTGAGGGGAAGACACTGGAAGAATTATTCAGGGATGCCGCGGTCGCTACTTTTGAAGTAATGGTCGATACCGGGACTGTTAAGCCTGAGATAACAAGGGAAATAGAATTAAAAAACGAGAATGTGGGCGATTTGCTCTTTGACTGGCTCTCGGAGCTTGTTTACCTGAAGGACGCTGAAAGCCTCATCTTTTGCGGATTTGATGTGAATATCAGAAAAAATGAATCCTGTGAATTAAAGGCAACAATATCAGGTGAGCCCATCAACCAGAGAAAACACAGCCTGAGATCTGATGTGAAGGCTGTTACATATCATATGTTCGAGGTCAAAAAAACTGGTGGGAACTGGACTGCCAGGGTCGTCCTGGATATATAATACACATACAGGGGGTTAGCATGGAAGTAAAAAAGATATCCGATTACATCTGGGAAATCCCGACCACAGAGAAAGAAGGGATGCTTGTACCTGCAAGGATATACGCGACTGAGAAGCTCCTGCGCGAGATGGACGCCGGGGTGTTCGAGCAGGTCACGAATGTGGCGTGTCTTCCCGGGATACAGAAATACGCGTACTGCATGCCTGACGGTCACTGGGGATACGGCTTCCCGATAGGCGGGGTGGCGGCTTTCTCAAAGGAGGACGGGGTGATATCTCCGGGCGGGATAGGCTTTGATATAAACTGCGGGATGAGGCTTATCAGGACGGATCTGACGGTGGGCGAAGTCAGACCCAGGATAAGGGAGCTTGTGAATTTGCTGTTCGAGATCGTGCCGGCAGGCGTGGGAAGCAAGGGATTTGTGAAGCTCTCTGTGGAAGAATTCAAGCAGGTAATGGTCCGCGGCGTTGACTGGTGCATCGAAAAAGGCTACGGATGGGAAGAAGACCGGGAGAGGATCGAGGAGAACGGCTGCATAGAGGGAGCCGACCCTTCGAAGATAAGCGAGAAAGCCATAAGCAGGGGAATAGCCCAGCTTGGAACCCTGGGCTCGGGGAACCACTATCTTGAGATACAGATAGCCACGCCGGATAAGATTTTCGATAGAGCCGCCGCAAAAGCGCTCGGGATATTCGAGAACCAGGCGCTTGTGATGGTGCACTGCGGCTCAAGGGGTTTCGGGCACCAGGTAGCAACGGATTACCTGAGAGTTTTCGATGCTGCCATGAGAAAGTACGGGATCACGGTCAGGGACAGGGAACTGGTGTGCGCCCCCTTTAACTCGCCTGAAGGGCAGGATTACTTCAAAGCCATGAAATGCGCTGCGAATGCTGCATTTGCAAACCGTCAGGTGATAGTCCACAGATTACGGCAGGGGTTCAGCAGGATATTCGGGAGAAAGCCGGAGGATATGGGAATGCACATAATATACGATGTGGCGCACAATGTCGCAAAATTAGAGATGCACGAGGTCGATGGGGTGGAGAAAGAACTTGTAGTGCACAGGAAAGGGTCTACGCGCTGCTTCGGTCCGGGAAGGAGGGAGGTGCCTGAAATCTACAGGAACATAGGTCAGCCCGTAATAGTGGGAGGCTCAATGGAGACCGGCTCATATCTGCTTGTCGGTACGGAGAAAGCCATGAAAGAGACCTTCGGTTCTACGATGCACGGATCGGGGAGAACTATGTCAAGGACAAAAGCGAAACATGAAGTTAAGGGCTCCGAGCTAAAAAAGAAGATGGAGGAGGCGGGGATAATAGTCAAGGCTGTCTCCAATTCGGGTCTGGCTGAGGAGGCGGGGTTCGCGTACAAGGACATTTCCGAGGTTGTTGAGACTATGGAACTGGCAGGGATTTCAAGGAAGGTGGTCGAGCTGAAGCCGATCGGGAATATAAAGGGGTGAATTTTTAACGTATAGGAAAGTATAGATCATTTTCATATCTCGGCACAGTCTCATAATCCAGTTAGAATAAAAATTATATTATCACAGTAAATACTTATTTATCTTTTAAATGCACTCAACGGCTTGGCCTGTGAGTAGTGCAGGGTAAGTTATCAGCCTTCTTGTGGCGGTAATTTGTAGCGTCAAGGTGGGTTCTGTGGCTACTATGCTCAATGGATACCTAGACCACCGCCAATGAGATGCAGGACGACAAACAGCAAGACCAGGAAGATGAGCCCAAGCAGCATGTACAGTCCCCAGGATTTCCTGGTGGTCAATCCGCGATCTGGCACCACCTTATGCTGTTCGTGCTGCTTACGCAGCCCGTACGGTGTCATGCCCCACGGCTTATACACCGATATCGTTGTGGTCGCGAACAAGACCAGCAAGGCAGCAGCAGCATCTGCCATGAGTTGGATCCGCAACCCGCGAAGTTCGGTATTTGAGAGTGGTGCCTCTGACACTACCCCTGCTATGTAGCTAATTGGCTGCATATGTAGCAGCAAGATGATGGTGGCAGCAATAGTCAGAAGGAGTTTCACAAGGATCCAATGGTGCTTGAACAAGCCCCACTGGGTGCCAAGTGACTGGACAAGACCAGTTAGCAGAGCACCAATGCTGAATGGAACGATTACGAACCAGCCACTCAACTCCATCGCGAGATAGGCGGCACGAACCATCTGAGCGTCCTGACTGGTCAGACCGGCTATGGCGAGAGCTAAGAATCCAGCGACCGCACCGAGCCAGCCAACCGAAAAAGTGATATGCGCGGTGAGCACGAACCTATGGAAACGGGGTGTCATGGTCATAATTTTTAATTTTTTTAACCTTACTAATGATGCGGGTCTGCATCCTTGTACAGGTTATTGAACCCGCCTTTAAATTAGGAGTGTGAGTATTTAACTCTTATCGGGTTGTGTTTTTTCTGAGATATAATCCCTTCTCAAACCTTGCCAAGCATTTGCTCCCCAAGCTTTCCGCCTGCAAACTGCCCTGCGGCAAAGGAAAACATAAGCAACGGCACAACCTTCCAGCCGAAACCTGAGAGTATCCTCAATAAAAACACGAACGGTACAGGGATATGTACAGCCATCATCCACTGCCTGGAGAACCTGATAGCCCTGTGTCTCCAGTAGCCGAAAGGCAGGTTAATCAAAAAGACAGCAAGCATCAGTCCGATTATAGACATCAAGTCCTCTCATTGATGCTAAATCTTTTACTTCCAGTATTCATCTCATTTGCGCTTTAAAAAGAAATTAATAAATCGCTTCAAACTTTAAATTTTAAAAGCATAAACTATTTGGTTTACATCGTCTGTAAAGATTTACACTGGTTGTAAAGTTGTTTAATACTGCGAAAAGGAGGTACCTTGAACATTATTGAACTTGAGGATGTCTGGAAAATATACAGGATGGGTGAGGTCGAGGTCCCTGCCCTGCGCGGCTTAAGCTTGAAAGTAGAGCCAGGTGAATTCCTGGCTGTCATGGGACCGAGCGGGAGCGGTAAATCGACTGCAATGAACATGATAGGATGCCTTGATATCCCCACCAAGGGCAAAGTGCTCCTTGAGGGACAGAATATAGCGTCTCTTAGCGAGAGAGAACTCTCCAGGATCAGGGGCAGGAAAATAGGCTTCGTCTTCCAGTCGCATAACCTCTACCCAACGCTGACCGCCCTTGAGAACGTTCAGCTTCCCATGAGGATACATGAGTTCGGCGAAGAAGAGATATGGGACAGATCAGAGGAACTTCTGGAACTCGTGGGTCTTTCAGACCGCGCACACCATTACCCTTCGCAGCTCTCAGGCGGTCAGAGCCAGAGGGTCGCTATAGCAAGAGCCCTATCCACGGACCCTGCATTGATTTTAGCAGATGAACCGACAGGCAATCTGGATACAGAGGCGGGAAAAGAGATACTTGATATCTTTTCAACGCTGAACGCCCGGGGCGTTACAGTTGTTATGATCACGCATGATGAAAAAATCGCCGCAAGGGCGAGTGAGAATGTGAGAATGGTTGATGGAAGACTTGCGGCATAAGTAAGGTGAATACATAAGGTGAATACATGAACTTAAGAAAATATATCCTGTTTTTGATGATTTCGTTGATATTTTTGCAGAGTGCATCAGCGGCAAAAACTTACCTTGTGACCGAGCATGAGCCTGTATATCCTGGCGATACGGTCTTTGTATGGGTGCCGATTAAAAATACCGGTTACGGTACCTGGCTGAGCGATACGGTCGTAAAACTCGTACCTGCAAATAACGCCACGGAAAAGGCGGTGCATGTTCTCGATGATGCGGTGGCAATCGGCAGCATTCAGGACTGGAACGAAATGAGGACTGCAAAGTTCAAAATCCACGTAGATAAAAGCGCGGTAGAAGGAGAATATGATTTCCACGTCCATATAACATCTAAAGGCAACGGAGATTCAAGCGGCAGCTCACCTACAACAACGATGCAGGAAGACAGGGTCCTTGTTGTTTCAGGCACCCCCGTAGTAATACTTTCAAACTCTTCCGTTGAGACCGTTGCACCCGGTTCGATAAGTGAGGTCGTATTGAAATTTAAGAACGTGGGCACGGGTACTGCACGGAACCTGTACGTGGATTTCGACACGACAATGGAACACTTATCAAAAGCATTTTCAATAGTTGGCTCGGGTACGAGGTTCCCTCTTGGAAGCTTAAGCCCGCAGGATGAAGCTGAAGTAAGATTTACCCTTATGGTCGATGCGCTGGCTCAGACAGGCGTTTATAACATCCCTTTAAAAATATCAGGGATGAATTATACAACAAACGATTATATTGGCGTTGGCATAGCCGGGATCACGGATTTTGAGTTAAGCTATCTGGACTCAGGAGGCAGCTTTCTGCTCAGCGTAGCAAATATCGGGGTAAATCCCGCGAGCGCTGTGAGCGTAACAATACCTACCCAGAATAATTTCAACGTTATCGGGAGCAGCTCCCAGGTCATAGGTAACCTGAACGCAGGGGATTACACCTCGGCAACCTTCCAGATGGCTCAGACGGGCAGATCAGATCTCAGAGTCATGATACAATATACTGACGCCTCAGGCGTACGTAGATCTTTAGAAAAGAAGCTGCCTGTGAAACTTTCAGGTACGATGAGCGGTACAACAGGTACAGCATCCGGGAACGCCGGGGATCAGCATGAAGCGATGCATAGCGGCGGGTCGAACATCTCCAGGCAGGCTGCCAGCCTTATTCCATATGCCGGGATTGTATTAATCGGCATCATAGGCATCTGGCAGCGAAAGAGCATAACAGAGATGTATAAGAGGCTGAAATTCCAGAGGCAGAGAGAAAAATGAGAACTCTGGACATTCTCCTGCTGTCTCTTTCTCACGTAAAGAAAAGCAGGATGAGAAGCTGGCTTACCATCACCGGCGTAATCATTGGCGTCGCCTCTGTTGTAGCAATCATATCCATAGGGCAGGGGATGCAGGAGAACATGCAGCAGAGGCTTGGGAATTTTGGTGCTGATATAATCACGGTCATCCCCGGCTACTTCAGGGCAGTGGGTGCGCACAGCGAGATGCATACAGACAGGTCTGTGAGTACGAGTTCTTCAATTAACCTTACCGATAATGACTACAAGGTGATCAAACAGGTGCCCGGGGTCCTGTACGTAAACGGCATTGTCTCAGGCAAAGCCGACCTTAAATACGATAACGAGAAGACAGTAGTATCTATTACCGGAGTGGATACCTCTGTCTGGAGGCTGATGGATACTACAGGAATAGAGGAAGGACGCTACCTTCAGGTAGGGGACTCTAATTCCGTTGTTGTGGGGTACAGTCTTGCACGTGGAACATTTTTGCAGCCTATAACGCTCAACCGCCCCATCACTATAGGAGGGAAAAATTTCAGGGTGGTTGGCATTCTCAAACAATCCGGCGGATTTGGAGGCGGCAGCGACACAGGGATTTACATGCCTGCTGAGATGGCAAGAGGTGTGATTACAGAAAAAGTGGCAAACAACCAGTTTACATCCTTAATAATCAAAGCCTCGGATGCATCTCTTGTAGAATCCGTAAGGGCTGATATTGAGCAGAAGCTCATGAGTTCAAGACAGGTAAATCCACGAACAAAGGATTTTACAGTAATAGCACAGGCCCTTATCCGCGAGCAGATGAGCAGCGTGACCCAGACGTTATCTCTCTTCCTGAGCGCGATAGCTGCGGTGTCGCTGCTGGTCGGGGCAATAGGAATAGCTAATACTATGTTCATGTCAGTCATGGAACGTACAAAACAGATAGGGCTGTTGAAAGCGATGGGCGGAAGTGAACGCGAGATCATGAAACTTTTCCTTATCGAGTCGGGGATATTCGGGCTGGTGGGAGGGATTATAGGCGCAGGGTTCGGTGCGGCAATCTCACTGCTCATACCTTACCTGGGGATACAGGCGCTTGGCTTTGGAGGAGACCTGAGAGCTACGATTACTGCACAGACTATCTTTTTTGCTCTTGGGTTCTCGGTTGTTATTGGCGTGTTATCAGGAATAATCCCTGCAAGGCATGCAGCTAAAATGAGACCTGTAGATGCATTAAGATACGACCAGTAAAAATGTAAAAATTGTGCACACGGCAACAAGTGCTTCAAGATTCGGAGGTAGCCCGCACCTCCTGTCATAATAAATAGGTTGCGGTTTAAATTCAATGTAGTATCCCGAAATTATTTCGCCAGGATTTTCCTTTGAATGATAAGTCATCCGATCCCATGGTGAAGATGACTAACAGAAGGATACGATTGGGGATAGATTGGGTATTAAAGAAGGGTGAAACCGTCGATGAGGTAGCCAATAATTTTAAAGTATCTACAAGACGAATAGAGCAATTAGTGAAAATCTTTAAAGAAACCGGGGAATATCCAGTTTTGAATCCAAATAGACGACCTAAGGTACACCTCACAGATGAACAGAAAGAAATCATAAAACAAGCCTATAACGAATCATATTTCGGAGCAAAAATGCTCAGGCATCATATAATAAAAAGACATAAACAAAACATTCCTCAAAACAAAATTCATGCCTATCTTTTGGAAATTGGTTTAGCAAAACCTGAATCCCAAGAAACAGAAAAAACGAAAGCGATGCCGATATGAACGAAAGCATAGTCTATCATTGCTCCATGCAGATTTTATGGAAAATAACGGAATTCATGTGATCGCCTTTGAAGATGACGCATCCAGGAAGATCCTTTCCATAGGAGAATTCAATAATTCAACGACTGATAATGCTTTAGAGGTCCTGAAAGTTGCTGAACTTGAAGCTATGGAGGTCAACGGATTGATCCAGGCTATCAATACGGATAGAGGTTCACAATTCTATCCAAATAAGAAAGACAAGAATGGGGAAGCAGATTCTGTTTTTCGAGATTATCTTGAATCAAAATGAATCAAACATATACCATCAAGAAGGAATAATCCGCAGACTAACGGCAAGATTGAACGTTGGTTTCAAGAGTATTTAAAATATAGACATAAATTCAATTCGGCAAATGAATTTAAGGATTGGTATAATGACAGAATACACGGTTCGTTGGAACTTGAATGGGGAGAAACTCCAAATGAGGCTTTTATTAGAAAAATGCGACCTGAATCAATCTTAGGACGCTTTTTTAACGAATAGGAAACTATAAACGCATTTTCTTATCCCGTTAC
>NZ_FZMP01000032.1 GCF_900196725.1 Candidatus Methanoperedens nitratireducens | reverse complement strand
AATCAGCAGTTGGTGTCGATCGTTCCCATGCTTCAATAGATGTAATGACAACTGCCGCAAGGAATTTCTTAAGAAAATACAACTCTATTTATGCGACTTAGCTTAACATTGGATCTGAGCTTTCTGAATCGACATTGCCACAACATCCTGTTAAAGCGGATAAATCAACCAAACATGAGATACATGAGAAAGAAGAAGTGCTATTAACTACTGATGTAAATCATAGAGGCATATGGGAGAAGCCTGTTGGACCTGGGATTTATAATCTGAACTTTTTGGCTTTAACGCCATATCTTGTTCCAACAAGTGCAGTAACTATTGATTGGGCAGCAGGAACAGAAATTAGAACTGAACATAATTGTCTTTTAGAAAAAACCGTTGGGAAAAAAAAGGTATTAAAAGAATCAGAAATCGAAACAGAGAGGGCGACAGAATTTTTTAAGTTCAGCCAGCTAATCCTCACGTCTAAAGATGGTTTTACACTTGAAGCTGATGTAAGGCTTATAATCAGAATCAGACCGCAACATGCCTCATTTATCATTGCGAGATTTGGTTCAGTACCTAATCTAATAGAACAGATAGTGCAACCATTAATAGATAGTTCTTTTAGAAACAAAGCAGGAGAGAAGAAAGCCATAGATTTTATTCAGAGCAGAACAGACATTCAGAGAGAAGCTCTTGAAAAGGCTCGTGAAGAATTTGAAAAATACTATGTTGAAGCCAAGAATTTGCTGTTAAGCTACATAAAAGTAGATGCAACTCTTTTAAAAACACAGACAGACAGAGAAATTGCAATACAGCAACAGGAGCAATTCCAACAGCAAGCTAAGGCACAGGAAGAAAATATAGTAGTTCAGGAAAAGACTGCTCGTGCTGAAAAACAAAGAGATGTTATAGCTGCAACATTATCAATACAAATTAATAAAGACAGAGCAGCCGCATTGATTGAAGAGGCTACAGGTATAAAGACAGCGACAATGCTAAAAGCTGATGGAGAAAGATACAATCAGTCTGAAATCGGAAAAGGTCTTGCAGATGCATATCAAGCACAGGCAGAAGTTGTTGGACCAGAAAGACTTGCACTAATAAAAGTTATGGAACATATTGCTTCTGGAAAAGTAAAGATTGTACCTGATCTCCTTATAACAGGTGAGAACGGAAAAGGAGGAAATCTCTTTAACACCTGGATGGCAACTATGCTTTCTTCTGAGGTAAAGAAACAACAAGTTGAGAAACTACAGGTTGAAAAACAACAGATTGAAAAACTACAGGTTGAGAAGCTACAAGTTGAGAAACTACAGGAATAGTAGATTCTTCTTTCGTATTTGTTTAGCTCACCCAACACATAACTCTTTTTTGAGTAAAATTCCTAATTCTTGAAAAATATCCTTTCCCTGTAGTCTCCATGTAGCAAACATGAATGCAATGTACTGATAATTCTGGGCACCTTTTTGTGACCTGAACATACCAATTATCTTTCGCATAATCACATGTTCTCTCATAGCCTGCTCACCGAGATTATTAGTCGGCTCCATTCCAGGAAAAAGTACACAAGTATGCAGTTTGAACTGGCATTCAATATATGTGAGGAGGTATTAAAGAAAAAGCCAGAGAAAATAATCTCAAAAATCATGAAATTACAAAAAATTCTCATCAATAATAAAGATGCCGCTTGTCATCTAATGGCTGATGTAATAGAGGTGCCAATAGAAATAGAGCCAATTATTGAGGAATTGAAGGATGAAGACTACAATGTTCGAAGGAATGCAGCAGAGGAGCTTGGAGAAACAAAAGATGCAAAAGCAGTAGGGCCGCTCATTGAGGCATTGAAGGATGAGGATAATATCTTTCTAAATATTCAATGGAAAGCGGCTGATGCCCTCTGTGAAATTGGGGGTGAGAGGGTCATCGAGCTTCTTGTTCAGGGTTTAAAGGATGAAAACAAGGGTGTTCGAGAGGGAGCGGCATATGCTCTTGGAAAGATAAAAGACTGCAAGAAGTATAAGAAGGGCAAATTGTATCTAATTTTGCGATCTTCCGCGCCTGAATGTAAATACAAAATTTCAATAAACTGATAGGCATTCAAAATCAGCGAGCATCCTCTCGATGCCTTTCGGATTTCAGAGGCTGACTTGCAATTAGTATCAAAAAGAGTTCATTCGGAACCAAGGATATAAGCCCATACATGACGCTTTTTTGGAGAAACCGATTTGTTACACAATTTCCATAACAAAATCCCATTTGTTACGGTTTCCGGGTAACAATTATTATATACAAATAATATACTATAAACTTTAATCAAATACAAGTAAATACGGGGCGATATTATATTAACGCTTTAGATGATGATTTCCAAGAGGTTTTACCAAAAAGTAAAAAAGACATTATCATTTGGATTATTGTAACGATTTTACTTTTATATGGTTCAATTGAATGGGGACTTGAGAAGTCAGTTTTTATTTTTGGTGCACTTGCTCTGATTCTACTTGCTATTTTAATTTCAGGCTTCAAAAGTTTGATAGACACAGTAGCTATTTCATCAAAAGGAATTAGGTACTCTACAATCTTAAAAAAAATAGATTGTGATTGGAAGGATATTTTCAGAATTGAAATGGTAACTCATAAAAGTAGATCAGAACAAACGGGTCTGGTTGTTTCATCAACTATTGAGTACATTATTTTCACATCAAAAGGAGATTTTTCTCTTAAGGAAGGTAGTAACTGGGGTTGGGACGCCATGATTTTAAGAGAAATAGTCTATGATAAAATTATATCCCATGCTCCAGATGCCAAAATAATCCAAAGAGAAGAAGAGAGCATTTTACATGATACCGGCGGAAAGTAATGATAGTGAGGTTTTGGATAACTTGTCAAGCTCATCAAAATCTACGGGCTTTCATTGCCTTCAAATTAGCCACCATATATTTGAGCTCATGGAAAATGCATGCATGAACATTAAAAATTTAGGAAGAGATTAATCAAAAGGAAGCTATGGATATTGTAGATAATAAAAATACTAATAAAAAATGCTTAGATTATATAGTAATTAGCTCGGTCTCCATGACAGAGAGAGCCGGAGGATTGCGCGGACAAAAATAAAGAGGGATGTGTGATTACGATGCCAAGAAAGATCAAAGAAAATGTAGAAATAGAGGCTTTTCTCCAAAAACTAAAAAACGTAGAGTGGGATAAGAGATATTCATTAACTAAAGCTCTTGCACAACTTAGAGAACGAGCTGTCGAACCATTAATACAGATTTTGAAAGATGAAAATAAAGATATCCGAATGAGGGCTGCATGGGCTCTTGGATATATAATGGATGAGAGAGCAGTAAAACCTCTAAGCCAAGCCTTGAAGGATGAAAATTTAGATGTTCGAAATGAGGCAAAATGGAGCCTTACGAAACTTGGTGGAAAACCCCCTTCCAAAATAATGTTCAAAAAATTGGTTATTATAACTGCAGCTGAACGGAAAACTGAGCTAGCTGATGAATTTTTAAAATCATGGGGAATAGAAGGCAGGATTTATGATCTGCTCTTGTCTGCGAGGGGAAGTCATTACTATACAAGAAAATTTCCTGGATATGGTCATAGGTTGATAAAGTTAGTTTATGACAATGTAAATATGATATATAAGAAACAGGTAGCATATGAACCTGTGGATGCAAATGCACTGACCATTTCTGAAAAATCTATTTTTGTTGCAACTTCAAAAGCTATTCTTCATTTAAATACCAATCTGGAAAAGGTAGATGAGATCAACATTGATACGCTATTTGAAGATAAGCATCATTTATTACTATCTAATAAAAAGAAATATTTGGGCTCCTGGGTGTTGATAGATTCATTGGCATCGTCTGATAAGGCAGTTTTTATATCAACATATGGTAATTTTATAGCTTTGGATAAAAGTTTTAAAAAACTCAGCAGCGTCCAATTGTATGATGCACATGATGTGTTGATTTATAAAAATACAGCATATTTACTTGATGATATTGTTTCTCCTTTTTATGTATATAGAGTAGATATTGAAAATCCAGAGAATATCCAGATAACTGAACGTATTTCAATCAAAGGTCCCAATCAGCATCTGTCTGATCAGTGGATAAATCCTGAACTTAACCAGTGGTTGATAGTCCAGACATGTGATACCAGCGGTGGCTGCTATCAAAATGTTTTTACTTATCCATTGATGGGTAACAAAAAAGAATGGTATTTGTTCAGCTGGGATAATGTTCCGGGAAATGAAATTCATAGGCTCCGTAATTATCTGAAGGATGCATTCAATATTGATCTGGCGGATGATGCAGAAATAGTTAAAACCGATGATAACAGAATGATCCGCATTGTTGCCTCAACAGAATTTTCTTGCTCCACGGAACCAGTCGAAATAACAATTACACTTGAAAACAATAAACATGCTCTTCTCAAAATCGATGTTTTCGACGAAACTCAGGGTCTGCAGGTAATAGAGGAAAATGGGAAACTTAATATATACAAAGAATACGTTAACCGGGAAATCTGGTTTCCTTATGATTCAATAATAAAAAATGAGCAGAACTTATTGGACTCTGTACGTGGATTTGGAAAAAATGGGAAACCGGGAATAAAGATGATTTATTAATTGATGCTGTGACTCAATTTTCACGAATTTGGTCTCTCTTAAAAAAGGGTGAACTCCTTATCGATGCTGTGACTCAATCTTCGCCAGCCTGGGCAGTTGTGATGTTTGAGGGCATAAGATGTTTAGCTAAAATCGATACAAAAAGCGATAGGGTTCAATTCTCAAACTTCCTTGATCTGGAATTAAGAGAAAAAAAATTGGGAGAGAAGGTAATTATCAAACGATCTAAAAAATTTTTATATATTCTTGCTGGAAAATCTTTGAGAATAATCAAAATAGGAAAACAGCCAAAAATAATATTGTCTCAGGAATTGGATGAACCTGCTGTGGATTTTGAATTATTGGACAAAACAGGTGGATAAGTAGAGACTACTGTATATGAAAATGCTGGAAAGTGATAATAATAGAATCAAGAAATAATATTACTGCTCCGACCCTTCGGTCATTTTTAGGCAAGCCCTATCTACCGATTCGCTGGCTCAACATGAAAACTGAAAACCTTTCCAACCCTTGTGCGTTTCGAGTACTCACGCTTTATTCTAATATTCTTCACATTCTCCAGCATATCGATTGATAGATTGCAGTTCTTCCCTATTGCTCTTAATTCATCCAGCATGGTCTCAAGAACTTTCTCTTTATTTACACCCGCGATATTCGGGCTAATCAGAAGATTCAGTTCAGTAAATCCATCTCCTTCCACTTCAACTATCTGGTAATCCGTAACTGATCCCCCAAACCGCCGAGGCAGTATCTCCTCCACTATTCTGAGTAGACCGTTATTAAGCATACTCATCCTTATTCCGGTCATTTTCTCAAAGCTGCGTATCGTGTGGATATGCTCCAGCAGACCGAGTTTTTCAAGTCTGCACCCGCAGCTTCTTTTTTCAATTACCCCGAAATCTCCCATTTCAACGTTCAGGAGCGTTTTGGGTCCATCAGGCAAAAATGACGTGAGAAGGAAGGCATCTACTGTGAGATTGGAAAACTTTACCTCCTCTCTTTTCTGTATCACTGCAATATGACCGTCAAGCAAATGGCTGTCGTCGATCTCTCCTGGATTTGAACACGTCAAACTTATCGGACCCGATTCAGTTGAAATGTAGAATCCAACCCCCTTTGCTCCGACAGATTCCATTTCTTTCTTTTTCAAATCAGTGAATGGCTCACCCCCCAGCAGGAACCATGTACCTGCAATTCTTAATCCCTTTTCCTTTGCAGCCCTGCATGCCTTCAGCGCAGAACTTGGATAGGTAATTACATAGCAACCGCCATGCTTCTCTATAATCTCTGATAGATATTTAGCAACCTTTATTGAATCCTCAAAATCAATATACTCCGGTCTTGGAAGATGGACGCCGCGCATATTAGTGGTTGCAGCAATCGATTCTATCATGAGCCAGTATTTGAAAGATGAAAACCAGTTGCTTTTCTTCTGGATTGCCCTATTGATAGGATAGAACCACTTCAAAGGCGGTTTACCGAGCTTTGAAATCTCAAGCGTAACAGACAGCCCGAGACCATCCGGGAACCATACAACACAGGGATAATCTAATATATCAAATGCATCGAGAAGAATTTTACGCAGGACTGATTTCTCTCTTATATAGTCAAAATTGAAAAATACCGGCGTACCTTGGCTTCTTGTTCCACCTGTGGCACCCCTGATACCGGCTGCAGAGGTTATATTATTAAAATCCTCTTCTCTGAAGCTGAATGTATGACCGTTCCTTTTACAAACACTTCTTCCTTTGAACTCATCTATCGTTAGATATACACCCCTTTCTGCCAGTTCTTTAAGAGTGCCTTCAATACCTCTATCTGCCACAAACGATTCGATATCTTTGAATTCCAGCCCTGTAGTTTTCATGAGCTTGAGATAAGGGCTGTCCTCTTTTTCATAGATTTTTTCCTTGATGAATTCAAGGAACATTTCATCTCTTTTCTTTAACCGCTGAGCAATTATCCCCATGCTCTCTTCAAGAGTTATCTTTTCCCCCAAAAACCTGTAGAGATCCGAATAAAAACGAAATAACTCAGAAATATCATTAAACATTGACATTCTCCCGACCTCTAACTCTACTCGATCTCATTTTGCGTTGCTTCCTCCCAGGGGATAAAAATCTTCTCTATTTTCTTCAGCACCATGGTGAATAAAAGTCCTAATAGACTGCAGATTAAGATGCCGATATAAATCTTATCTGTTTCAAGCGTTTCCCAGGCATACCATATCATGGCTCCTATACCATTATTTGCAGTTATGAATTCTGCTGCCACAACCATCAATAGCGACCCTCCCAGCGCTAATCGCACCCCACTGAAAACCATAGGTAAACTTCCTGGCAGAATGATCCTGGTAAAAGTTTTCACTCTTCTGGCGCCGTAATTCTCTGCAACTTCAAAATAGGTTTTATTTATGTTTCTTACGCCAGCCATCGAATTTATCAAGACCAGGAAGAAGCACCCTAATGCTATGAGAACTATCTTCGAAAGCTCGCCTACGCCAAATATCAATAGAAAAAGAGGAAATATTGCAATTTTTGGAATCGGATATGTTGCAGCGATCACTGGATCTGTGAAAACCCGCACTTTTCTTGACCATCCCATAATTAATCCTAAAACGATTCCGGGGATGGTGCCTAAAATAAAACCCCAAAAAATCCTTACCAGGCTGGCATAAACGTTCCCCTGCAGTTCCCCGCTTCTCACCATCTCTATTAGAGTTTTGAATATCATAGACGGAGGAGGGAAAAAAAGAGGTTTAAGGTACCCAAGTCTTATAACAAATTCCCATAAAATTAGTAAAATAATAAGAGGAAGTGCAGTGAAAATGAGTTTCACCAGGTTATTTAGGCGTGTATTTTTCATTACTCTAACACCATACTTCTAAGGACTTCTTCTTTAATAGTCTCCCATATTTTCATTCGGAGTCTTGCAAATTCTCTGGTGTTAGTAATTTCGAAATCTCTCGGTCTACTCAGGTTGATTTCCATTTCTTCTTTTATCTTACCCGGTGCACTTGTCAGGATTATCACGCGGTCAGCCAGCATAATTGCTTCTTCTATATCATGAGTAACAAAGATCACAGATCGCCGGTGTTCCTTCCATATTCTCAGGAGCTCTCCTTGCAGGATGAGCCTTGTCTGGGCATCAAGAGAACAAAAGGGCTCATCCATAAGTAATACATCGGGATTGTTGGCGAATGCGCGGGCGATCCCAACTCTCTGTTTCATGCCAACCGAGAGTTCGTGTGGATACTTCTTGATGCAATTGCCTAAACCAACTTTTTTAATAAATTCCATCGAAATTTCATACCTCTCTTTCTTAGGGAATCCATGCATCTCTAGACCGAATGCAACATTGTCGATTACATTCATCCAAGGGAATATCCCGTATTCCTGGAATACAATTGTATTAAGTGGACCGGCTGACTCTTCTCCCGAATAAACTACCTTTCCAGAAGTAGGCTTCAATAAGCCTGCAACGATCTTTAAAAGAGTGGTTTTCCCGCAGCCGCTTGGTCCTAATACACAGAGGAACTCTTTTTCCCTTAGCTCAAAACTGATTCCTCTCAGAGCTTCAACCGGGCTATTTCTGCTACTGAAAGT
The DNA here is from genome assembly GCF_900196725.1 of Candidatus Methanoperedens nitratireducens. Taxonomy (GTDB): domain Archaea; phylum Halobacteriota; class Methanosarcinia; order Methanosarcinales; family Methanoperedenaceae; genus Methanoperedens; species Methanoperedens nitroreducens_A. The sequence continues at coordinate 31,888 of NZ_FZMP01000032.1, read as the reverse complement.
CTTCGAAACGCTGCGACATAAGACTCTCATATAATCGATCCATTATCGGGTTTAAGTACATGATTGGCATCCTCTACAAAACTCATATCCAGGATCTGATCATCTGAGACTTTCACATCTATGTATTTATTTTCAAACAGCCAATCTTGATATTGCATGATCGGCTCTTTTTCTATATACCCGTCCCGCCTGATAGCTCCCCAGCAGGATCCTTCAAGTATCTCTGTACCAAATTGAGTATAGTTCTTAAGGATTTCCATATTCCTTGGGATTTTGCCTTCATTATGCTGTTTTACCCCTTTAAGATAGGCGATCATGAATTTTTTGCCAAGTTCAGGATTTTTCTCAAGCAAATTAGGGCCAAATGCTATTGGGTATCCAGAAAAATTTGGAATAATCTCACCTGAAAGTAACAGGATTTCAGCTTTTTCCATTTTTAACACCTGATAAAGGTAAGGTTCCGTCATGACTGCTGCATCGATTGCATTATTCTCAAAAGCTGCCACAATTTCAGGGAAACCCATGTCTACCGATTCTACATCTTTTGATGTAAGATTTGCCTTGTCTAATGCTTTTATTAATAAATAATTCGGTCTTGTAGCAACGGCAATTTTCTTACCTTTCAACTGCTCGATAGTTGTAAGACTTCCATTATCATATAGGTCTTTTCTGACTGCCAGAGCATTGAAGTCGCATTGGCCACCAGTCGAGCCTTTATCTGCCACGATTTTAATATTTGCCCCTTTGGCAATGGCATTAAACAGAGCTGGGTTGATGGTCGTGCTGCTTACATCTACATCACCCTGGATTAGCGAGGGAATTGCTTGCTGCGCGGATTGGAATTTTAGTAATTCTATTTTTATTCCCTGTTCGGCGAAATAGCCTTCATCCTTGGCAATGAAGATTGGTCCAAAAGAAGTTATTGGGATATACGCGACCTTTAAAGTTAACAGTTCTTCCTTTTTCTGCTCGATACACCCGGCGAAAAATATAGCACCTGCAAGCAGAACAAGCATCATAATTGGTACTATTTTCATTTATTATCATACTCTTTGATCGAAATCCACAGATTGTTATTCAGAGTCATTTATTTATTGAAAGTAGGTATAAAAGCTTATTACGCTTAAAATGGAACTTATCTTTTCCCAAAAGATTTTCCTCATTCTAACTGATTTCGGAAAGTCCAACGACCTCTGATATCGCTTCGCTCAAATCTGGGCATCTCCGACTATGCTCATGTCCTTCATTCGAACCGGCCACTGTCTGAGAACTTTCTGTAGAGGAAGACTGTCACCAAGGCTGCAGGACTTTCCTCTTAAAGGATGTCTGAATATTCCTCCTCAAGTGTTGGAGATTTGAATACAAGCTAAACGCCTTATCATTAAATGTTACATGACTGTATAGTTGCAAATGCTACTTTTCGATTCGTAATAGAAACTGAATTGTTTATTCCTCCACGGAAAACATCTCTTAATCACGTTTCTAAAGCTAAAACATCAAAATCACATTCTCCCGGCGTTATCTTTCAAAGTAAGGGGGAGATTAATCATGAAAGACACGCTGGTAGTTTTTATGACAGAGCGGAGGTGTAGGGATGCACAATACCGTATTGATAGAGCGTTCTCAGGAATATTGGGGCTATGTGGAGAAAAAAGAGGCAATAAAGAAAATGAGGTGAGTGGGAAATGAAAGTAGCAATATATGCAAGGGTTTCGACCTAAAAGCAAGAATTAGAGCAAACAATTGAAAGCCAGCTTGCACATCTAAAGGAGGACGTTTCTAACAGGGGTTTCGAACTCAATGAAAAGCACGTATACATTGACGAAGGCTATAGCGGTGCAAAATTGGAGCGTCCTGGCCTGGATGCACTAAGGGACGGTGCAGCAGATGGGGAGTTTCAAAAGGTTATAATCTATTCCCCAGATAGACTGGCAAGGAGTTACGCATATCAGGTCATTGTAATCGAGGAATTGAATAAGTATGGATGTGACGTTATTTTTTTACAAAGACCTATCAGTCTTCGTGAATTTTATTGACATAAGTCATCACATAAACAAGAGTATTTTTGCCGCTTAAATATAAATGCGTTTGTTTGCAGCTCATGCCATATATTTTTCTATTCCTATCTGATTTCTGAGAACGTAGTACTTCGAAGGCGTAGCTCCTGTGGATTATGCCCCATAGAATGGGTACTGTCAAGTTATCGTTTGTTAATTTTATAATATTAAGTAAATCGTATTTAGTTGCCTTCTTGATTATAGCGCTTCACTTTTGGCAAACGCAGACTTGACAGAACCCAAAAACATAAGTTTAATGATTAATGATATTAGTAATAGTGTTTCATGAGTCCGAAGGAAATCATGAATACAAGCGAAGCGCCAAATGCTATCGGCCCTTACTCACAAGCTATCAAGGTAAATAAAATGGTCTATCTATCAGGTCAGATCGCAATCGACCCTAAGACTCAGCAGTTCATTGATGGTGATGTAGAGACCCAGACAAAAAGAGTTCTTGATAACCTGAAAGCTGTTATTGAAGCATCGGGGAGCAGCCTTGAAAGTGTTGTCAAGACAACTATTTATCTTACAGATATTAATGATTTTTCAAAAGTAAACGAGATTTATGCATCTTATTTTTATTTGAGCAAGCCTGCCCGCTCTACTGTATGTGTTGCAAAGCTTCCAAAAAACGCAAAGATAGAGATCGATGCGATTGCAGAGATTATTTGAAATGGGAATATAGCATATCGTCGTGATGCCTCTCACCTGTTTCACGTAAAGCCATGCAGGTAACAACAGAGTTAAAAAACGAAAGAAGTGTTTTGTTAACCTTTGCATGTGAGGCTTTCAGGCGGGAGACTACATGAGTACCAAGCCGTTTTAAGTTCATAGCTGTATGCTTGAAAGACGAACTCAGAGGCAAAACTCACTAATTTTGAGGTCATTCAAAAAATAAAAATGCAAACAAGAACTTTTGATCGGACAACCAAAATGGTTTCGACTTAACACGCTTTTGAAATGCAATCTTTCATCCACCAGACTCAATTGCAGGAATATTTCACTTTCAACTTACAGGTTCACACTTTAAAACTTATGGGTTCATCATTTCAATTTCTAGATTCGGTTCTAATTATCCTCTATTACTCAGATACTTCATAATCCTTCAATATAGTTCCAACATTTTCACACGATCTACCACACCAGATATCTCCATAAAACAAGAGGGTGGCAGCCTGGCAACGGCCCAATAATAAAGTACCTTATGGCGATCTGCTCTAAAAACGCCTTTTTTAAAAAATAAACCGGATTAAACTGGTCGTTTTCCTCCATACTGCTTTGCTTCTCAATTCTCCCCTCTTTATATACTCCTATTGATTACGTAACGGAATAATCCAATTCTTTTACGAAGAAAGCAGACGGCCGCTCTTGCTTCTCCTGCTTTTTCCCTGTCTTAATTAAATCGCTTGTTCCAGATTCGTTTCTCCAAGTAGTGCTTTTATCTTCTCCTCAAGTTGAGCGCCTCGCGGGATTACGATTTCATCCGTCCCTATTGCCTGCGCCACTTCCCTGACGCTCTGAGTATTGCCTACAAAAAGCAGACGACCGTATTTGCTTTCGCTGCTTTTCCTTTTCTCGGTCAGTATCTTTGGATCATTATACCCCGGGGTCTGGTACTCAAAAGCCACTGGTCCATCTGGAAGCCATGCCACTACATCTGCATCATCATAGTGGTTAACTTCTACTTTGATATTCCTTTTGATAAAACAAGCTGCGATCTGAACGACGCTCAAAAAATGCTCTTTGCTCTGATTCAATATAAGCCCGTTGTTGAGTTTTCCCTTGTCTATGTATGCAAAGACCTTTCCTGTCCCAATTACCCGCTGTGCCCATTCCACCAATCTCTCTGTCCTGAGCACCGATGTATCGCCATTTATCCAGTCAGACATGATTACGCCCTGCTCTTTCGCAAAAGACTCAAGATCAGGGTGAATAAAGGTATAAGCAACCTGCCGCTTCTGTTTCCCGAACAGGATCTGGGCCTCAAGATCGGACGCCACCCTTTGCATATGATATGTCGTTGCATACGGGTATCCCACGGATACTGCACACATGCCTGGCCTTGAGCAGGATAATAAAAAGTGCGCATCGTTATTAGATAGCTTGAAAAATCTCACCACATCGTCAATACTCTTTCCGATGTTCAGCCCGTATACCTCTGAGATGAAGATGTTCGCCCTCAGCTCAGGACCGATGCTGGAGAGATCGGACAGCTGCTGAGACCCTATTATTATCCTGACTCCATAACTTCCAGCCTGCTTTAGCATTCTTGAGAACTCGTCCTGCAGTCTGGCATTCTTCAGGAACACGCCTGCTTCATCGACCATGATCGTGGTCTTTCTCTTTGAATTTATGTTGAACCTCAGTGCGAGGATGGCTGTGAGAAGATAATTCATAGCCTCCTGGGTATCTATGGGAATGGCAGACAGGTCTATCACGGTATATTGCCTTGTCAGGTCTACGTTAGTAGGGTTTGAAAGCCACCTCAGTGTATCCCTGAGAGATGAAGTTCTGCTGTACACTGCTTCGATAGTTGCATCTGATTTGTATTTCTTTTTATCCCTCTCCCAGATATCATACAGATCAAGGAATGTCGGCTGCTTTTCCTGTCTCCAGGTTTTCCTATCTTCAGGGACAATTCCGAACTTTGCATAGAGCTCGACGAGCGTTTCGCCTATGTACGTCATCTGCTTGTGAGTCCTGTCCCCGCCTGTCAGCAGGTTCAGGAAAAACTTCACGGTATTTACGTGCTCATAGAACTTTGAGATGGGATCAAAAGGAACGTTCTCATTAAAGATAATCTCAAGAGGATTGATGTTATAACACGTCCTGCCGTCAGGCTGCCTTCCAAGATTGATGATCTGGCTGACATCGCTGAAATATTCTGCCACTGCAAGATAATTTGTGGTCGAGTCAGGCTTATTCGTTATGTAGATGGCGTCGTCCCCGTTCAGGATGGTCCTTATCCCTGTTATTGCCATGGCTGTGGTCTTGCCTGACCTTGTCGGGCCGATCATCAGCGTGTGGCTTGCTCCAAGCTTATCGAGGTCAATTATTATCTCCTGGTTCGTGTGGATATCATTCCCGAAATAAACTCCACGGGACGAAACAATATTGTTGGGGCCGTTGACCAAAGGTGTGATTCTCGATATCCCCGAAGTCGGAAGCCAGACTGAGATCTTCTCGTCATAGTAGGGGAGGAACTGGGTGCACTGGATGGTCTCCAGGATCCTGCCGTTGGGCACTCGGTTCATGATATTGTTTGCGCTCAGGATAGCCCGCACCTTGGATATTCCTGCAAGCAGCGACGTGTACGAGGGAGAAAAGACAGTGACAATGAAGTTTATGTCGAACATGCTCTCCTTCCCGTCCTTGATCTGGGCATACAGGGCTCTCAGGTCCTCCTGGTCAAGCCCCATATCGAAGCGTGCTGTCTGATTGTTCTGGAGCGATTCCTCATTCCCTTTGATGGTATTCATCGCTCTCTTTATCTCAACAAGCGCTTTCGGAGAATCTATCGGATATATACTCTGGTCTATCCTGATCACATGTTCTTCGCTTGCAGACAGCCTGTATATCTGAGTCAGTATTTCCGGCGAAAGCGTTGGAGGGAAACCGCTTACCCCTCCAACGGGTATTCCCACAATTATGCAGGAAATGTACTCAGTATTGTTGACAAGAAGATGGTCTTTGTTCTCTATGATCGAGCCCTGCATTATCTGGCGCAGTGTGTTCTTCCAAATCGCCTTCTCTCCGTAGAGCGCAGGAGTCCTGTTGGATTGCACCTGATGTCTTGTATTGTCGTTTGCAAAGATATTGTAGATCTTATCTCGCTGTGTTATTACCGCTGATACGGTGTGGGCTGCCTGCAACCTGTTCAGCACTCCAGGCAGCAGAGTCATCATCAGGGTCTCTATTTCCTCTGGATTAGATACAACTCCAATGAATATCTTCACGTCCCAGTTCGTGGTCTTAGGCGTCCTGGAAGATAGATCGTGCAGGGAATAAAGCAGGGCCTTTTCGTTATGGGACCTTGGTTGATTCACTTGCTCCATCACCATTCTTTCCACAGGATTCAGGTAAGGTATCTGGGAGCTTGCACGAACCTTCAATAGAGTCCTGGGCTGTATTGAGTTCAGGAACCCGCTCACTCTGGTTATGTTCAGAGCCAGTTCCTCATCATCAAGCCAGCGCGTATCGCATCCCAGGATCACTCCGAACCTGTTGTCCCCGAAATCTATCACTCCGGTTTTCGATATGTTCTTTATATTGAATCTGTACAGCTCAGAGACCTGTTTATCCGGACTTGAGATGCTCGAATATCTGTCCAGCCCTTTTAACTTTCTGAGCTTATGAGCGAAAATTATCTTTGATTCTACCAGCACCTCATGGGTTCTTGCATATTTGTAATAGAGTCCCCATATTACTGACAGCACGACAAAATTCAGTAAAAGACCTGACGTTCCTTCTCCGGCTCCAATTATTATTGCAGTCAGGACAGCGCACACCAGCATTACCTTTACCTGGTCCCAGGATAACTCCAGGGGCCCAAGCTGAAGCTTCTCGACAATATATCTCGGCGGCAGAGGAACGATTATTTTATGGGATTGTTTGCCATCCATTTTAATACACCCCTAATTAGATCCCCTTCCTGATCCGAACAAATATCTGCCCACTACCAGGTACTTTATTTGATTACCGAACAGAGACAAAACCGGATACAGGATACAGACTATCCCTGCAAGCAGAGCTCCCATTGTGATAACGAGATAAAGCAGCAGCGATTCATTCAGAGGGTATGGCAGTCCACCCATCAATCCAGTCCCTCCCAGCAATATCAGACACATGAGGAACCTTGAGAACAGCATAACGGCTCCGTACGAGAGTACCATCATTGCAAAAGGTCTCGTCCACGAGAAAAATCCTGCAGCAGCAAACAAAAGGAAATAAGCTGACACAATACCCACAACAAGATACCTGAAATAGAATATTATCATCAAACTGACAAAACTCAGCGCTCTTAAAAGATATGCTGTGGAGTTTTCCGGAGAATACGAAACGAAATTCATCGATTCTAAGAATGCTGATTTTGCAAGTATTGACTCGAATGAGAATATCCACTGCAGCCCGTACAGGTAGAAAGCCCATACAAGGGGGGCGATTATGGCTATCTCGAAATATTTGTTTCTCCAGCTGCCAAAAACATTCCCCATGGTGTCAAAACTTGCTGACTCCCTCATCACGCCTATCCCACCCACCAGCAGGAATATTATGTAGAACACGAAATACCAGAATGCTGTGAAGTTCTTCTCTTTCTGTACCATTGGATTTGATAGAAAATCGTTCTCCTGCGCCATCAGGGTGGATACGGCAGGCTGTACGTTTGAACTGTTCACGCCTATCATATCGTACAGGTTATCTGCCTGCGACTCCAATATCCTGTCAAATCCATCTGAAATAAGGTCAGGGATAAGCTCAATTGGATCGAATGCAGCTGCTGCTGGCTGAGCAAGGACCAGGCACAGAGCCAGAAATGATATAACTCGTTTCATTTTCATTTGAACCTCGATGACCTATACATTATGTAAATTCCTGCCAAAAATACCAAAACTACATAAATTATGTAACCTATTGCCGGATTTATGCTTGTTGGCTTATTCTGGTGGTAAACAGCATATTCGCTGAAATTGTAATCCGGCGCTCTTCCAAAAGGCATCCATAAAAATACTGAGGTTATTGTTCCATTATCCATTATCGGGTCGTCACCCTGGTGGTATATTCCTTTTCCCGTTTTCCTCCATACTGAGAAAGGAGTGACGTTCATGTAAGGGATTCCTTTTCTTGTGAGTTCGACTTTACCTATGTTCAGCAAATGTTCAACAGAGCCGCTTTGCGTTGTGATATTGAAAAATATTATTGAGTCATCAAGGTCTGTAAAGTGAATCAGGCTCACCGGATAAAAGCCACCGAACTCTTCTATAGTCATGTTTTGCGGTCCCGGGAATGTGTATTGTGGCGGAGAGATCTCTTTATCTATCCAGTCGTGCTCTTCTGTCTCACTGCCGCTTATCCAGCATCCGTCATCGTCGCAGGAGACAAGATACCACTTTAAAGATACATGCAGAGTAGCTACAGTGTATATCCCGTCCTGCCTAACGGATATGCTCTGGGTAAGTTCGGGTGAGACTCCGGGCGGTTCAAGCCGTATTCCGGCATTACCACGTGCCACTGCATTTGCAGCAGGGTCGCCGTGGATATAGAGTGTGCCACTGATGTTCGCCATATTCTGGAATCCCACGATGTCAACCCAGCCCTGTAGATGACCGGCTGCGGTCATTTGGATGTCTGGGCGCAATTCTGATTCCTTGTATTGAGGAAGCCCAAAGACGTCGGTAATATATGTACTGTTCAATTCTTCCAGCACTCCTGCATTAACTGGATTGAACTGTATTGAAAAAAGAAAGGCAATCAATACCAGCCAAAGAAACGAATCCCTATTTTTATTAGTAATACTATTGCCACCAGTGCGTAAAGGACCTGCAGTAAAGCATTCTGTGCGTGAGACCGTTCCCTTGGGTCACCCATAGTTGTCGAATGTGCCATAATCCCGATCCCTGCTTTCCCGGTAAATATCGCATAAGCAACTATGGTCACTACTGCAAGGGCACCGAGCACAAAGTTAAGTAATTCCTGTACATCCGCTCCCTGTTGTTCAAGCCAGGCACGTCCCATACCAGGCTGCATCAGATCGCTACCATCGCTGTCGTTAGCAGCTGCCGAAGCCAGTCCTCCCAGCATTATGAATGCTATTAAACATATTACATACTTTTTCATAAATCTATGTAATAACTTGATATTTTATATATTTTGCTTACAAATTACCTAATCAAGCAAAATATATATAAGTTCAAACAAAATATACCATACACATGGCCAAAGACGAGAAAACCTCGAAGGAAGATATTAAATATACATTCGCCAAGTACTACAAGAAACCTAACGGAAGTGCGACCATCAACTTACCCAAAGGATTCGACGTGGGTCTTGAGCAGGGTGAGGAGCTTGCAGCTAAATGGGATGGTAAAACAATCGTACTTATTCCGCTCAAGAAGGTGAGTTTTGAATGAGATTCAATATATTTGCAGCTGTGATTCTATTTGTATCCCTGTTCTCCGGGTGTGTCACTAATGATGCAAATATTGGCACTTATAAACTCGATAAGACGCCTTCTAAGATTCTAGAACTTAGGGATGATGGAACTTATCTTATTATTCCAGATGATCCTAAGTTTACTTCAAAAGGTGTATATGTTAAACGTGGTTCAACTTTAGAAGTAACTGGTATGTTAGGGTTTACGAGCGTGATGAATATCACAGATTATGGTCTTCTTGAGGATAACGGCGACAGGTGGATACGAGTTTCGCAGAGATAGATTAAATATGGCTTGCGAAATGGTAATGGAAGAATTATATTAATATACAGTATCCTATTCGCCAAGAATATTCGTTACTTCTCTTTGTACGAAATTTATACGTATAATTCTACAGGGTCGAGAGACTTTAAAAATTGCCAATTATTTATAACATTAAGATATTTAATAAGCTATTAGTATTTAATTTCGATGCACATTGTTTCTTATCGAAAAATTAATATAATGCAAGATAATAGTAGCCGTGGACATGGTCAAAAATGGCGGTAGTTAGATGAAAAAAGATCAAGTCATTCAAATTAGGGTAGCTCATTTCTCAAAAACGGTGGTGGAAAATGAATGGTGGTTTTCGCGTAAGGCCCGATGGCCAGTTCGCAGTTAATTCTTTAAATACAACTACAGCGCCAAAAGGAAGTCAGGGAGCAGGCGAAGTTAATGGACCAAACAGTAGAGCAGCAGCAATCGATCAAAGTGGAGGAGCCTCCCCCATCCCATCCATATCGCTCCCGAAGGGCGGAGGCGCAATTCGCGGAATTGGCGAGAAATTTGCAGCTAATCCCGTGACTGGCACTGGATCTCTCAATGTCCCAATCTTCACTACCCCTGGCCGCTCTGGCTTCGGTCCGCAACTCTCACTCTCATATGATTCTGGTTCAGGTAACGGACCCTTCGGCTTTGGCTGGGGCCTCTCGCTGCCGTCTATCACCCGTAAAACCGATAAAGGCTTACCAAAATATCAGGATGCAGATGAATCGGATATTTTTATCTTATCAGGTTTTGAAGATCTTGTGCCGGTATTCGAACATACAGTTCCTGTCAGCAATGCATTTAATATACAGTGCTATCGCCCCAGAATCGAGGGACTGTTCGCCCGCATCGAACGCTGGGTGAATAAACAAACAGGCGATATTCACTGGAGATCTATAACAAAAGATAACGTAACAACGATATATGGAAAAACTATCAATGAAAGAATAGCAGATCCGAATGATAAGGCCCGGGTCTTTAGCTGGCTTATCAGCGAAAGCTATGATGACAAAGGCAATGCAGTTATCTATGAATACAAAAAAGAGGACTCGTTAGAAGTTGTTACATCTAAAGTTCATGAAAAGAATCGAAGTAACCTGACACGTCAAGCTAACCGATACTTGAAGTATATCCGATACGGTAACCAGACCCCTCGCCAAGCTGATGAAGATTTATTGGAACGCAAAGACTGGCTATTTGAAGTAGTCTTCGACTATGGCGAACATGATCTGGAACACCCGACTCCACAGGATACATCCCCATGGAGAATCAGACAGGATGCTTTTTCCACATATAAAGCAGGCTTCGAAGTTCGCACCTATCGTCTATGTCACCGCGTGTTAATGTTTCATCATTTTCCTGATGAACTTGGCACACAAGATTACCTTGTTCGCTCTACGGAATTTTATTATAATAAGAGCCCTGTCGCTTCGTTTATCAATAAAATCATCCAATCAGGATTTGTTCGTAAAACTGATGGGACGTATCTAAAGAGATCACTGCCGCCACTCGAATTTGAGTACACTAAAGCAACCATTCAAGAAAAGATATCGGAGATAGACGCTAAAAGCCTCGAAAATCTGCCACAGGGTTTAGATGGCATGAGTTATCGATGGATAGATCTGGATGGAGAAGGTCTTTCCGGTATTCTCACGGAACAGGCAGAAGGATGGTTTTATAAACCAAACCTGGGAGGAGGGAATTTTGGCCCGCTCCAGTTACTTTCAGAAAAACCATCGCTTGCTGCCTTGAATAGCGGGAGGCAGCAACTTATAGACATGGATGGGGATGGTCAGATCGATCTAGTCGAATTTGGTGGTCTTGTATCCGGTTTCTATGAGCGCACTCAAGATGGGCACTGGGGGCAGTTTACCAAGTTCGATTCTTTACCAAATATTAATTGGAATGAACCAAATCTTAAATTCCTTGATCTTACAGGCGATGGACATGCCGATATCCTGATCACCGAAGATAATGTCTTTACCTGGTATCCTTCCCTGGCTGAGCAGGGCTTTGGGATATCCGAGAAAGTAAGCATACCTTTTGATGAGGAAAAGGGACCAAAGTTAATTTTCGCCGACGGTACCCAATCCATTTATCTTGCAGATATGAGCGGCGGCGGTTTGACAGACCTTGTGCGAATTCGCAACGGAGAGGTATGCTACTGGCCCAACCTTGGCTACGGCCAATTTGGTGCCAAAGTGACAATGGATAACTCACCATGGTTCGATGCTCCTGAAATTTTCGACCAGAAGCGCGTTCTGCTTGCAGATATCGATGGTTCTGGCACAATTGATATCATCTACCTTAGAAATGAAGGTATTCATATTTATTTCAATCAGTCCGGGAATAGCTGGGGTGAAGCACGAACCCTGACTCAGTTCCCTCACATTGATAACCTCACTTCGGTCACAGTCGTTGATCTGCTTGGCAACGGCACAGCCTGTCTATTATGGTCATCCCTTTTGCCCGTTGACGGGAGCCGTCAGATGCTCTATATCGACCTGATGGGTGGACAAAAACCGCATCTTCTAATTTCGGTAAAAAACAACATGGGTGCGGAGACAAGCGTGACTTATGCTCCATCTACCAAGTTTTATATTGCAGATAAAAAAGTAGGAAAACCATGGGTCACACGAATACCTTTTCCCGTGCATGTAGTGGAGCGTGTTGAGGTCAGGGACTGGATTAGCCAGAACCGTTTTGTCACACGGTATGCTTATCATCACGGTTACTTCGATGGTTTCGAGCGGGAGTTTCGTGGTTTCGGCATGGTCGAACAATGGGACACCGAGGAGTTTGGCACACTCAGCACTAATGATACCTTGCCATCTGCAACCAATATTGATGCAGCATCCCATGTTCCTCCAGTATTGATAAAGACCTGGTTCCACAACGGCGCTTACCTGGATGGGATACGCATCTCCAGACAGTTTGAAGATGAATATTATAGTGAATTCGGTCTTATCACATCGGAAGCGCAACTGCGGCAAATGCGTGCCATGCTGCTTGATGATACAGTGCTGCCTGATGCGATTCATCTTGCTGATGGTTCGCGTGTACCTTATAACCTATCTATTGAGGAAGTAAAGGAAGCATACCGCTCTCTCAAAGGTTCAATACTGCGTCAGGAAATCTATGCTCTTGATGGTACTGAGGAAGAGAAAAGACCGTATAGTGTTTCTGAGCGTAACTATACGATCGAAATCCTGCAGCCACAAAGATCGAACAGGCATGCAGTCTTTTTCGTCCATCCACACGAAACGGTTGATTTTCACTATGAACGGAAGCTCTTTAATAACCTGGCTGACCCGCGTGTCAGTCATTCTATGACTCTGGCGGTTGATGAGTTCGGGAATGTTTTACAATCTGTCGCTATTGGTTATGGACGACGCCATGATGATCTCGATTCATTGCTTACAGATGAGGACAGGAAGAAACAAAAGCGCACGTGCATCACTTATACGGAGAACAGCTATACCAATCCAATTAGTCAGAATGACATCTATCGTACGCCCCTATTGTGCCAAACACGTACCTATGAACTCTTGAAAATTGCGAAACCTGTCTTACTGCAGATAACCAATTTATTCCGATTTGATGAGATGGTGAGTAAGGTTAAGTCTATCAGCGATGGGCGGCATGATCTTACATATGAGCAATGGGGGGTAGATGAAACAGCATTGAGCGCGCCATCACGCCGCCTGATTGAACATGTGAGGCAGCTTTATTACAAGGATGATCTTTCCAAACCTCTGCCCTTAGGATCGCTTGATCCATTGGGACTTCCTTACGAAACTTATAAGCTAGCCTTCACTTCAGGATTGCTTAAAAAGAATTTTATAGATAGCGGCAAAGTGAATACTGGCGACATGTCGAATATGCTTGCTAAAGAAGGAGCATATATTGACAGCAAAGAGTATAAATCAAAGCTACTATTCCCATCTACGGACAAAGATGGCCAATGGTGGGTGCCTTCGGGCCGATTATTCCTTTCCCCCATCCCAGATAATCCCCCTAATCCAATTCCTTACGACCCTGTATTCGCAAAGGAGCATTTTTATTTACCGCAGGCATTTCAGGATCCTTTCGGTCAATTCACCAGAATCAGATATGACAAATACAATCTTCTAATGGTGGAGACCAAGGACTCTGTTGGGAATATTATTACTGTTGAGACAAAAGAAAGTAACAGAAGTTTGAAAGTTGAGAACGATTACCGTGTGATGCAACCGCGCCTTGTTTATGACCCAAATGGAAATCGTTCAGAGGTTATTTTTGACGCCCTTGGCATGGTTGCTGGCACAGCAGTGATGGGTAAGGTAAAAGAGCCAGATGGTAAACCCAAAGGAGATTCATTGACCGGATTCAAAGCTGATATTATCCTTTCGGAAATTCAGGCATTCATCGATAACCCGAGGGGCAAAGCAAAGAATTTGTTAAAAGATGCAACCACTAGGATTATTTATGACGTCGACCGTTTTCTGCGCTGCGGTCAACCACCGCTTGCTGCCACGCTGGCAAGAGAAATTCATACAAGAGACCCGGGGGGTGCCAGCTCTCCAATCCAAATCAACTTTACTTATTCGGATGGTTTCGGAAGAGAGATCCAAAATAAGATCCAAGCAGAATCAGGCGATGCACCAGAGCGCGAGGAAGATGAGACTTTACTCAGTGGCGACATTAAACCTGGCAAGCTAGTTCTTCAAAATGGAGAGCCAAAGAAGGCAAATACTAATCATCGATGGATCGGCAAAGGGCGAACTGTTTACAACAACAAGGGCAAGCCAGTAAAGCAGTACGAGCCCTTCTTTAGCAGTACGTATCTGTACGAAGAAGAGCCTGAGATGACCGATACTGGAGTTCCGTCTGTGCTATTCTACGACCCGGTCGAGCGTGTTATCGCCACCTTGCACCCAAATCATACTTATGAAAAAGTGGTTTTTAATCCGTGGCGGCAGGAATTCTGGGATGTGAATGATACAATCCTTCGATCGGATCCAAAAACCGATGAAGATGTGGGGAATTTCTTCCAGAGATTACCCGATTCCGAATATCTTCCAACATGGCATACCCAGCGTATCGGCGGCACGCTCGGAGACTATGAGAAAAGTGCTGCGGAAAAGGCGGGCATTCACAGTAATACTCCCACTGTCGCTTATTTAGATACGCTTGGGCGCACTTTCATGACAGTTGCTCACAACAGGTTCAAACGAAGCAACACTCCCCACACTAATCCACCCGTCGAAGAGTTCTACCGCACATGGATTATTTCCGATATCGAAGGCAACCAGCGCGAAGTTAGGGACGAGAGGAAAAACGACAAAAAAAAGCTAGAACAGCGCATCATTATGAAGTATGACTATGATATGCTCGGCAACCGCATCTACCAGATAAGCATGGAAGCTGGTGAGCGCTGGGTGCTGAACGACGTGGCGGGTAAACCCATTCGCGCCTGGGATAGCCGCGGGCATAACTTCTGGATTGAATACGATGAGCTTCGCCGCCCTCTTCGCCAGTTCGTGAGAGGGACGGACGCTAACTACTCGGATCCGCGCACTTATAATATGGACGTGCTGTTTGCGAAGACGGACTATGGTGAGAACCAAGCGAAAGATAAAGACCTGAACCTGCGCACCCGCATGTTCAGGCAATACGACAGCGCGGGCATTGTAACGAACATGGCTCATAATCCGGTCACTGATGAAGATGAAGCCTACGATTTCAAGGGTAACCTACTGCACTGCAGCCGGGCTCTGGCATATGATTACAAGAACATCATCAACTGGTCTGCTGATGTTGTGACTAATGAGACGTTCACAGGCAGCACAATCTACGATGCCCTTAACCGCCCCATCCAAATCATAGCTCCCCACAGGGCAGGGACGAAACTCAATGTTATCCAGCCTATTTATAACGAAGCTAACCTTCTTGAGCGTGAGGATATCTGGCTTGGGATAGATTCTGATCAGTTTAATCGGGACACAAAGGATGAGAGATTACTTGATCCTGACACAACTCTCCATCGCGTGGTTAAGAACATCAATTACAATGCGAAGGGACAACGCGAATTGATTGTGTATGGAAATGATGTCAGCACAATATATAAATATAATCCGTTAACCTTTCGTTTGGAACATCTGGAGACCCTGCGCGGTATGGAGCGCCTGCAGGATGTATTATACACTTATGATTCTGCGGGCAATATCACAGCCGTTCGTGATGATGCCCAGCCTATAATTCATCATTATGGTGAAGTAGTGGAACCGGAGTCTGAATACAGATATGATGCAATCTACCGACTGATCGAAGCATCAGGTAGAGAACACATAGGACAGGCATCACAGCCTCATACTACATGGAACGATAGGTTCAGGATTGGTCTGGCTCATCCGAATGACGGAAAGAAGATGCGCAATTACTCCGAGTTCTATAGTTATGATGAGGTAGGGAACATCCTGTTGTTTGATCACAATGCGAAAAACGGGAACTGGGATCGCGCCTATAAATATATGGAGAACAGTCTGACCGAACATAACAGGAGAAGCAATCGCCTGAGCTGCACGGTTGTTCATCCCAAGGGGCAGCAACCTATCCAAGAACCTTACACATACGACCCACACGGCAACATGAAATCAATGCCACATCTTGAGAATATAGAGTGGGATTTTAAAGACCAAATGCAGCATGCAAAGAAAGGCCATGAACAGGTTTATTATGTTTATGATGTCGGCGGTCAGCGAGTGCGGAAGGTAGCTGAGAAGAATAACGGCAGTGTTATTGAAGAGCGTATCTACCTTGGCAGCTTTGAGATATTTTGGAAGCGTGAAGGTGCATCGATTCTTGAGCGTGAAACGCTTCATATTATGGATGATAAGCAGCGGATCGCCATGGTCGAGACCCGTATAAAAGATACAAAAAATAGTGATAGAGTGCCGCGCCAACTTTTGCGCTATCAGTTAGGGAATCAGCTAGGTTCTTCTGTGATGGAGCTTGATAAGGATGCTCACAGGATTTCATGTGAGGAGTACTATCCCTACGGCAGCACATCGTACCAGGCGGTGCGAAAGGATATCGAAGTGCCGATCAAGCTTTACCGCTATACGGGCAAGGAGCGGGATGAGGAGACAGGATTATATTACCACGGGGCGCGGTACTATGCATCGTGGCTAGGGAAGTGGATAAGCGGTGATCCTGCCGGCCTAGCCGATGGAAATAATCTCTATCAATACGGACGCTCCTCACCTATAATGTATTTAGATTCCACAGGCACTCAAAGCGAACTCTTATCGCATTTTAGTGATGAGGGGTTAAAGCACCTGTGGATGAAATATCGAATTGCCCAGATCAAGAAGGAAACAAGTTCAAATACTATCATGATGAACAAAATTGATAACGAACTAGAGAGAAGGGCCAATAAAAGAAATCTAGAAGAAAAAGTATCGTGGGCTATGAGAAACGTCGCAGAAGAAAGCATGCGAGCTAAAATGACGGCTTTAAGTTTTCCCTTCTCTCTGTTTGAACCTCCTCCAGCTGATCAAACGCCTCTTCTCCCATCCAAAGAAGAACTAACCAAAATTGGATGGAGTGAGAATGAGATTAATGCGGTCTATAAATTTACGCACGAAATGGCGGAAATTGCCAAGGAAACTAGAAGAAACGGCTTTCTTGCAGGGGCAGTGTTGTTTTTCATGGCTGGAGCTGGGGGTAAGACGGGAGCGGGGGCAGCTACTCCCAGGTTAGCTACTCCAGTTACTTCCAGGTTAGCTACTCCAGTCACTTCCGAGTTAGCTGCTTCAATTCGAACTTTAAGGCCTATCATCAGATTCCTTCGCAATGAAGGCATCGAAGTGATGGATAGAAGATTAATTATTGAAGAAGCTGGCTTGCGAATGGGCTTTGGGCAAGATACACCGCAGACATTAGCACAGTTCAGACGGTTGATTTCCGAGAAGTATGCAGCAGGAGTTGCGTTAGAAGAGCTAGGTGGCCGTTCTGGTAACTTGGAAACACGGGTGGCTATACTTATGAGAGCTGCGCAAGCTGAGCAGCAAGGTTTTAGTGTTGCCTTCGAGGTTCATGTCCCAGGTGGTCTAATCGCGGGAAGTGAAAGATGGCTTGATTTGGCCATATACCAAAACGGGCAACTTGTAAGAGGCGTTCAAGGTGTTAAGGAAGTGAATCTTATTGTGCCAGGCGTAATTAACCCTCGGGAGTTCGGATTGGCTGCTCAGATTCAAGCTCGACTGGGTGTGCCAGTCGAAGAACTCATTACAGGATTCCAACGTCCTCCCATTCCCTAACATAGAAGAAAAATATTATGAAACCTAAAGTAAAAAATCTATCAATGTGTATGAAATGGGAGAGCGTTATGATTATCTATTATAGGTTGAAGGGATTAGATTATCGCATCCATTTTGATGAACAGAAAAAGAAGTATTTTGGACTTAGAGACCATACTGCAATACTATATTTTCAAAATAAACATAATCTAGATGTAATAGGCATCATAGACGGGGCAACAATCAGTAGATTACACGAATTATCAAAGAAGAGAAAACAGATGAAGGTTAGCGGAAGAATAGCTACAAATACCGACATCTTAGCTAAAAGCCTCAGAATCATCACCATCGGTAAAAGACTTGGAAAAGATTTCGATAAATCACGCTATGAACTGAGATGGCTTGATTGTGAGATTAATGAAGAATCACCGAGCAACGAATTTGCTAAAAATCTAGAAGTCAGTGTGATACTCAAAATTCACAGTATAATGGAAAAGAATAAAAAGGCCCATGATTCATGGCTCAATACAGGGTGGAAAAAATCAGCTCTCGAGCTCGCGGGCTTGATCGCTGCTGCGGCGTCAGCCACAATCTCGCTTGCTTTCAGGGTAATGCCACTGTTCCCGGTAGCAGTAGCGACAGGGGTCTTGGGGCTGTTCGATAGCAGTATCCCACTCGGGGCTGAACTTGCCTTCGATTGGAATGAGGGTAAGCAGGAGGCTATGGGAAATGGGTCGCACTATTTATTGAAAATCACAGGGAGATAAAAATGGTAAAAACAAGTCAAAAAGAATGTATCAGCGTGAAGTTCAGTGAAAGGCTGGGTATTTTTGACGATAATTGCGGGTATTCAGTGATAGATGAACAGGAAAAGTACAATGGAGCAACAGGCAGGGTCAGGGATATTCAGGGAATACAGGCACATGCAGGGCGTGATTTCTTCTTCCCTGAAGGAAAGGAGTTCAGCTTCGATATAGATGAGTATCCGTATCCTTACGGCAGGTTTTGGAATGACTGAGCACAGTATTTTTTACTACCCATACGCCTCCTTCAAAGGCGAGCAGGGACTGCTATTGAAAGCAGCAGCACTTTATTTTGACAAACTCTACATACTCGATCCAGAAAAAGCCTGCTGGGCTGGGATCGGACAGAATCCTTTAAGCGATGATCTGAAACTGCTTGAACAGGAAAACGTTCTGGAGCGCATCGCACCTGAAGATGTCCTGCATAAATATGAAAAAATAATTGCTGAATCCGTCCGTGCAGATATGAAAGATCCTGAATTCCTGAAGCTCTGTGAGCAATCAGGCAGGGCTCGGCGATGGACGCTGGCGCTTGCAAAAGTGCCTAAAGAAATACGCGACGATGCTGAATTTAATCCTCTGGATAAATCGATGCAGCGTATTATGGGAGATGTGGCAAGAGAGCTATCCCCGGGTCTTGGCAGGTACATGGAAGGCTATGCTGAAGTCTATGATGAATACCGGGAAACTGACCGCGGTCTTACTGAATACCGATATGCTGATTATCCTCTGCCTCTGGGAGAGGCTATTATGATCAACCACGCGCTTATTGGAGGCCTCCTTTACACAGGGGCAACACCCATCACGGACGAACCATTCCATAACAAGGCGCTTGCCCTCAAAATCCAGCGCGCACAAAGAATCCCTGAGATTCGTGAAATCCTTGATGAAAAGGCAAAGCAGAGTGAGCTTAAAACTAACCGGCTCGCCATGACTGCATTGACTGATCTTGAACTTGGGATATTACCTTCTGAAATTACGATGGCTGATATACTGGAATACAGAGAGGAAAACGAAGGGGAACTGAAAGAAACACGGAAAAAACTGGGCTTGCTTGCAGGAAGAATCAAAGAAAAACTCTGGACTGAAGAATTCTCAGATCAGCTTGAATACGAGACAATACCAGATATCCAGGAAAATCTTTCCCAAGCCAAAGAAACACAAGATAAATGGCTTAAAAACCGAAGGGTGAGGCTAGCTGTAAAAGCTATAGGTCTTACTTCAGTTGCGGCTTCCATAGGAATCTCGCTAGCGATTAGCGCAACGCCTTTTCTACCTGTCACCGTGGCGGTAGGTGCACTTGGCTTGTTTGGAAATGTTGCCATCCCTGGGGCGGAGATTGCCCTTGATTGGAAAGAAGATAAGCAGGAGGCTATGGGGAATGGATTGCACTATTTATTGAAAATCACAGGGAGATAAAAATGGTAAAAACGAATCAAAAAGATTGTATCAATGTGAAGTTCGGTGAAGGGCTGGATATTTTTGATGATGTTTGCAGGTATCCAGTGATAGATGAGCAGGAAAATAGCAACAGGCAACAGATAAATTCTCTATTGGATCGAAATTCGATTTTATTCTCTCAAAATAAAGTTGATTACTCGGCCCATAAAAAATTCAATTATCTCATTTTGGAGTAAAATTATGAAACTCCAAGATCGAAATCTATCCATAGACATGCAGGGTGAAGATGTCAAGCTTCTCCAAAAAGAATTGCAACGGCTTGGTTTCTCTATCAAGGACAAGGAAGGGATTTTTGGCAATTCAGTCTACCAGGCAGTATTAGAATTCCAGAAGCAGCATGGACTCGGATCAACCGGAGAGGTAGATGAAACCACTGCTAAGGTGATAAATGTCATGGTCGATGCGCTGGGGACTATAGATCAACCGGCAAAATTTGTTGTAAAAGGCCAGATTCGCCAGACAGATGGTAGCCCACTTGCAGGTGTACCCGTGCGCGCCTTCGATAAAGATCTTCGCAGAGAGGAATTGCTTGGGGAGGCGGTCGCTGATAAATATGGGCGCTATGAGATCATGTATACTGCTGAACAGTTCCATCGGGCTGAGAAGAAGAATGCCGATCTTTACATTCGTGTTTATAAGGAGGGTGACCAGGTGATTGCCTCCTCATCGATTATCTTCAACGCACAACCTGTAGAGACTATAGACCTTAGCGTGGATGGGGAATATCATGAACTATCAGAATACGAAAAGTTGATAGCAGAAATCACCCCGTTACTTGAGGGCATTCCTATTGCTGAGTTGGTTGAGGATGAAAAACATCGAGATATCACCTTCATATCAGGCGAGACAGGGCAAGACTTTCAGCACATAGAGTTTCTTATAGAAGCACACAAGCTCGCGAAGCAGACTGATTTGCAGCCCGATGTGTTTTATGGATTATTCCGCCAGAATCTTCCGACAAGCTTATCCGCACTGCTCAGTCAAAACCACGATGTACTCCACCGTGCTCTAGAAGCCTCTCTGCGCGATAATATCATTCCCTTTAGATTGAGTGAATGGCAAGGAGCTATTCTTAATCGGCTGCATGAGTTAGCCGTTGAAGAGGTGCTCAAACCAGCAGATGAATCTAAAAGAGCTTCGTTCGGGAATCTGCTGAGCATAGTTCTTCCAGATCGGGAAAAGCAGAAAGTGCTGGCGGATGCATTCGTTACCCACCAGGGAACTGGCGAGGAGTTCTGGAAAGAAATTCATGGGTTTAGCCAGGATGAGATTAACCAGATACAAGTTATCTTGGAACTAGGAGTGTTCACGCAATATCATATACCACTTATGCACGAACTGCTTCAGAAGCGCCCTGAAGAGGAGATTGCATCTATACAATATTTAGCCAACCTGGACGAAGATGGATGGTTGGAGCTTGCTAACAAACACGGAGCTCCACCTGATACCTCAGGGGAGACTAATACTGAAAAAATCAAAAATTATGCTACAATGCTGGCACATGCGATTGAAGATTCCTTCCCTACAGCTGTGATCGCCAGTAGAATAAGCCAAGGAAAATTCGGATTCGATGCTAGTTTACGCACTAATCTTGATACATTTTTTAAGAAAAATCCTAAATTTGCATTTGGGGATACTGTGAAGCCAGCTAATATATATCTGGAGAGCGACGAAATCAATCTGAATGGTGTTGCCAACCCTCATGTCACAAAGTCTACTCTCCTACAGATTGACCGGATCTACAAACTGACGTCTAGGGTTACCGAGATAAACACTCTCATCAGAGATGGCTTCCACAGTGCTTATTCGATCGCCCATATGCGGGAAAATGATTTTATCAGTCGATACACTGAGCCCTTTGGAGAAGCTAGGGCACGGGACATCTATGCCAAAGGCCGCCAAGTACATGATACTGCACTTTTATTTTACATCAAGCATCATAAGGGTTTGAATAAACCTGAGCCATATGTCATCTCTGGGGCGTTAGAGGCATTTGAGATGCTAAAGATCTCACCAGAATGGCGTACCCTTTTCGGTACGCTGGATCTCTGTGATTGTAAGCACTGCATGTCGGTGTACAGCCCGGCTGCATATCTTGTCGATATTTTGAGTTTCTTAGCAAAAGGAACAATAATCAATGGTCGAACGCCCCTTCAGATCTTGCTTGATCGTCGACCAGATATTGCTGAGATCGAATTGACATGCGAGAACATCAACATAAAGTTACCCTATATCGATCTTGTCAACGAGGTGTTAGAGTATCCTATTGAACCAGTGGTGCCACAAATAATCCCCAATCCTACTGGACGAAATATGATTTCTGACCTGGATAAATGCATATTGCCTACAGAAGTCAAGAATGCAATCGCAGGTATAACTTCACCCTCATCTGAACTGGCGATTGTTAAAGTTAGTAATCCCGGTAAAGAGTGGCGTATTGCGGATGGAGCGCGGCGCTGGATGATCCGCTATTCTCCAGATAGCATGGAGATTAAGATTGGAAATCAATCACCTCTCCATATTGATATTAGTCCCGGCAGCAATGCGATGACTGAGATGGATCATGCACAGTTGCCGATAGAAGTGAAATCTGCTATTGCGAAATATCCCTACCTTCCGCCGGCAAACTTCATTATTTCTGTCTTGCGAATTGGCATAAGGTGGCAAATCACTTATAGTCTCGAGGCAATGATATCTATTATTGTTCGCCAACCAATTTCATTCTTCACCATTTCAGCAGGAAATCAGCAGCTAGCGACTTTTCCTATATTATATCCATTTGTACCCAGCATGATCGCTGAATTAGACCAGGGGCGATTGCCTGTAGCACTTGAAGAGCGACTAAGGATTCCTGCGAATATAGCGATTACTGTTATTAACGCTGGCGCCCAATGGCGTATCACACTAAACGAACAAGCGATTGTAGAGTTAATACCTGGAAAATTGATTGTTTCCTTTCTGTCTCTTCAGACCTCGGGAACGCCAGAAGAATTAAAGGCAAACCCGGAACAAATTAACACAAAAGCCTATGACAAACTAAGCAATGCCGTATATCCATGGACCTTACCTTTCAATTTATGGCTGGAGGAGGCACGAGTCTACCTCAATCATATTGGTGTTCACCGGCATGAACTGATGGAAAAAATGTTCAGAGGCTCGCTAGTGGATGCCCTGCTCAGTTCTGTAATTGTCAATGAGCATCTTGGAATATCGGAGTTAGAGGCAGGAATTATTGTAGGGAGAGTTACTCATGATTCGAGACCTATTCCAATTAGAGGCGACCCAGATCGACCTTGGGATTTCTGGGGTATTCTTCAGAATGCAGAAATTCCTGATCCTGCAGGTGGTAGGACACCGATTATAGGCAAGTGGGATGCAGTACTAAAACGCGTAGATGTCTTCCTTCAGAGATCAGGCCTTAACTATGGAGAGTTACTCGAATTACTTGGTACATATTTCATTAACCCAATCACAACTGGCAGCACACGAAAGTTGAGCTTGGTATCCATAGACACTATCGACATGGCTACATGCAACCTCAGTAAGCTGGAAATCAAAGGGCTTGATAAGCCGACGCTTGGCCGGATTCATCGCTTCGTCCGCCTGTGGCATCGGCTCGGCTGGACGATGCGCGACCTAGATAAAGCAATTCTCTTAATCCAACCTAAGAATGCTAACGGCGAGCTTGACATTAGCAATGCATTCCTCCGGTATCTTTCACACGCGAAGCGTCTGCATGCTAAGCTAAACGTGCCACTGCTGACCATATTAAGCTGGTGGTCGGAAAAGATAGATACTGCTAGATACATTGATCATCTTGCTGAAGGGCAACCAGAGGTTTTATCGCTTTACGATCAGTTATTTCAAAATAAAACTGTAGTTACTCCTGCAAATGAGATTTTCAAACTCAATAGCACACGCGATGAACTCAAGTATCTTACCTCAGGCGCATCAGCGCAGAAGCTAAGCGCACACAGTGCAGTGATTACCGCAGGGCTCGGCATCAGTGCCACAGACCTAGCTCTCTTGCTCAGTATCACGGCAAAAGAGTTAAAAATGGTACTTGATATAGATGATGCCAAATTGGCCGCATTTGTGGGAACTACCGAAGCAGAATTAACTTCACGAACTAATTACCCAGATATACCGGCCCACGATACTTTGCGGCTTTGGACAATCTCGCTCTTATATCGGCTCTCTTCCTTTTCCAAAGCACTGAAGCTGCCCATCGTGGATTTTCTCACAGTACTTAAGCTGATGGCCACCAACCCTTTCGCCAGAAGCATGAATACATTACAATTTGTCGATAATGTTAGCAAGGTGCAGGACTCGAAGTTTACTATTGCTGAACTGAACTATCTGTTGCGTCATGAATTTCTGCTCTCCAGTGTGATTGCTCCCACTGATGAGAACATCTCTTTGGTCTTAGATGAAATTCGCAGTGGGCTGCAGAAAATTGCTGCAGAGAACACATTCCGAGACGACCTAGACGATCCTAATGGACGGACAACCGATCAACGCGGTGAGCTGACCAAAAAGAAACTGGCCTTGCTCAACTGGGACAATGAATTAATTAAGCAAGTCACTGCAGCATTCAATGATGACATTACCTACGAAACGGATCTCAGTGCTTTGCCAGCAGGTATCGTGCTACCGAATGATACAGGAATTTATGAGACCGATCTTTTACTAAATGCGTTGCCAAATAGATATAAGTTCCCTGATGGACTGCAGGAGGTCGTAGTTCACGACAGAAGCACAGGAAAATTACGAGTATTACGTAAATTGACATACCTTGAATGGAAATTGTTGCTGGATGATGCTTCTCAGAATGGATATTATGATTATGGCAGAGCTGTACAGACTCTTATTGAACAGCAGGACGGACTCAAGGGAAGGATTTCCTACGACGAAGATGCAGAGAAATTGCGCTTTACCGGCACGATGAACTTATTGAGATATGCCAAACTCAAAAGTATGTCGAACGACGCAGATTATCAAGAGGCTATTGACACTCTGTTTACTGCTCCAAGGGATTTTATATTACGTCACATGCATACATTTTCACTTCAGCGCTTCTCTGTGGCGCTTGCTGCATTGCCAGCTAGTGTGAAGCTCCCGAATGCATTGAAGAACAAGATCTATTACGATGAGACAGAGAAAAGACTATATTCCATCGGTATGATGAGTAAAACGGAACGGGATCAACTGCTTAATTTATCAAGCAATCCCAGAGATACATATCATGAGCAGTATCTTATAGGTATCAATACTCTTTATTATGCGCCCAATCTGAGACCCTCTGCTTCTGATTTTTCTGCACAGCTCTGGCAATTGCCAGCGAACATACAATTACCGGGGTCGCTCAGCAATCAGATACATTATGATTCCACTGAGCACATGCTTCGCTTCAATGGTACAATGACGCTCACGAAGCAGCAGACATTGCTAGGACTTTCGGACAATCTCGCTTACCAGGAGGCAATCCAGGCTCTCTTTTTTGCGCCTAACGTTTCAAGTCCTCTCCGGCAAGAGGATTTTCTCACTCATGTAGAAATTTCTCTATTTTTTGATACAACAATTGATACACAAGGCAACCCCATTACACCCGAGTACCGTTTCAATATTGTGCTAAAGAAGCTATTGCCATATCTGCGTACTTCTCTGAGCGAGCAATTCGTGAAGCACAAGATTGGTGAGGCTCTTCAATTGGAGTCTCGTGTAGTCGAACAGTTACTTTCTGAATTCCTGCGTTCCCCTGCAGATCCTGAACCAGATCCAACTCTTAAACGAAAAGCCCTTGCTGAATTTCTTGATCTAACTTTTGCTGAGAGTAATCCTGCTGTGAAGTTGATTGCATCGTCATTCCAAGTGCAGTTTAAGACCTTTAAATTGCTGCATAAGGTTGCTATGTTTATTAGCAAGTTCAGGATTACTGCGAAGGAGATAACATGGCTGGTCACTTCAATGAGAAGTTCAGATTGGCTCAATTTTAATGATCTTCCAATTGATTCGGCTCAACCAGCAGCTCCTTTTGATGCCTGGCTACATCTTGCTGGGTTATTACAATTACGTGATTCGCTCCCTGCAGGCGAGATTGTACTTTCCGAAATGTTTGCACTTGCATGGGATCCAACGACAACTGAGAATGGTTTACTCAGGCGACTAAGTGAGCTTCTTCAATGGGAATTAAAGGATTTAAGGTTCCTCGCCGGAATCCAAGTTTTTGGCTTTATTTTCCCAGAGGCATATCGAGATGAACGAGCGCTTGCCCGCCTTCTTGCATGTTTTAGGATGATGAAGAGTCTCGGTGCTTCTAGCGAGCAATGCAACAATTGGCGCCGAACTAATCTAACGGCGACAGATGCACAAAGTATCAAGAATGCAATCAAAGCTAAGTATGAGACAGCCATCTGGCTAGAAAAAGCGAAGCCATTGCGGGATTTGCTGCGTGATCAGCAGCGTGCCGCTTTAGTCGATTATCACGTTGCTAATCCTTTGCGAGATTCGATAAACAGACCACTATGGAAAGATGCGAACGGTTTGTATGGGTACTATCTTATCGATGTCGAGATGAGCTCCTGCATGGAGACCTCACGTCTTAAGCAGGCGATCAGCTCTGTACAACTGTTCATTCAGCGGTGCCTTATGAGCCTAGAACGTGGCGTAAACCTAGAACCAGATGAAACCGAAGAATGGTCTAAATGGCGCAAACAATATCGTATCTGGGAAGCAAATCGCAAGGTGTTCCTGTATCCTGAAAACTGGATTGAGCCTGAACTGCGTGACGATAAATCGCCCTTCTTCAAAGAACTCGAAGCCGAATTGCTACAAAATGATATTACTGAAGAGAGTGCCGAGACGGCGCTAGCACACTACCTTGAGAAACTTGATCAGGTCTCTCGGCTTGAAATTGTCGGAATATATCATGAAAAAGAAGATACGTCAAGAACTGATATCTTGCATGTTTTTGGGCGTACATATTATACACCCCATATCTATTTTTACCGCAAGCGAGAGAAGGACAGATGGGGCATATGGGAGAAGGTTGATTTGGATATAGAAGGAGATCACCTGATACCTGTGGTGTGGAATAGAAAGGTGTACCTTTTTTGGCCTATTTTTATCAAAAAAACGGTGAGAGATGGAGAGCAAGAGCTAAGGTATTGGGACCTTCACCTCGCATGGAGTACGTACGCCAACGGCAGATGGTCGCCAAAGAGGAAAAGTAACGATTACGTCGCTCCTTCGTTAGATAACCGGATTACATTGCCGTCTAATGTTAGTTTTAAAGGTATGGTTTCGGGTGATCGGCTGACAATCTGGATTTACGGCCCGCTTGAGATCTCAAATGAAGCGCCAACAGAACCGCCGACAACGACATCAAAAGGCACTCCTGTACCTGAGATGGAAGATATAGATGATATATCGGGAGTTAACATGCAGGGTTGTGTTCAGGACGGAGTAACGAAAAAGGTTATAAAAGGGATTAAGGTATGCTTGACCTATATGCCTTATAGCCCCCCACCTGGAGGCGGCTCATGGGATCCTCGTTATGAAATGTATCAAACATTAACTGACGAATACGGTCGTTTCAAGCTAGACCTAGATTACATTTCACGTAGTTTCGAAAAAAGAGGGGGTACGAATCCCTATGTGTATTTCATCGAGATTGAACCTCAAGCTGGATATAATTCTGTATTGATGCCTCTTTATTTGGCATGGAATTCAGACAATTACCTTGCATTCACTCCTTCCTGGGTTGATATCTATCTCGACAAGACTCAAACTCAAGAACCACCAAAGACATCTATTGTCAAACAGAATGTTGTTATTTCGTCTGTCACACTGAACTATAATGATTCCATTATTAAAACCACGCCGGTGTGGCCTAGACCAGATGAAATTCAAGTTCCTCCTGGGTTTTTGCTAGAGAATATGATGTTTGTATCAAGTGGGACAAGTAGCCTTAGCATCAAGTCATTCGCCATCCTTACAGAAATCTATAGTCTTTTTAAATTGCTTGTGCCTCACCAGGATCAGCAATTCGAGGGGGATTTCCCTTTCTTTTTCCAAGACGATTATCGTACTTATTTAGTATCTAAAAAAACTGATGTTAGTTTCTCTTTCGAAATTTTTTATCATCCTTGGGTTAACAAGTTTATTTCATCACTCAGGTATGGTGGAGCAAATGAACTTTTGACTTTAACGAATCAATCCCTTACGGATTGGGGAGACAGTTTTAATAAATACAAACCAAATTTGAGCATTATTCCTTTGGAATCGATACCGATCGAAAATGTTGATTTCTCTAGTTGCGGTGCATATTCAATGTATAATTGGGAACTATTCTTTCATGTTCCATTTTTTATTGCAACCCGTCTCAGCAAGAACCAACGTTTCGAGGAAGCGCAGAAATGGTTCCATTATGTTTTCAATCCCACAGCAGCCGGAGCACTGGCGTTCAGTTCAGCTGAACGAGCTGCAGGATTCTGGAATGTGCTTCCATTCCATAAACTTGCGAAACAACCGCCATCCACGTTGCAGGATTTCTTGGAAGATTCCAAGGAGCTCGACGAGCAAGTAGCATTGTGGCAGGAGAATCCTTTCAAGCCTCATGTTATTGCTCGCAGCCGCATTGTGGCTTATATGAAGACAGTGGTTATGAAATATATAGACAATTTACTTGATTGGGGCGATATGCTATTCCGCCGTGAAACCATTGAATCTATCAACGAGGCAACACAACTTTATATACTTGCCGCCCAGATTCTCGGTAGACGGCCTGAACGGATTCCACCGCGCGCCGAGCCAAAGATCCAGACATTCAATTCTCTACAGTCATATGAGTTGGATTCCTTCAATAACGCCATGGTAAAGATCGAAAGTTTAATTTTTCCCTCTGCCGCTCCGGCTAACGCTCCGACTAACCCGGGTAGCCAAGCTCTTGATATGCCCTACTTTTGTTTTCCAAATAACGATAAATTGCTCGCTTACTGGGACAGGGTTGCAGATCGACTTTTCAAGATTCGACATTGCATGAACATTAAAGGACAGTTGCTGTCACTTCCCCTTTTTGAGCCACCTATTGATCCAGCCATTCTTGTTCGTGCAGCTGCAGCGGGGGTAGATATTAATAGCGCACTGAGTGATCTGAGTACGCCTTTGCCGAATTATCGATTTAACATTATGGTGCAGAAGGCGACTGAACTGTGTAATGATTTGAAGTCACTCGGTTCTGCCTTAATTTTAGTACATGAAAAACATGATGCTGAGAAGCTTGCCTTACTACGATCGGAGCACGAAATCAGGCTGCTCGACGCCGTGAGATTGATCAAGGAACAGCAGGTCCAAGAATCTAATGATAATTTATTCGCACTGGAGGAAGGTAAGCAAGTACTATTAAAGAGGAAAGCACATTTTGAGAGCCTCGTGAACTCTGGACAGGCAAACGCATCGCAACCAGCCCTCAGTGCAGAAAACCAAACTGGAGATGGGACTCTCAAGCTTAATCCAAACGAACAAGTTCAGCTCGCTCTGACGCAGCAGGGTATGGATCTTCAGCTCATACAGGCGTTTACGAATTATTTAGGCAATACTCTCAGCCTAATTCCTGATGCTAAGACATGTCCGCCAACATGTGCGGGGGGCGTATCTTTCGGTGGCTCACAACTTGGGAGCGCAATACGGGCAATGAGCGAATATATGGGAGCAATGATTTCCATACTCCATACTCAGGCATCAATCAGCGGTATCAAGGGTGGTTATTTGAGGAGAGCTGAGGATTGGCGATTCCAGTTTGATCTTGCTTGTGCAGAGGAAAAGCAGATTTTGAAACAAATCGAAGCGGCAAAAATTCGCCTCGCTATATCGGAGAAAGAACTCGAAAATCATGATCTCCAAGTAGAGAATGCAAAGGAAGTGGACGCATTTATGCACGATAAGTTTTCAAACAGCGAGCTGTATAACTGGATGGTTGGGCAGATTTCAAGCATTTACTTCCAGAGCTACCAGATGACATACGACATTGCCAAGCGTGCTGAGAGAGCCTACCGTTATGAACTTGGCCTCTCTGACTCGAACTTTATCCAATTCGGATACTGGGATAGTTTGAAAAAGGGCTTGCTTGCAGGCGAAAAACTTTATTACGACCTCAAGCGCATGGAATTATCATACCTGGACCAGAACAAGCGTGAGTACGAAATCACTAAATATATCTCCCTTGCATTGCTTGACCCAATAAGGCTGATTGAATTAAAAGAAACTGGAGCTTGTTTTGTAGAACTGCCAGAGCTGTTGTTCGATGTGGATTACCTAGGTCATTACATGCGGCGTATCAAATCAGTGAGTCTGACGATCCCGTGCGTGACGGGTCCTTACACTAGCGTGAATTGTACTCTCACTCTACTGAGCAATAAGATTCGTAAGAGCACTGATCCTTCTGGTCCTCATAGGAAATATGAGGAAAAGCCAGGCGAGGATCCACGCTTTGATTACAATCTCGGCGCCATCCAATCAATTGCAACTAGTAATGCACAGAACGATAGTGGCATGTTCGAGTTAAACTTCAGGGATGAGCGGTACCTGCATTTTGAGGGAGCAGGAGCAATATCGGTATGGCGATTAGAAATGCCAAAAGAATGCAATAACTTTGATTTTGATACTATCTCTGATGTTATTATAAAGATGAATTATACTGCTAGAGACGGTGGAGAACCTCTAAGGAATAAAGCAAAGACTGAACTAAAGATGAATTCTGGTGAAGTAAAAAAGGATTTAATCCGAATGTTCAGCGCTAAGCACGAATTCCCCTCGGAATGGTACAGTTTTCTTAATCCCAGCAATAATGATACGGATCAAAAACTGCAACTTAATTTTATTGGAGAGCGATTTCCATTCCAATTTGATTCAAAATCGACAAAAATAAATGAGATTACTATCTTCTTGAAACTCAAATATCCTATTACGTATATTAACAATGATCAACTACGCATCATTCTTAAGCCTCCAAATGCCAGGGCTATATCAGGTGAACTAGAAGTTGTTTCAACTGAAATGGGTGGCTTAGCTTATTTCAGGTCTTCCAAATTTACTGATGGCGCCGAATTGGGAAAATGGTTTATTGAGGTCAAAAGGAAGAAAAAACAGGATACGAATCCTACAGAATATATGGAAATTCCATCATGGTTACGACAAAAGAGAGATGGAACAGACGAAGTAGTGAAGATTAATACTGAAGACCACTATCGATTGAACCAAGACGCTATCGAGGATATAGGTATAATATGTCTATATTCAGCTAAAATGCGCTAAATTAAGCTGGTCAAAAGCGCGGCCGAAAAAGCTTAGGCCGGTGACAACCCAGATAACCCAGAAACCTGGCATTTTAAGGTGGGAAAGTACCATATTATCAACGTCAAGAGCATATCGGCTTTTGAGTTCTTTAAAAATCAGTTCAATATCCCATCTCGCACCATAGAGCTTAGCTATATCTTCATGCCCCAAAACATCTTTTGAAATATTAGTTAGATAAACATGGTACTTTTCCTCATCCTCATTAAAAACCGCTACCAATCGTAACTGTACTGAGTCTTTTCGTTCCTTACCATTATAGTTACGACGTTTGAATGATATCTCAACTTCAACATCGAGTACCTGCCTCTTGAGTTTTGGCAAAATCTCACTGAGATGTTTTCCTTTTACATCAATACTGTTCCCTCGACATGTATTATGTACATCTATAATAAGAGGATCAGCATTCCCCTTCAATCGAGATACGAAGTAGCCACCATTCTCTTTAATTCTTGCAAAAAGCTGATGTTTATAAAA
>NZ_FZMP01000088.1 GCF_900196725.1 Candidatus Methanoperedens nitratireducens | reverse complement strand
ATCTATTTCAGTAACGGGATAAGAAAATGTGTTTATAGTTTCCTATTCGTTAAAAAATTATTGAAGACAAATTGTGCTGTATAATACTCAAATATTTGACTATAAGGATATTATATACTTACATTAAATCTGCACAAAAACCTTCAAATAGCTTCCCCACCAACTTAATAATCGGGTGAAGTGTTTGCAGGAATATAAGCTATTCATAAACGGCGAATGGGTAAACTCAAGCAGCGGCGAGACATTTGATGATATCAACCCGGCGACCCTTGAAGTGATCGCAAAGCTCCATAAGGCAACAGAGGAAGATGTGCAGCGCGCAGTTGACAGCGCGCATGACGCTTTTGAAAAATGGAGCCGCACCCCCGCACCTTCGCGTGGCAAGATCCTCTTCAGGGCGGCAAGGATGCTTGAGGAGCGAAAGGAAGAACTGGCGCGCCTCATGACAATCGAGATGGGGAAAATCCTGAAGGAAACGCGGGGGGATGTTCAGGAAGCTATCGACATTACATACTACGCTGCCGGGGAAGGGAGAAGGCTGTTGGGAGAGACCACGCCCTCAGAGCTGCCTGATAAGTTCAGCATGACGGTCCGAAGACCAATAGGTGTTATTGGGTTAATTACGCCCTGGAACTTCCCGATAGCTATTCCTGCCTGGAAAATAATGCCAGCCCTGATATCCGGCAATACTATCGTGTTCAAACCTGCAAGCGATACTCCCCTGCTCTCCATTGAACTTGTAAAGATACTCGCTGAGGCAGGGCTTCCGAAAGGAGTTCTGAACTTAGTGATGGGCGAAGGAAGTACTGTCGGCAGCGCGATCGTCCATAATAAGGGAATCCGCGCCATATCGTTCACAGGTTCGGTCGATACCGGTAAATGGATACTCGGTGAGGCAAGCAGGGATATGAAGCGCGTGTCGCTTGAACTCGGGGGCAAGAACCCCGTCATTGTAATGGATGATGCGAATTTAGCTCTTGCGATCGACGGCGTGCTCTGGGGTGCTTTCGGGACGACCGGACAGCGGTGTACAGCCGCAAGCCGCGTCATAGTGCATGAAAAAATACTCCCTGAGTTCCAAAAGAGGCTCATAGAACGAACAAAGCAGCTCAGGCTTGGGAACGGTATTGATGAAACTACAGATGTGGGGCCGGTCATCAACAATTCACAGCTCCAGAAAGTCGCAAAGTATGTGAATATCGGAAAAGAAGAAGGCGCTAAACTTGTACTGGGCGGAAACATCGTTAAACCACTGCCCGGGTATTTTTTTGAGCCTACAATATTTACGGATGTATCCCCGGATATGCGGATAGCGCAGGAAGAGATATTCGGTCCTGTTCTTTCTCTGATCAGCGCAGCAAGCCTTGATGAAGCCATAGGTATAGCCAATTCTGTAATTTACGGTCTTTCATCATCGATATATACGGAGAATATAAAAAATTCTTTTATGGCAATTGAAAAAATAGAGGCAGGCATAACGTACATCAATGCCCCTCCGATAGGCGCTGAGATACACCTTCCCTTTGGAGGTGTGAAGGCTACGGGGAACGGCACGCGCGAAGCTGGCACCACGGCAATAGAGGAATTCACGGAGCTAAAAACAGTTTATTTCGATTATAGCGGAAAACTCCAGAAAGCGCAGATAGATGTGGCGCAGGAGAAACTATGAGAAAAATAACCCGGAAATCCAGGGATATCATAGACAGGGATAGTAAAGTCATATCCTCGCTTACGCGCCCCTACGAGCTTGTCATCGATCATGCCGATGGCTCGACCATATACGATGTTGAGGGCAACAGCTACATAGACTTTGCCTCAAGTGTGGCTGTGATGAACATCGGGTATAACAATAAAGAATTCAAGGAAGCCGTGTGCGCCCAGATGGACAAAATAGTTCACTGTGGTTTCTCGGATTTTAATTCCGAGATGCCGGTGAAACTGGCAGAAAAGCTTTGCAGGATGACCGGGTATGAAAAGTTATTCTTTTCTAATTCCGGGGCTGAGACCGTAGAAGCTGCCATGAAACTTGCGTTCAGGTACACGAAACGAAGCAGCATGCTCGCGTTCTACCGCGCCTTTCACGGCAGGACGCTTGGAGCGCTGTCCCTCACAAGCTCAAAGGTGAGGCATAAAGAGCATTACCCGTCCCTGCGGGTCGTGCATTCCTATTATGCATACTGCTACCGCTGCCCGTTCAACCTTGAATACCCGGATTGCGGCATCACCTGCGCAAGAGAGATAGAATTTACTACTTTCAAGAGGGTGCTTTCGCCAGATGATACAGCCGCAATTGCAGTAGAACCCATACAGGGTGAAGGCGGGTTTATCGTCCCGCCATCTGAGTTCCATAAAGAGCTCCGCAGGATTTGCGACGAGAACGATATCCTGTTAATTGCAGATGAAGTCCAGAGCGGCGGCTTTCGGACAGGGAAATTCATGGCGATGGAGAATTTCGGTGTGAGAGCTGATATCGTGTGTATGTCAAAATCCATCGGCAGTGGAATACCTCTTGGGGCAACATTATCGACCGGCGAGATTATGAGCTGGCCGCCGGGAGCCCATGCCAATACATTCGGGGGCAACCTTCTGGCTGCGGCTGGGGGGCTTGCAACTCTTGAGTTTATGGAAAGCAACAGGCTCGGAGAAAAAGCTGTTGAGAAAGGCACATATCTTATGAAACGCCTGAACGAATTAAAAGACGAATACCGGATAATCGGGGATGTTCGCGGCATAGGTCTTATGATAGGCGTGGAACTCGTGGAAGAGAATAAAGCTCCCGCGGTTGAAAAACGTGAAAAGATAGTCAAAAAGGCTGTTGAAGAGGGGTTGATATTGCTTCCTGCCGGTGATTCGGTTATAAGGTTCGTGCCTCCTTTGATTATCTCGAAAGAAGAGATTGATTGCGGTCTTGAGATGTTCGAGACCACGCTAAAAAGCCTATAAACTGAGAAATCCCATAGAGAGAAGTCAGCAATATCAGGTCGAAGGAACAGCCTCTTTCATCGTATATGCCACCACAGCCCCGGATATTATCATAAGAATAGCTGTAATGTAAAAGCTTGAAACTATTCCAAATACATCCATAGAAAGACCGATGATAACTGCCCCAAAAGCATATCCGGAGTCTCTCCACATGCGATACACGCCAAGAGCCGAGGCGCGCCATGCCGGGTTTGATGAGTCACTTATCGCTGCTATCAGCGTGGGATAGAGAAGCGCCATACCGGTGCCTGTCGCTGTGGCTGTGAACAGCCAGAAATAGAACCCGCTGCCAAAGACGGTGAGGAGTACGCCGATACCGCATATCCACATCCCTGCTACGATGAGCCGTTTTCTCCCTATTCTGTCCGAGACAGGTCCAGCCGCAAGCTGCAAGAAGCCCCAGCTTATGCCATAGGCTCCCACTATAATTCCGATTTCATCCACACCCAGCGATCCGAAGAAGAAGAGAGGAAAAGCAGCCCATGCCATAACATCCACGAACTTCTCTATAAGACCTGCCTGTGAGCACGCGAACATGTTCCTGTCTTCCCATGAGACACGCTTTAAAACATCGTAAAAACCAAGTCCGTCAGGCATACTTACTGACACCCGGGAAATGCGGGTATAGGGCAAAGTCTCCTTCACCAATCCGACAGAGACCAGAAGAGCTACGGCAATTACAGCAAGCCCGAAGTAAAAAGGTACAGGTCTTATCCCGAAGACCGCTGCAAGGTAGCCTGTAACCATCGTAGCAACCGCAACCCCGAAATAACCGCCCCACTCGTTCAGGCTTGCAGCCAGTCCCCTTTCTCCTTCACCAGCCATATCGAGCTTTGAGGTCTGGGTCATAGTCCAGGTCAGCCCCTGGTTGATTCCCAGGAAGATGTTTGCTATTACCACCCAGAGCCAACTCTGTGCCCATATTATCATCAGAGGGATTGGTATGGCTGCAACCCATCCAAGAATCAGAAGTGGCTTCCTTCCCCAGCGCTCTGACCAAACGCCGCTTGAAAGATTAAGCAGCGCCTTAACAATGCCGAAGCTCACGATAAAGGAGAAAAGTACGCTAAAAGAACCAACATGAAACTCATCCTTCGCGATAATGGGGACTACATTTCTCTCAAGTCCCACAGTCATACCTACAAAAAAGACCAGCATGATTTGCAGGATGAACTGTCCAGGGTTTGCCCTGATACCCGCCCTCAGATTATTATGTTTTATGTTAAACAATACCATGAATCCGCAAAATAAGATTATCTTTAGTGTAGATTAGTGTTAGTGTCCGGCGACCTGCTGGGGTAA
>NZ_FZMP01000245.1 GCF_900196725.1 Candidatus Methanoperedens nitratireducens | reverse complement strand
TATTAGAGAGGTATTGTTATCAGATCATCAGGCCTCTATGCCGGAAAAAGTGCAAAATCACTGGATTTTAGGATAGTGCCCTAATACACATAGAAAATTATATTAAAAACTAAAACTATTATTAATAAGAGCGATGGTACGTATGAGCGGTAAAACGGCGTTGTTTGTAATACTTCTGGTCTCGTTGACCATATTTACGGCAGGGTGCACTTCGTATGTAGGGGACAGCTCCTACTCGATGCGTTTTTCAATTAATGAAACCGGAGAGCCCCTGGAAGGCAATGTTCTCAATAATGGCATCCTTCTGGGTTATGCACAGAATGGAAGCTTTACCACGAACCTTGAGAAGCTAAGACCGGGATTGATAGCCCTGAACGGGACTTATGAGAGCAATCCATTTGAATTCTATTTTGAATTCCCCAGTGAAAGTTTCAATTACAGCGGCATTGATTTTACTGTCCGGGAAAAGGATCTCAGAAAGGTTCTTTTTAATACCTCTGTCCTCAATATCCCGCAGCTTGAGCGCGAGGTCTTTGACCAGGTCAATAAGGAGAGAGCGAAGTCGGGATTAAAGTCGCTTAAATGGAACGATAGGATAGCATCTGTATCAAAAAACTACAGCAAAACACTCTCCATACAGGGATTCCATCACAAGGACATAGAAGGGAAAGACGCAGGTGACAGGCTGAAGGAGAGTAAAATATTCTATACTGTGGCTTCCGAGAACCTGTATATGATAGAAGGATTGAACGAAACGGTCAACATCAGCGAAACAGCGGTGAACGGATGGCTTGGCAGCCCTGCGCACAGGTCGCCCATAATGGACAGGGACGGGCTGTTCAGCGATAGTGGTGTCGGGATATACTGCGAGGAGAAGACGTGCTACGCTGTGATGGTTTTTGCAGGGCTGGAGCGCAATGAGAACATAAAGCTGGAGCCCGGCTACCTGACGTTCTTATATCTAAACGACCCCTCGTATCCTTTTGATTTCGATGTGGCGGCAGACGTGGAGATAGATTCGACGGCGAATATAAACATATACATCGTATCAGGCAGTGAACAGTACGACAACCTCATGAATAACAGGGATTTCCAATCAGTCATCGAGGATAAAATGATAAGCAGGTTCAGCCGTAAAATTACGGCAGCAAAAGGTTACGGCATTGTAGTCCAGACATTGGGGGACAGCAGTGCCCAGATAAATATTCATATAAGGTATTCATAGGCTTTAGCGAAGCCCGGAAATAACCGTAATATCCAAAAATAAAACCGCAGATAAACACAGATGAACGCAGATTTGTAGCTTCGTATCTGCATTCATCTGCGGCTAATTTTTCGTAAATTACAGAAATCTCTGAACTATTCTATAATCTTTTGTACCATCATCATGACGGCCTCTTTGCTGCTTTTATTATTTGTTACTATCATAACCGCTAAAAATATATAGTTTATTGCTAATATACTAGTAATAATTATGTATGAAAGAAGCATTATCGAGAGAAACCCATGGTGGGCATCGGGAAGTGTACCAGAAGAGCTTACTGGTATAAACCGCAGGGAATACCTTAGAAAGATAGCAGAGCGTTTAAAAGATCAGAAGCTCCTTGCAATCCTCGGTATAAGGAGAAGCGGCAAATCAACGCTCATTTATCAATCAATCAAGTATCTTCTTGACAATGGTACTCACCCCAAAAACATATTCTACATAAATACAGATGACTTTGAGAAGCCTGGAAGAGCGAACCTTGAGGAAGCGCTTGATTTCTGCCAGCAGAATAACATGGTTTCCCTGAAAGATAATAAAAGCTATGTTTTCATTGATGAGATCCAGAATGTCAGGGGATGGCAACAGCTCTTGAAAAAATATTATGACCTCAAATATGCTTCAAAATTCATTGTTTCAGGCTCATCTTCAAGCCTTATCTATAAAAACTCATCAGAAAGCCTTGCAGGAAGAATAAGTTTTATTGATGTTTTCCCTCTTACATTCAGGGAGTTCTTGCAGTTCAATGGCATAGAGATACAAGAGGCGGCGCTTCAATTCAAATCCATGAAACAAATGTATTACGAGCTTTCCCCGAAAATCAACGAGATAGCTGGTTTCCTATCGCAGTACCTGAACGTCGGAGGATTCCCGGAATGGTTTGATGTAAAAAATGAAGACGTATGGTTCAAAATACTTTCAGAGGAATATACAAGTCTCCTGATATACAGGGACATTGTAAGAATTTTCAGGATTCGCGACCCTCTTCTCCTTGAATCCGTCTTCAGGTTCGTATCAGCTCATTCAAGCGAGCGTTTCAGTTACCTTGGAATCGCAAAACAAAATGACGGGGACAAGGAGACCTCAAAACAATATGTTTTCCATCTCGCCCGTTCACATCTCATTTATCTGTCTGATTTTTATACAAAAAGCAAAAAGGCTTCGGAGAAAAAAGAAAAAAAGATATATTTTTGCGATATCGGTCTTAAGAATTCCATAGGCGGGCACCAGGATATCGGCTTTGATGCTGAAACATCTGTATATCTGCACTGCCTCAAGCATGTTTCCGGCTACCCCATGGGAAAGATATTCTACTGGCTTGATAAAAAAAAGAACGAGACAGATATTATAATGAGTTACGGGTCGGAATTAGTTCCTGTTGAAGTAAAATACAGATCTTCCATCGAGGATGCGGATTTAAAAGGTATCCTGGGTTTTTGTAAAAATTTTGGCGTTAAAAATGCATATGTTGTGACAAAAACGCTAATGGAGGAAAGGGAGATTGAAGGGATAAGAGTTTCATTTATTCCGTTATGGTTGTTTTTGCTGGTGTTTTGAGGTCGCGTTAATTATGTTACACTCCCGCCAAATCGCTCAATTTCCTTAAAGCCTCTCCCGGCGTAACACTCCCAATATACTCCATTGCATCCTTTATCAATACATTATCTTCAGTCACCAGTATCGCTGATTCCTGCACAGCCCCCGCAAGGATCGGAATATCACTCCTGTCCCTGATTTTGAATCTTGAAAACTCTTTTTTTGGAACATTCCCTCTTACAGTGCAGCATTCCACAACATATTCAACAGCGTAATTGGTTTTTTCCTGTGAAATTTGCAGTACCTTCAGGGTTCTACGGGTCTCTTTTATGATGA
This sequence comes from Candidatus Methanoperedens nitratireducens, assembly GCF_900196725.1. Classification (GTDB taxonomy): domain Archaea; phylum Halobacteriota; class Methanosarcinia; order Methanosarcinales; family Methanoperedenaceae; genus Methanoperedens; species Methanoperedens nitroreducens_A. The sequence goes on along the minus strand of NZ_FZMP01000245.1, from coordinate 1,409 downwards.
ATTCGTTCACATACAGAGAGATTACTTTCTTCCTGCCGGACTCAAGTAGTACCCACGCCTCCGTATTTCGTCCTGTTACAGCCGAAACAACCACGGTCGTATCAAGAAAAAATTTCAGTTCAATATTCTTCATTGTACGCTTTCTTGCGTTCTTTCTTAACAGTTTCCACTATTTCTTTAATGGTGATTTTTCTGTTATCGGCTTCCTCCCATATCGCTTTTATTCCAGGAGGAATTATCGAGGTCTCAGATGGCATGATCTTTATCCCGTCATTTGTATCAGAATATCTTACAACATCACCGGTTTTAATGTGATATTTGATCCTCAGCTTCTTGGGTATGGTTATGGTTCCCGCTTTTGTTACTTTTCCAAATAGAATATTTTCCATAAATTGATTCACCTTATTTTAAGATAATCGTATATTAGTATATTCTTATTTTAAGATTTCGCTTATATGTTGAATTTCATCATGTCAATCCTGTTCATCCAGTCTAATTTATCATTCACCTCTCACATCGATTTTTCCGGTTACGACTTCTGAGATCAGGGCTGTGCGGTATTCTTGCAAGAGGGCGATTTCTTGTTCCATTTTGGAAACGACTTGGTGAGTTTTGGCTGTTTCGGATTCAATGAAATTAACTATTTCTTGTTGTTCCTTGATTTCTTTTGGAAACCATACAATAATATTTGCTAATTCCGATGAATTTATAGCAGGGTAACTAACACCTGTTGAAAGCGAACTTATTGTATCAATTATTTTTTCGTTAATCATGAGGTAGTAAAGATATTTTGTATCTAACATCCCTTTTGAGGCTAATACAGCAAATCCTGTTGAAGCTATTAGATTATCGGCTTTATCTTCAATATAAGCAATTGCTTTTAGATAAGTTCTAACAGTTGAGACAATAGTATCCCCTTTTTTAACTATCCTTCTTGCTCTCGACGGTGCATCTTTAAATTCCATTAATTGTGGCGGGTGAGTTAATCCTTCAATTGTTACGTTTCCAATATCTATGTATTGAAATTCGTAGTTACTATCTATATTCTCATTTAATGTGTATCTGTTGATTTCAGCCACATATTTCAATCTCTTAATTTCCCAATGCCCCGGTATCTCCCCCAACCACTCCACACCCGAATCCCTCATCGGCGCGCCCGGGTCAAGCCCTTTTGTGACCGCCTCGTTGATGACGGCGGCGCGCTCTTCTTTGAGGAGTTCGATCAGCTTTTGTTTTTTCTCGATAAGGGAGTCGATTTTCTGGGTGCGGTCGTCAAGGAAGCGGGCGATAGCGTGCTGTTCTTCAATTGTAGGAAATGGATATTTTACATTTTTAATATCATCTACAGAGATTGCAGTATAAGTTGAACCTGTACCAATGGGAGTTGTACCGTCATAAGTCTCACGCAC
>NZ_FZMP01000090.1 GCF_900196725.1 Candidatus Methanoperedens nitratireducens | reverse complement strand
TCCGGGTGGCATGCCTCCTGCAGGCGCGGCTTTGCTTGAAAGCACATCATCTATCCTCAGGATCATGGTGGCTGCTTCCGTAGCAGAACTGATAGCCTGTGTCTTTACTCTGAGGGGCTCAACCACGCCTTCTTTCCACATGTCCACGACTTTTCCAGTGAACACGTTGAGCCCCGCTGTCTTATTGCCCTTCTCATGCTGGCTTCGCATCTCCACAAGCATATCAATGGGGTCAAGACCAGCATTTTCAGCCAGAGTCCTGGGGATGATTTCAAGCGCCTCAGCAAATTTCGCGACAGCCAGCTGTTCCCTGCCTATTAATGTGGCTGAGTATTCTCGCAGGCGCAGCGCCAGTTCAACCTCTGGCGAACCACCACCTGCTACAAGTGTCTCATCCTCAATTGCAACTCCAACAACACGCAACGCGTCATGAAGCGCACGCTCGGCTTCATCCACAACATGCTCGGTTCCTCCGCGAAGAATAATGGAGACTGCCTTGGGGTTGTGGCACCCGGTGACATATGTCATTGCCTCCTCACCGATCTTTTTCTCTTCTACAAGATCTGCTTTTCCAAGGTCAGACTCGCTGATTTCCTTTAGACCTGTCAGTATCTTTGCGCCGGTTGCGCGTGCCAGTTTTTCCATGTCGCTTTTCTTTACGCGCCTTGCTGCGTATATGCCTGCTTTTGCAAGATAATGCTGTGCAATGTCATCTATTCCCTTCTCAACAAAGACCACATTTGCGCCGCTATCGATCACTTTGCTGACCATGTCGTGCAACATCTGTTCTTCCTGGTCAAGGAATAACTGGAGCTGGTCTGGTGATTTTATTGAGATCTCGGCTTTCACTTCTGTCTTTTTGATCTCGAGGGCTTCGTTTAGCAGAAGTATTCTGGCATCATGGACATTCTTTGGCATATTGGTATGGACTCTTTCCTTATCGATTACCATGCCTTCGATCAGCTCTGATGCTTCTATACTGCCACCCACTTTCTTCTCAACTTTGATATCTTCAATATCTGCTGTATATTTGCCATTCTCTTTATCAACCACTGCTAATATGGCATTTACAGCAAGGATGGCGAAAACATCCTTGGACGCTTCAGCTCCCTTTCCGGTAATCGCTGTCACAGCGATTTTTAATAATAAATCCTTATCTTCCAGGGTCACTGGTTTTGCAAGGGTTTTGAGGATTTCTTTTGCTTTTACCGATGCAAGCCTGTATCCGCTGGCGATGACTGTGGGATGCACACCCTGCTCTAAGAGTTCTTCAGCATTCTTCAGGAATTCACCTGCAAGCACTGCTGCCGTTGTTGTGCCATCCCCGACCTCATCATCCTGGGTCTTTGCGACTTCCACGATCATCTTAGCTGCCGGATGCTCGATGGCCATTGTCTGGAGAATGGTCGCACCATCATTCGTGATTACGATATCCCCCAGCGCGTCCACGAGCATTTTATCCATACCCTGTGGTCCCAGGGTCGTTCTGACTGCTGCAGCTACAGCCTTGGCAGCCATGATATTGTTATGCTGCGCTTCTCTTCCTTTTGTTCTTTGACTGCCTTCTCTTAGAATAAAGATTGGCTGTCCTGCTAATTGTCCTGCCATAAATAACCTCCATTTCGATCGTGACCTGGTCTTCAACCTCCGTGCCGGTACACGAAAATCACAAAGCTCTGGATGCTTAAAAGGGATTCGAGCCCGGGCGGGAACGAATTCCATAGTTATTCCGCACACAGTTTTACCTATGTTTGGTGTTTCTATATCATTCTAAACTTACGAGATTACCACGTAGGCTTAGATAATGATCACCCGGTTTACTCTCCATGTAATATGTTAGCATTAATAGCATTTATAAATTTTGGTTATCAGAACAAAGGTGGTTACCAACGCATACTCAAAATCATTGGTAACTTTTTCCGTACCAGTGTAACTTGTTACAACAGGTAAAATCATTATTCAACAAATAGACTCCTCAACATATCCATATTCTCTTTAATCTTCAGTCTTTTATCCCATTTTTCTAAATGTTTCCGTTCTATTAAACCTCCTCCGATCTTTATTATTACTTCAGCAGCTTCTTTTTCATTAGGTACCTTCAGAATTGCTGATTTTTCAAAATCAACTCTTCCTAAGTACTTTTGTTTTGATCTCTTTTCTACCCTGTCTCAATATGTGAGATATTTGTACTGATATCCCTTGATTTCACGTATGAACTCCTTTGCCATTATTCCTGTTGTAACAGGTTACAATAGAATAAGAATTTGCTAACATAATTTTTACTTGCACATGTTGTAACTGTTACACTGGTTTACTGCAAGCATGAAAAACAGTTAAATTTAAATGGTGAACCTATGAATTGGTAACCACCACAAACTCAGATAAACTAATTGGATATGGCAAATCTTGAGACTCAAAAAGCCAAATTTTATAGGACTGCAGGCTAATTTAGGAATAGGGAGCGGCTTTAAACATCCTTATAAATAGTGACGAGTTTATTTCAGTCATAAAGAGACAGAAAGAGGAGGAAAATGACAGAGTACATTAAAGTTCCGCTAGAGAGAATAGCGGTCCTGGTAGGTCCGAAAGGGAGTACCAAAGAATTAATCGAGGAAAAATCAACTGCTACGCTCAATATCGATAGCGATAGCGGGAATGTGGAGATACAGGATCCCAGAGACACACTGAAGGGAGTGCGCGCACGAGAGGTTGTCCATGCTATAGCCCGGGGTTTCAGTCCTGAGAAAGCCCTGAAGCTATTTGATAACGAAGATCTCATGTTCGAAACAATAGATCTATCAAATATCGCCAGGGAAGAAAAAGACCTCGAGCGCATCAAGGGAAGGATCATTGGCAGTGACGGCAAGACACGGGATTTTTTTGAGAACCTGACCAATACGAACATTTCCGTGTATGGAAAAACCGTATCGCTGATCGGATATCCTGAACAGAACGCGGTGGTAAGAAAGGGGATCGACATGCTCCTTAAAGGGGCTGCTCACGGTCTGGTTTATAAGTTCCTTGAGAAAAATAGAAGTGAACTTAAACAGTCTGAAATGGGTTTATATTAGAGTTCTCTGGTTATCGGATACAAGGGGAAGTTAATCCGAAATCAATCCTGCTTTACCTTTTTCGTTCTTCTTGGGAGGTTCTTTCCGTATTTCTGAGAGCTCAGATTTCAGTTCCAAGACGGTTTTTTCAAGTTTTTCCACCCGCTCTGTTAAAAGAGCCAGCTTTTGCTCTATAAGTTCATCAATGTGCATTTGGATGATATTATTAATTCTGCCCATATACAATCCTCGGATCAATAAATGGTTAGTATCTATCAATACCTTCGCCATTATGGAGTATTAACACTACCGATTTTTGTTATTTTATCCTAACAATTCTTAAATATCGTTCTCTCATGCAGGCGCATGAGTTAATACAGGGGCTTTAAGTGTAGCGCGATGGAGCGACTGAGAGACGGAACGAGGCAGAGACCCTTAATTGCGCCCTATGTGGGGGTATCAGATATGAAACAATTCTTGATTATATTCAATCGCCACAGTCGTAGCACTAAAGTTTTTTCAATTCCGTGAATTCCACCCCCAGTGAATTTAAGGTGCTCCTCCAGCTATTGCCTTAAGATGCTTTGCAATGTCGGTTTCTGTTATTATGCCAACAATTCTCTCATCTTCAAGGACTACAAGTCTTCTGACACCCTTTTTTCTCATTAACTTTGCAGCTTCTTCTATGCTTTCATTTTTTGAGACGGTAAACAGGTCTTTGCTCATGATTTCACTGACTTTAACGTCTCCTGGATAGAGTTCCTCCGCCACAACTTTGTTGATTATGTCCTTTTCAGTTACAATACTAACGAAGTCACCTTTATGTTTCACCAGATCTGGGGGTTATAGGAATATTCAAAGATTTTTTTGTTATTTTTGTTATTCGGCATGAGCCTGCTCTCAGGGTCGGTAGCATTTACGGCACTCTCTGATTTTTCAATTTCTTTTTCAATCTTTTCAATCTGTTTCTTGATTTTTTCTTTTTGTTCTTTACTCCCTGATTGGTATCTCTCTTTTAGCTTTTCAGCTATCGTTTTATCGAAGATGTTATCAGGCAGATCATCGATGTTCTTATCACCATATATCCTATCCTCTTCCTCATCCACCCTGATGCCTTCTTCCAGTTCTCTTTCAATGAGTTCCTTCAATTTTGAAAAATCATCTTTTGTGATCGCACTGTAATTTGATGCATTGGCTCTTATCTTTGTCCCATCGATGCATATGTGACCTAGAGATATCATTCCAAGATCTTTTGCAAATTTCACGACTTCCTGAAAGGATGATTTGATAAGTTCAAGATTGTTTTTCCGAAAGTCGCCTATTGTCCTGAAGTCAGGCTGGAGAAGTCCTGCAAGGTACATATATACCACGTTCTCCCTCGCATTTTTTGCTATCTTTCTTGATGACCTTATGCCGTCTATCTGTCCCAGTATCAGCAGCTTGAGGATTATCTTCGGATGATATGCAGGGTGTCCTGCTCCCTCGTATCTTTTTCAATATCGGTTAAATCCATATTCTGAATTATCTTATCTACCAGATAGCAGATATGATTTCTTGGGATGAGATCACGGATATTGGGGGGCAATAATAGCTGCTGGTCTTTTAGGTCTTTATAGAATGTCATATTGTTTTTCAAAACTATATTTGTATGATATAAATGTTTTGAAATATTTTCGCAAGCTATAGACTTGATTTTAGGTAATTTTTTAAGATGCTATAAAGTGATTCGATTAATTATCGGACAGCCTCTTAATAGTGCAGGGCTTGTTAGCGTTTTTTGCTTATAAAGCTTTCTCGCTGATGGTGCAGTTCTGTGTTGAAATGTATTTCTCAACCATTTCCCACCTATTCTCCACAGATCCCTAAAAGCAGCTCAACGCTCTTTCTGTTAGCGTCTTTTTCCTTCAGTACCCTTTCAAATTTCTTTCCTCTGCTGCCGTCTTTGAATTGCATTTAGTACTTCCTCCTTCTTTATTACCTTGATAATGATTTCATCCCCTTCTATATCCCATTTCAGTAAGTCTCCTGGTTTGAGCTTGAAAAAATTCCTTACCATCGCCGGAACAAATGCGTACTGCGTGGTGGGTCTGCTTCTCGGCGACAGTATGGGTTTTACGTTATCGGGTAACGTAATCTGACTCATCTTGGTTAAGCTCCCCTGTGTTTATACTCGATTCTTGTATCTTTCATTTTAAGCTCAGAGTTCGCTTCTTTCAAGTCCTTTTCAGCTATTATTTTTTTACAGAGAGGACAGCCGATGCTCTTTTTTATTTCCCCTAACTGGTAATACAGGGGAATCATCATTCCCCATGTAGCTATAAAAAGTCCAATTATTTCAATGTCAGTTGCCATACTTTCACCCTCTTAGAATTATAACGTCAGCCTTCAAGTCGTCTGATGTCAGCTTGATAATGCCAGCCTTTGCTTTCTTTACAATTGCCCTACCGAATTCGGCCTTGATGAATTTCTCAGCAAACTTCTTGATTGGTTTCTTAGCCTTGGCAGGCTTTTTCGGTTCTATATGTATTGGTTCGACCCTGACCTCATGCTTTGGCTCATGTTTAGGTTCTGGCCTGGGTTCAGTCTTGACTGTCTCGACTGCTTTTTCAACCGCTTTTTCAACCTTTGGCTCTGGCTTTTCAGATGATTTCTCAACCAGCTTTTCGATCCTTCTCTTTAACTCAACTGCAATGTACCTGGGTGAGAGACCGCCTATCCTGATTGCCTCGGCAATCTTTTTATCAACGATTCTTTTAAGTCCATTCAGAACTTTCTCAGCTTCCTGCTTTGCCTCTCTCTCGGTCTTTATCCCTCTGACGATAGATGTTCCCGATCTGCCCTCAGTAACAGAATAACCCGCAGCACCCTTGGTCTTATGCAGGAACAGGTCATGTCCTTCAAAGCCTTTGATGGTAATAGGCTTCCCTTCCACTTCCTCGAAACTGTGTTTATCGGTATCAATATCAAAAGCACAGATAAAGAACTTATCCGGCTTCGCTACGAAATGAGCAGTAGGCTTTAACGGCTTCCTGGGCTGCTGGACTCCTTTGATGAACGGTTTGACCTTATTATAGTCCTCATCTGAGAGATGCCCTGTGGCTAAAACATCTTTCATTTCGCCTTTGGCTGCCTGCTTCTCGATGAGTTTGACCCGTGTACCCCATTCATAGGCATCGTATTTATCCAGGTCAATTCTAAGAATCTTCTCAGCTTTTTTTTTCGCTGTGAGTTCACTTAACTTGCGATCCTGTTCTTCCTTATGCTTTTTCGGCTCTTTTATCTCATACTTTTTCTGGACGATTGTTTTATGCTGCAAAACTACTTTATCACCTACTGGAATAATTGCATAATCCGCAAGGTCAATCCCCAGATTATGAGCTTCCTGTTCAACATCAATCCCGAATGATTGGTTTACGGACTCTATCTGATCCTTCCCAATTCTTTTCTCGGCAAATGCCCTGAACTTCGGAACTAACTGGCGTGCCTCCTCAAGTGAGACCTGGATATTCTTGTATATATCCTTCGCCATCACCTCATCGCTCAGGAATTTTGGGGATGCCAAAGCTCCTGTCGTCAGCATGGTGCTTTCAATATAACTCTTGAACATGAGTTCTGGCACTATGACCTTGGCAGGCTCAGCCTTCGGCTCTGTATGTACAGGTTTGACCTCAACCGGCTCAGGTTTTGCAGGCTCAGCAGCAGGCTTTTCCTTTTCTGCTTTTTCCGCTTTTTCCCGTTTATTCCTCTCTGCAATCGCTCTGGCTCTCATATCTTCCAGGATGCTAAGATACTTCTCAGAGGTCGCCTTTGGAAGTTTTTGAGCGTCCTGTATCAAATCCCTCACAAGATCGGGCACAAACCAGAGACTCCCTATCTCTGCTTTTGAATAATCATCCATGCGGTACTTCTCAAGCTCCCTCCCGATTCTGGCTTCTATTCTCTGAGCTTCGGTAAACTCCTTTGCATTCAGTAGTTCAGCCTCATCTACATCGCCAGGAGTCAATTCACCGGTCTTTAATAACCCTTTATTGGTTCGCCATACCCATTTATCATCCAGGCTGTTGAAATACGGCTGTTCTAGGGAATATAATGTGTCCCCTCTAACCCTGCTCGTACCTACTTGTTTTAAGAGTTTGGGTTCAGTCAGGGTCTTGGGAGTCCACATAACTTTCTCATCGCCTCTCACGCCATGAACCCATAACACGCTCTCGCCTTTCTGCAAGAACTCTTTGAGTTCATTGAATGTCCCGAATACTTTTTGCCACCAGGAAGAAAAGCCTTTCACATAATAATTCCATGACCACGTATTCAGGTGCGGAGCATACAGCGCAGTCCACTGCTCAAGTGTGTATTCAGGTCTCTTGTATTCAGGCTCTTTAGGCTTCTCTTTTTCTGCTGGCTTTTCCTCAGTCTTCTCCTTTTCTTTCTGTCCGAACTGCGTTTCAGCTTGCGCTCCTGTGATCCGGTTTGCGCTCATCAGTGCATACTCAGTCCTCTTTCGCTGCCACGCTCCAATTGAAGGCGACCAATGCCATCCTTCCCCTTTCAGCTTTGAAATAATGTCCTGGGAAGGCTTCTGGTCAAAGAATATCTGGACTCTATCATCTTCCTGATTATCCAGGATATGCCCATCCGTAAACTCAAATTCTCTGGTCTCAGTGACTTCTTTTCTTTGCAGTTGTGCTATTCGGTCTCTTAACCTGTGAATCTCCTGATTATTGTTTTGCAGGTGATATGAGAACCCTTTGCGTCCTGCAAAGTCCTCCGTCAATAACTCTCTTGCCCTCTGTTCTGAGAATCCAAGACTAACAAGCTGCTTTAGTTTTGAATCTCCCTCGATCCCAAGCTCAACCTTTTTCCGTATTATTTTATTCGCTTCAACCATCATTTCTTGAAGTTTCTCAAGGTCTTTTAACTTCTTTTCAAGGAGCGGAACTTCCCCTCCGGCTTCCTCAATCGCTTCCCCTTTGAGCTTCCTGATAATGGTTTTCTCTGCTCTGTCCTTCCAGTCAAGCATCTCCTGGAATCTCTTATCATAAGATGCATTGGCTTTTTCTGCTCGTCTTGTGGGGAATTTCGACCCACCGGTAATGAATGAGCTTATCGTCCTGCCATGCGCTGCCAATTTCTCATTGTACTTCTGGGCATATCCTGCCTGGAACTTCTGCATTTCCTCTATGAGGAGAGCTTTCTGAGCAGGGGTTTTGGCATATCTCTTGAGGTTGTCATATACGTTCTGAACGTCCTGTACGAACCCGCTTATCTCCTGTTCTGCTCTCTTTTCAGGGTCAAAACTTGTCCCCATGTGTGACCTGTCTGCAAGCGTTTTATTGATGAGCGATTTATTGGGTACAAATTCAGTTACTTTTACCGGCTCAGTCTCCGCTTCCTTCTTCTTTTCCTCTGCTGGAAGTGCTTGAACTACGGGTGTCACAGTTGATGATCCCATTATTATCGGGGCATCCTTACCAGTCTCATTGGCTATCTTTTCAGCATAGTACCGCTCAAGTGATTTTCCAGATGCGGGAGGCTCACCATACCCCAAATCCTTCCCAAGAGCTATCGCCATGCTAAGAGCATCATTGCGGTCTCTGAGATTCCCGATCTCACCTTTATAGAGTATGTACCTCAGCATCCCAATTCTATCATTTCGGATTCCTTTATAATCCTGAATGCCGTGAGCCTTTTTCGCCCATTCTTTAACTTCCTCAGTCGGTGCTGTCTCCTTCATATTTTTAGCCTCCGCTTCTTTCTTTTTATCGTAAATGTACTGCGTCAAGCCGGTCAGTCTCGAAAAAATATCGTCCTGCTGTTCTTTCGGCAGTCTATCATAAATTTCTTTATAAGCAGTTTGCCAGTCCGATTTGTATTTCTCTACGCCTTCGGGTGTGTCTATCTCCTTTTCAGATTTATCAAGCCAGTCGTTTAGTACCTGATAGTCGCTCTTGGCAGTCTCAAGTTTTCCAGGCTTTTCGGGTTTAGAGAACATTTCTTCAAGCCCTACTCCGAGCCTGGCATATTCCTTGTAGCTATCCCGCTCCTTATCTTTCAGGGAGTCGTAATACTCCTTTACGGTCTTGAACCCTGATTCCTTAGCTTCCTCCAAGAACCATGCATAGGTTTCTTTTGCCTGCTTTGTGACCTCTTTATCTTTGCCTATCTTCCGCAGGTCAAGAGCATGACCCAGAGTATGCCTGCCGACCTGGATACTGCCTGTGAGAGGGATAAGTCCATGTTCCCCGCATACAAGCCCTTTCTCTGTCAGAATGAGACCCCTGAAACATTCTGGACACCGGAAGGCTGTTTTGCCTTTCAATGCACCGGATGCGATTCTTAATCTGCTTGATCGCTCCCCTTTATCCACGATTAAGCCGGTCATGTCTATATCTGCCATACCTGTATGTGCAGGTTTAACCTTCTCGCAGGCATCCTTCATCCCGCATTCATCACAGGCTACCTTACAGGCTTCTTGTTCTCCCTGATTGCACTGCTCCATCGCATAATCGCAAACCTGAGCTTCGGCTTTTGCAGATTTATCCCCTTCCTTGCCTTTTGGCGATCCGTATGTCTTTATCAGCTTCTCTTTTGCTTCATGATAAGTCAGGTCAGAGACTTCTTTCATGAAGGTCTCAAAGTCCCCTAAATCCTCAGCACCTAACAACTGCTTCCACAGTCTCAATAGCTGCTGCTTCATTATCGGGTTCGGAGGAGAGCCTATAAGGTCTCCTGGGTTCTTTCTCAGACCCATCAGATCAGGGTACTCTTTCAGAACTTCCTCTGGCACTGGCAAACCATGTTTTATCGCTTCCTCGACATGCTCTCTATGGTACTGCGGGAAGCCAAAATCAAACCCTCCTGCGTGCTCGGAGCGCATATCGACATACTCTTTTAGGGTCATCTCCCAGGGCTGCTTTACGTCAGATTTATCAGATTTTTTAACCGGTGCTGCTGCAACGTGCACCGGTACAGGAGCGGGTGCAGAGGTCATCCCGACCTTCTTATACGCAAGGTCAAGTTTTTTCTTAAACTCAACCTCGATCATCGGCAGCAGTTTTAAGAAGTCATCATGAGACCACCATCCAGGGGTTTTCTCATAGAACGGCAGTGGATTGTACGCCGTGCTGCTTTTCTGGTTCTTGAACGCTATGTATTGCTCGACCAGACGTGCAAAGATTTCTTCCTGCCTGCGCCAGTAGCTCCCAAGGTGCGCTCTCAATAACCGTGCCTTCTCCTTTTCCTCTTTTGTCTTTTTCGGAGACAGGCTGAGCATATTATCAACACCGTAATAATTGTTTATCCGTGCTGAGGCTTCGCCTATCAGTTTTAAGTCGTATTTTGGCCCAGTCTGCGGTATCTCGTTTTTTGCTATGTCATCAATAAAGTGAGCAATTTCATGAGCGGTAGCATTCGTACCGGCTATCCCCATTGTAACGGTTTTCTCTGTTGGATGATACATGCCTCCCGCTTGCGATAAGAAGGGATACTTTCCGCTTGTATGAGCAACAGTGATGTTCTCTGTTTTCATTACCGGAATTATGTTGCCGATAACATCTTGAACATCTTTTAGACCTGAAACGATTTCTTCAATCTGCTGCTTTGTGATAGGCTTGCCGTCCTGACGCTTTACCTTGACACCGGCAGTCTCTTTTGTGCCTTCAACGACTGCTGCGCTCACATTCGCAAATGATGTTTTCCAACCCTTCTCATATCGCTCCCTGGCATCCCTGGCTTTTCTAAACTCATGGTATTGCGCTATGACATCGGCAGGAACGGGTTTACCTGTGGAGATCGCCTTCTTGACTTCCTTGATATATTGCTCATGGTAGTGGTCTTTATGTTTCTCAAGCCACTCAGGGGAATTGTAATTCTCAATTGCCTTTTCCCAATAAGGCATCCTACTAAGACTGGTCTCAAGTGTTTTTCGAGCTTGTTTCCAGTTCCATTTCAGGGTCTTATCCTCTGGGTCTTTTTTGAGCTTGGCTGTGAGTTCTTCAAAGTCTTTCTGCTCCCTCTTGACGTAATCAATATTCTTCTGGTACTTTTTGATCTCCTGGTCTCGATAGAATTTTATTGCATCCAGTTCCTTATGACCCCATGCATGCATCTTAGCGGTCTCCTCTGGGGTTATCGGCTGCACTTTTGATATTTCCCGCAGCCTTTCGCTATAAGCCCTGGATACTATCATCCCTGGATCGGTTTCACTTCTCAAGCCGGTCACGGATGGCAGGGAGTCCAGGAATGCCGATACATCTTTACCCACTGCATCAAGCTCCTCACGGTTCTTTGCAGCCTTGGTCCTCGCTATAAGGTCGCTTATCGATGATTCTTTCAGTTCTTTTTCTTTGTACAGCCTATCGATTGTAGCCTGGATAAGCGCATACACCTTATCCATCTTTTCTTGAGGTATATTGTACTTGAAAGATAGCTTGTTTAATTCATGGTTAATGTCTGCTGCTTCTTTAACCGTTTTAGATGCCCGTACCCTCTCCATGATATTCTCGACCAAAGCATCAACTTCGCTTTTTTTCCCGGTCTTGAGTTCTGTATGTACAGGTTTGGCTTCAATGGCTTCAATGTCTGGTAATGGCTTATCGCTTAAAACCGCAACGTGAATACAGTTCCTTGCATCTGTTCCAGGCTTTGTTTTAAGCATGAACTCATCTAAGTCCACGTTATGCTTGATCGCCCAATTATAAACATCAGCAGGGCTTAAATGATAGGTTTCAGCTAAGTATTTGGAGGTTAATGCCTGCCTGCTGCTTTTGGGTATCTTTTTGATCTCTTCTAAACTCAATCTCCTACCTGGAAGTTGTTTTATTGCCTCTGAATATGAGATGTGTTTTCTTGGAAGCTCAGTAGTCCCATGAAGGTTCTCTCTTATCCATCCCTTATTCCAGGCTTCAAGGTACGGTTTTGCTTCTCCAACTTTGCAGTCCTTTATTATCTTCAAAAACTCTTTATTGTGTGCGGGAGCGATTATACCTTCTTTAAAAGCCTTTGCCCCTAACGATTCTGCTAAAGCCAGCTTTTCCTTTTCATTATCTTTCTTTTCTATTTCAAACTCGGTCAGCCTGTGAGAAGTACTTGCTCCTCCTGTTAATGAGATTTGCCCTTTGACCTTGCTCTCTTCCTGCTGTTTTTCTTTCAGAGACTTGATCCATTCCTCAGCCTTACTTTTCCCTATCACCTTTGGAGTTTTTGGTTGGGCCTTATCTTTTCCGAACTCCTCTTTATGGGTCTCTACTGATGGTAGGTCATCAAAAGTAAGCTGTGGATTATCAATAAGTCCACTCATACAACTCCCCGTTCTTTCAGTGAAACAGACCCATCCTTCCCGATAATCATGCTATCAAGGAGGTCTATGCCAAGCAAACCAAAAGCGTCTTTTAATCTCTTGGTCAAATCCATATCCTCTTTTGAGGGCTCTGGATTGCCTGAGGGATGATTATGAACGAATATAACGTGAGCACTGTTATTCAAGACAGCACCTTTTACGGTTTCTCTGGGATGCACTATTGACGCATTTATTGACCCTGTACTGATGTTCTCGATACCCACTACCTGATTTTTCGTATCAAGATGGATAATTTCTGCATGCTCCCTGTCATGATCTTCCATGTTCTTCATGAGCCTGACAACATCTTCAGGAGAGTTGATTTTGACATTGGGTTTCTTCCTCATGATTACCTGCTCAATCCTGAACGTATATGGCAGGTCTTTGCTGTGCTTTGTCTGCTTCTCAAGCTCTTTTTGCTGCTCTTCCAGCAGCTTCTTATACTCCCGCTCCTGCCTGTCAAGGTCAGCCAGCCTCTCTGGATCGCTCTGACTTTTTGCTACCCGCTCCTCAAACTCCCGCTTCTCTTTTTCATAACCTTCTTTTCCAAGAAGCTCCTCAAGGGTTTTCTGCTTATCACGCAGGATCATGTTGCCGGTATCCCCTGCTTCACCATAGATAACTGGGTTCTTCCTTGCACGTTTAATCCTCACAACAGGGCACTGAAAATGGTCTGCAATCTCCTGTATCTCCTCCTTTGTGGGATTCTCGATGAACACCCTGGGATTCGATAGGCTGGCTTTTTGTCGAATTGCAGCACAGGCAATGCAATAGGGGTCACTGCCGGTTCTTAAACAGTCCCTTGTATGAGGGATATATTCAGGTTTCATACCTGCATGTACAGGTACGGCTTTTTTGCCTCTGACCTTTCTATGGATACTTCCGTCCCTGGCGATTATCAGAGTTGGGTTTTTTCTTACACCCTTTCTTACACCCAGGTCTTTTCTAAGCCTGCCATAGCATTTTTCACAGAGATGGAAGGGGAGTGTGCCAATCAAAACTCTTTTAGTGGCTTCTCCCTCGCATATTCCATATGCGTCAGTTGCATATCCTTCACATTTCATTTTATTACCTCTCGCTCTTTGAATGCTACCTCATTTTGCTCAGACCAGCCAAAATCAAGTCATCTGCAGGAATATTCCTCACCCTACAATCCCTCGCCTTGTGATTCGGGCTTTATCTCCGACTATCCAGAGCTTGCCTTTCTTATCAGAACAGAGTAACCCGTGCTTCAAATCATGAATGTAAGCCTGGTTATCAGAGCACTTGCGGTATATGATGGATTCCAGCTTCCCCAGAGCTACAAGCGATTTAGGAATCGAAGGATGCTCAACCCTGATGATTTCAGTGGGCTTCCTGTGATGGAATCTCTTATACATCTCCATCTCTTTGCTGAGGTCTTTTTCAATGCCAACCGGCACGCCTATAGCATCAGCAACCGCCTGCAATTCTTCCCGCGTAGGGTTCTCAATGAATAGTTTATGACCCCATACATCAGTTCCCGCTAACGGATTCTTTTTCACAGGATCACGTTTATTGAGAGATGTTTCTATTCTATATTTTTTCGCTAACTGAATGGTAATATCAGTTCCGTACTTTTCCTCAACAAGACCAAGAGCGATGTATCTATCATGCGTTTTTTTTGTCTGTTCCAGCAGGTAGCGTTCAGCCTCTTTTATGCTTTTATCAGGCTCAGGGTTCTTTCTTAGCGTCCTTTTTGTTTTTGCTCCTTCGCAGTCACAGGTATAGAATGCTTCGTAATTCTCTGTGACTATTCCCTGGGTCAAGGGCTTCCCACAGTGCGGGCATGTCTGGGGCATATTTAATGTGCCTCCTTTAACTTCCGACTCTCGCTTTCAGTCCATTGATCAACTGTTCGGTTTCGGTCTCGCCTACCAGATCAACAAGAGTTTTTACAATGTCCCTGAACTCCTGCTCACTGATATTGTCGTCATAAAGTGCATCATCTACTTTATCGATAAGTACCCTCACCTGGCTCAGTTTCTTCTTCGCAAGCTGCCATTTTAATCCAAGTAGCACTGATGCAACTGTTACTATTGCAGCTACTATCATGTATCCTGTATCTAAATCGAACTCCATGTTAGAACTCCTCCTCAGTCTCAGTTGTTTCGGTGTACTCATCGGTGGGTTCTTCGTAGTATTCCTCTGCTGGTTGAGCCTGCGCCTGCTCCTCAATGTACTGATTGAGGGCATCGATTGATTCAGCCTGGCCCTGAGCAAGTGAAATCAGGTATCCGAGTGCTGTAAATAGACCGGCTGCAATTAGACCGGCTGCAATTATCGGTGCTACTCCGAGGTCATCAATGCCATCGATGCCTCTTAGTCCTTTAAGTCCAACTTTTCCCTTTACCTTGCTCCATATGCTCTGAGCAGTTGAAACAAACTTCTGTTTCACGGCTGCCCCTGCATTTTTCACCTTTGAGACGACCTGTTTAGTCAAGGCTAAGGCTTTTCTCAATTTCTCCATTGTAGGCTTGATCTTGCTTGCAAGTATGTTTTCATGAGATTTCTGAGCATCTACAAGTTTCTGGAATCTCGCTTTCTGCTCCTGGGTTCTGAGCTTAGGTTGCAGCGCAAGCAATTTCTGCCTGTTAGAGGCAAGTAAAAACATTGCTTTTGCATACAACGAATTTATTTCTTTTATTTTATCATTTAGTGCCGACATATCTTACCTCACCTTTTGGTAACTTTAGCAATGATAACGTCCTTGACAATCCATCCCCCGATTGCCAGACCTCCCAGGATCGCACCTGCTTTGATGAGTTTATCTTGCCAGGTGCCTTCCTTTTCAGCCACCTGTCGCTTAGTCGTCTGGGATTTCGCTCTGAGAATTGCAGTGTTCTGCTTCAATCTCAGATTCTTTTGAGCCTGGGTCTCGCCTGGCTTTGCTTTCAGTAAAACAGATGGCTTAATTACCGTCTTTTTGACCTTACTGACCGGCTTGGCAGTTGTCTTACTGACCTTCTTTTTCTTTTTCTTGGTTGCAGTTGCACCCAATTCCCATATCCCAAGACCTGCACTGCCAAGACCTCCCATCTCAAAGTCCAATGATCCATCCCCTCCCTCCTCTGAATACTCTTGATAGAACTCCTCAGATGCAGGTTCGGTTACGGATTCTTGCTCTGGGGCCGGCTCGCTATAGGTTTCTGCCTGTGGATCTGGCTCTGGCTGCGGTTCGGGTTCTGGGGCGGGCTCAGGCTCCCAGAATGACGGTTGCTCAGGCTCAGGTGTGAATTGCGATGCGGGTTCTATATAGGAAGGTGCTGGTTCTGTGTATACAGGTTCGGGTGCTGTCTGGGGTGCTGCCGGTTCTGACGGCTGGCTCTCCTGCTTCTCCTTAGCAAGTTTCAGCCTGCGCTCTAACCTGAACTCAGGTCTTGGAGGTTCCTTGCTCCAATATCCCCGTTCCCCTCCTGGTCTGATTATGTCGCCTTCCTCGGAGCGCACCCAATTACCACGATAAGGATCATATTCTGATGTGACTTTCTCTATCGGTTCTTTTGAGACTGTCTTTACAAGTTCGACCTGCTTTGCAGCAATCTCTTTTTCCTTCTTGGCTTCCTGTGCAAGTATCAGGGCATTCTTCTGTTGGTGATCGGCTTTCAGTTTCTCGGCAGCAGTCGTAGCCTGCTGTCTGAGCTTTTCCTGTACCTGCTTTGCCTGCTGTGCAGTGATGCCCCCCTTCTTTATCAAGTCCTGCACGGTGTTCCACTTATTTTGCAGGATGTTCTTTGCATCAGCCTTTTTCTGCTCTGTGATCTTTTGCTGGGTCGCTAAGGCAGTCTGTGCCTTCTTTACAAGTGTAGTTCTTGTCTGATCTGCTTTCTTTGCGATAGCACTGAGCAGGGGTTTTGTGGGTGCGGATACTGTCTGTATTGCTTTCTTTTGTACAGCAGTCACAATGTTCCTCGCCTGAGTTGCTGCGCTCACGATGCGGTTTATTACAGGTGCAGTTTTCGGTGGTGTAGATACAGGTTTGGGAGGCGGTGGCGGAGGTCTCCATACCGGCAGGGAGATCTTGGGAATGGAGATTTTCGGAATAGAGAGTTTCGGCAAACTCCATCCCAGTTCTTCAAGTTCTCCGAGGTCATTAACCTCTCCAAGCCTTCTTATGGCTGTGGTTGCCTGGTCTCTGCTGATCTGACCTGACCTCACCCGATTTAAAACGAGGTCACGCATTTGCTTTTTCCTGTTCATTAATTCGGCAGAAATTTTTCCAGTTCTTGTTTTTGTATTCCAGTCTTTATTCCAGCCTATTTTTCTGCCCCTGCCCTGGGAACGTCCACGTCCAGTTTCTCCGAGGCTGCTGCTTCCCATATTAAACAAATCATCCAGTTCCTTCATTACTTCGTCTCCTGCTGAATTTTTATCAACTACATAAGAAATCGTAAACGGTGGCCTCCAGTCAAAAGGGACTTTTCTGGTCGTCTCCATCCAATGCCATTCATCATCAAGGAGGACTTGCGCTATCACATGAGAGAATTTTCCTGTTAGTTGTGGGTCAACCAGAACAAGCCTTGTTTCATACCCGATGCTTTCAAGGAGAGCACTTAGGGCGATGCTGGAATCATCGCAATCGCCTGCTTTTTCCAAAAATAAAGTTCGCTGAGGAGTGGCGAAACGCTCAACATTCGCTATATCCTTGATGTACCGGATATTATCTCTGACATAGGCATGAAGTGATTTAACTTCGCATAGGGCATCTTTTCCTCTGCAATTGCTTGCGGTTCTTACTGCCAGTTCCCTTACCTGCGGGTCTCTCTTGCCGTACTCGATAAGAAGCCTGGCGTATTTGCCTATGACCCTGAGTTTTTCAGAAGTATCTAATCCGTTCAGAACTATGCGCCTCAGCTTTGTCATCAATAAAATAATTTAAGACTTGAATAGATATAAGATAGAAGCGTTTTTGAGATTGCTATCAGTTATCTCAAGAACGCTATCAGCAGTCTCAAGATTGCTATTAATCATCCAATTCTATTCTTTGCAGTGCTGGCATACATAGCAGATAATATCGCTAATTGATGGGTCATCCCTTCCCGTTCGCTCGGATACGATTTTTTTCTTATTGAAGAGTTTTCTAATCGCTTCGTCTGAAAGGGTAACGGATCGGCTCATGCTCAACCCTCGAACTGTTCATCGCCATCTTCCTGCCTCCGATTCCTTCTGGGTTTTTTGGATCCATTGGGTTCAGGTTCGGGTTTAGGTTTCTTTGGGTTGTTGGGTTCGTCTTCATCGATAACATTATATTCGGCATCTATGACTGTATGATGGCATGACGTGCTGATTTTCTGATTCCAGCCTTTCGGCAATGGGGTTTTGGCAATTCCAAAACAATCGTAGGGAAGGTCAAAAAAACCGCGTACTCCTTTCTGTGAGTGATCGGGATTTCTTTTATTAGAGCCTCGGCAATGAATGCGTATTTCTGAACAAAGCCTCTCTCAGCCTCCGCTCCGAAATAATTAAGTTCCTTGAATATCAGGGTCTTTGTCGATTCTACAGGGGTTTTATTCAAAAGAGTAGTGCTGTGCACGTTGAAAAGAACACAGACTCCTCTTTTCTCGATAATATTGGAGAGATGCCGCAGCTTCATGTAGTCATCATCCGCCTGCCTTATACTATCAAAGAAGGTCTGGGCATCATCGATTACGACTACTCCATTATCGGGCACTTCCATGATATCATCTATTACTTCCACACCTTCCAGCACATCAGGACTCAGAGTAATTGCATAGATCGGCTTCTTGGCTGTCGCCTGAGCCAGCCAGAAACACAGGGCAGTTTTACCTGCTCTCTGTCTGCCGACTACAAGATGTATCCCAGACGGGTCTTTAATAAACCTGTGAAGCCAGTTTTTAGGGCAGTCTCGTCTTGGCATTTCTTTTATGCCAAGCCTTCTTAGAACTTCTCTGACCTGTGGGCTTACTGCGCTTTTTCTGCCTTCGCTATCCTCAGAATCTTCCAGGATAGCATCTGCAACTCCAAGTATGCCGGTAAATGCCCTGCCCCATTTGGAATCAAGGGCTGATGCTGCTACAGCTAATCCCTTTACCAGCTTGCGCTCATTGACCATTCAAAGCACTGCCTTTAGTCTCTTTGAATTTCTCATTCTGAAACCTTTTCCGATTGGAGTATTCGTTTCCTCTCTACTCGGAACTCAGGTCTTGGAGGCTCTTTGCTCCAATACCCACGCTCCCCGCCTGGTCTTATTATGTCGCCTTCCTCGGAGCGTACCCAATAACCACGTACAGAATCATACTCAGAGGTCAGTTCATCTGAACCTGAATCTCCTGGCTCAAGCTCAGGTTTCTTACTCATCATAAAGCACCTTCCTTAGAACCTCTTTATTGAATGCCCACCATTCCTCTGCTTTAGGATCTTGCATTACTTCATCAAGGAACTCTCTCAGATCATGAAGATCTGAGTTCCAGAACCACTCCGGGACATTCTCAGCTACCACGTCCTTAACCTTGCCATCTCCAATACCGAAGGGCAGGTGCTCCTTGATGCCCCTGAAAAGGGGTCTAATCAGATTCGGATGCTCCTGGGCTATCCGATTGGCTATTCGTATCAGTTGCGGGTTCATATATCTGTACATTCTCCACTAATGGTAGCAGTTTTAATCCCTGCGACTCTCTGATTTTGTTATTGAGCTTCCCAAGTTCAAGGTGTACTCCCTGAATTCCAAGACCGGCTTCTTGCTGAATCTTGTTGATCTTTTCCTGCGCCTTCGCTTTTATCTCCTCAATTTCGATATTCGACCTGTGGAAGGTATCAAAATCCCTCTTTGCGATTTTTGTAACGTCTATTCCCTGCTCTGCAAGTGATAGCTCAATTGCAGCGTCGAGAACGGCTGACTCCGCTATTTTGTATTTTTCCCGGTACTCTTTTGCCAAATCGTTTACATCTTTGCCTTCTTTGCCTTTATTCATGTTATTCACTCTCAGTCTCCTTAGTCTCAATCTCCTTTTTCTCTCCAAAAAGTTCTGTCTCACTCAAACCTTTATGTACAGATTCATGTGCAGGTACAGGTTCAAATGACTCTGCCTCAGCCGACTTCGCCTCAGCCTGTTTCTTCGCTACCTGTTCGCTCTGTGCGTTCAGGTCTCGGATGACTTCAAACAGCCCATCAAGCCATGCCCTTCCCTGCTCACTGTAAAGCAGGGGCAGCTTCTCTTGTGCTGATTTGAATTTCTCTAAGAACTGCTCGGTTGATTCTATTGTAATCAACCACTGGCTGAATGCATGAGATGGATATTGCACGCTTATGGTCTCTATGTAAGCGTTGGGGTCTCCATTTCGCTCAATGAACCTGTATAAAAGAATAAGGGGCTTCCAGTCGTTCTTTGCTGTTTTTTCTGCGGGTGGAAGGCTTTTTCTCTCATTAAAAACCTCATCTTTTTCATCTTCTTTGCCTCCTCTTGAGGCTTTGGCAATCTCTTTGAGGGTTTCCATCCCTTCTTTTGCAATTTCTTTTCCAGTATCCGTACCAAGTACTTTCGCAAGTCCGTCCCATGTGGATTTCGTTGCCCCTCCCATGAAGCGTTCTTCAAGAATTTGAAGGTCTTTTTTATGGCTTTCATCCTTCAGGTCTTCTATTTTTTTGAGGGCTTCTTTTAATTCCTGTTCTTTTTCCTGAAGCTGTTCTGAGAGCATCCCCACTCTCTCATACAGTGCCTTGATATCCCCTTCTGCATCCTTGTCATCTTCTTCTTCATTTGTTATTTTGCTGATGGCTTTTTCGTCTCCCTCCTGTATTTTCTGAAGCAGGATGGCTTCTTTTAGATTCCTCGGTTTGAACTTCTTCAGATACGGGTTTGTTTTGGTTATTCCTGTTTCTCTGTCTTCACTTTCGGGAAACTTGTCTTCACCCTCAAATTCGTAAAAACCGATCTTGCATTTTCCGAGGGACAGGGGCTTTACGTAGTATTTCCCTCCTCCATATACTTCAGACCATTCAAGGGCTGTGTCTATGGATGGGAATTCCTCATACACTCCCACGTTGATAAGATAGGGTTTTCGTTTCAGGGACTTGAATACATACCATTTCTGGTTAGGACGGGATTCAAGGTATTTGATCAACCTGCTTACTGTCCTGGCAGGACAGTTCAGATTGTGTTCTTTTTTGAAGTCCTCAATGTCCTCAAATGAAGGTATGAACCCCACAAGTTCATCTGAGTTTTCTGTATTTCTTGGGGTCTTCTTTCCTCCGAATAAGTTAAAAATGCGGTCAATCATGGGGTATGCCTCTTGATTTTTTCGATAAAATCTTCGCAATTTCTCCGTTATTTCTTCGCCTTTTTTCCGCTCGATCTCCGGTGGATGCTCCTTGAGCCTCCGTTGAAGTTTGCATAGCCTTTTTTGAATCCTTACGATGTCTTAAGACTTTCCGTAACGGGAATTGTTAACGCTTTACCTGAGTTATATTTTGTTTAATACTTTCACGCCGCTCTCCAAAGACATATCAAATATGTGGATAATAAATTGTATATTCTATCATATTTTCCAAATCACTCTAAAATATTCGATAAGTTATATATCCAATAAATTAAAGTAAAGGTAGAGACTCCAACAAAAATATAAAGTAGTAAACTCTTCAGGGTCGAAAATATTGCATATAATATGATAAATGAAAATGAAATAACAGTTCTGGATATGTTTTCCGGAGCCGGAGGCCTGTCAGAGGGCTTTTTCAGGAATGGCTTCAAATTCGTAGCCCATATTGAAAAAGATAAATATGCCTCGAAAACTCTGGAGACTCGCGCTCTTTATCATGCCCTGAAAAATAATAATATGCTGGATACGTATTATGGGTATCTGAAGGGAGAGCTTTCAAGAAATCAGCTTTTTGAGAATACCGAAGAATTTTCAAATGAAATCTCTTCAAGTATATTTAATATTGAGATCTCTAAAAAGACGGAAAAATTACTGGTGGAACAGATTCAGGAGCGAATGATAAATCACGATGTCCCAAAAATAGATGTTATGATTGGCGGTCCACCATGTCAGGCATATTCGTTTGTAGGTCGATCAAGGGACCCTGACGGAATGATAAATGACCCGCGGAATTACCTTTATCACCATTATTTATCTTTTTTAAAGGCATTCAAACCTGATTTCTTTATATTTGAAAATGTTCCAGGTATCTTTACAGCAAAGAATGGAACTGTATTCAATGATATGATTAAAAGCATTAAGAAAATGGGATACGTTACAGAGAATAAAATACTAGATGCAGCCGATTTTTTTGTCTTGCAGAAAAGAAAAAGAGTTATTCTCATGGGATGGATATCTGGGAATGGGTATAAATATCCAGACTTTACCAGAGCCGAACACAGCTTTTTTGTTGAGAATCTGCTTGAAGATCTACCATCCCTGCATCCGGGCGAAGGTAGCGAGGGTGTGCAGGAGTATATAAAGCCACCTTCACAATATCTTATCGAATCAGGGATAAGAGATGAAAAAGATGTTCTTATTCAACATCATGCCAGAAAACATAATGAACAGGACCGTGAAATATACAGACACACAATAAAAATATGGGGGAAAGAAAAAAGACGAATAAAATATTCTGAATTGCCTGAAAAGTTAAAAACGCATGAAAACCAAGAATCTTTTGAGGACAGATTCAAGGTTGTTGCTGGAGATCACTCCTGCGCTCATACAGTTGTGGCGCATATTTCGAAAGATGGTCATTATTATATTCATCCTGATATTAATCAGGCAAGATCCCTTACCGTGCGTGAGGTAGCACGTATTCAATCCTTCCCAGATAATTATAAATTTGAAGGGCCAAGAACATCTAGGTACGCCCAGATAGGAAATGCTGTCCCTCCTCTTATGGCAGAGGCAATCAGCATGGAAATAAGAAAAATGTTCTGAAGAGGTTAAATGGGATCTCTATCATGCAATCAGATTCAGAATGAGAATACCTATAGAAATATTGTAGAGAATATCAGGAGCGGAATACTGAAATGGGGCAGTAAAAACCTCAGAGATTTTCCATGGAGAAATACACGAGATCCTTATAAAATACTGATTGCCGAAATCATGCTTCATAGAACGAATGCTGATCAGGTAAAACCCGTTTATGAGAAATTCATTGAAGATTTTCCGGACTTTGAATCAATTGTCAGAGCTGGTTCTGAAAAAATTATGATGGAGATGCGTTCACTCGGCCTTTACTGGCGATCGGATTTTCTATATAGGCTGGCAGAAGAGGTGATGGAAAAATACAACGGAATACTTCCTCTGGAAAAAAAGAAACTTATGGAACTTCCTGGCGTCGGGCATTACATAGCATCTGCAATACTTTGCTTCGGATACAATCTTCCAGAACCCATTCTTGATACAAATACTGTGAGAGTGATTGGTCGTATTTTTGGAATAAAAATCACCGACTCCTCAAGGAGAAGTAAAAAATTTTATAAAATTATGCAGGATATAGTTCTATATGAGGAACCGAGGAGACTGTCGCTCTCCATGATTGATTTTGCTGCACTTGTATGCACTGCAAAAAATCCCAGACATGATCTGTGTCCTTTGAGGGATATTTGCTGTTTTTACAAAACCGAGGTGGCCTGATCAATGGTCAGAATGGTTAATCGGAATCCAAGTGGATAACTTAAACCGTAACGGTATCTCTTATGGAAAAAGATAATGAAATAAAAAACACAGATGCCTGCGATTTTGATATCGCTGCGCCAGATGCAGGAGCAATGATAGAATCACTTCGTGCTTTTGGTTATGATCTACCGACCTCTATTGCCGACCTTATTGACAATAGCATCTCGGCGGGAGCAAAAAACATCTGGCTGAAATTTTACTGGAATGGTGAGAATTCAATACTATCCCTGAAAGATGATGGCTGTGGAATGAGCGAAAGTGAGCTGGTCCGAGCCATGCGACCCGGTAGCAGAAGTCCTCTGGAGGAAAGAGACCCGGAGGACCTTGGCAGATTTGGTCTGGGACTGAAAACCGCTTCTTTCTCGCAGTGCAGAAAACTCACAGTGGCAACAAGATCTACAGGACAGAATATTGCCATCCGCTGCTGGGATATAGATCAGGTTGTTAAAACGGGAGAATGGCGTCTACTTAAAATGACAATAAAAAATATGGATAGTTATTTTTCAGATCTTGAAAAGATGGAACATGGTACAACTGTTCTGTGGGAAAATATTGACCGAATCGTCATCAATACAAAAGTTGACAGCAAGAGAGATCACAAATTATTCCTTGAGCGCGTTGATAGCGTTAAGTATCATCTTGCAATGGTTTTTCACAGATTTCTTGAGCGTGGCAGACTGAAAATATGGATTAATGACAGGCCAGTAGAGCCTTGGGACCCTTTTCTGAAGAATATAAAAGCAACTCAGTTACTCAACGAAGAAAGCCTTGATATTACCAGAAAAATTTTTATAAACCCATATGTTCTTCCACACCATTCAAAAATCGATGATGAAACTCATAACTCTGCAGCTGGACCTAAAGGCTGGAACGCCCAGCAGGGTTTCTATGTCTATAGAAATGAAAGATTAATAGTGACAGGAAGCTGGCTCGGACTGGGTTTCAAAAAAGAAGAACATTATAAACTCGCACGTATCCAAGTTGACATACCCAACTCTATGGATTGTGAATGGGAGATCGATGTAAGGAAATCCATAGCCCGTCCACCGACATTTCTTCGAGAAGATTTAAAGCGTATAGCAAGATTAACCAGAGAAAGGGCAGCAGATGTATACCGCCACAGGGGAAAAGTAATAGCCAGAGCAAGTGCTTCAAATTTTGTTTATGTATGGGAAAAAAGATAAGGCATGGGAAGATTTTTTATTCACTAAACAGGCAACACCCGTTGATCAAAGAAGTTCTGGAGAATTCTGACGAACATAATCCAGCAATAACAGCACTTATACGACTTATCGAAGAAACAGTTCCTGTTCCTCTGATAGCAATGGATAATTCAGAGAATCCTGATAAACAGATTAAACCTTTTGATAAATTACCATCGCAGGAACTTATTGAAGTCATGACGGAAGTTTATAAATCGCTTCTGGCTTCAGGTCTGACTGTCCAAGAAGCTCATAACAGGCTTGCTGTGATGGAGCCGTTTAATTATTATCCCGAACTTGTTGCGAGTTTTATAGAATCTAAAAAAGGAGATACAATATGATAGATTATGATAAAGCAAGACAGCTTGTAATGGTCATGCTGAAGGGTGAACAGAAAATAAGCAGAGAAGTCATTCGTGAAAAAGTTCAAATAGTCCAGAATATGGTCTCTTCAGAAAACCCCACTGGCAGCATAGACTGGGAAATGCTTATCAAAGATATAGAGAGCAGGTGTAACGTCTGGATTGGTACAGGCACGGTTCTTGATTATCGGGAGGATCATAAACCTTGGCTACCGGATCGCAGAAGCCAGATACAGTGGAAGTTCTGGAAACGCTACGAGCGATATCTTGAAGAGGAAAAAGGATGGAGTGATAAAACCGTCATAAGGCTTGGAGAATTCACCGACCAGATACTTGAAAGATTGGAGAACCCCCAAAGACTTGGAAAGTGGGATCGAAGGGGTATGGTCGTTGGACAGGTTCAATCAGGGAAAACAGCGAATTACACGGGTCTTATATGCAAGGCTGTTGATGCCGGTTATAAGCTCATAATTGTTCTTGCCGGGCAGCACAAGAGTCTGAGGAGTCAGACGCAATTGAGGCTTGATGCGGAATTTTTAGGCTTCGATACGCAACTGAACAGAGCCTTCAATCAGGAGAACCTGCGCATCGGAGTTGGACGTCTAACAGGAGAAGAATTTCTCACGGTTCATTCACTCACAAGCAATGCTGATAATGGTGATTTCAACAAAAAGGTCGCAATTCAGGTTGGTGTGATTCCGGGAGGTGGAGATCCTGTCCTCCTTGTTGTCAAGAAGAACAAATCGGTTCTGTCAAATCTACTGAACTGGGCGGTGAGTGTGCGCGGAGAGAAGGATATTGAAAATGGGAAAAAAATTGTGAAGGGCATACCTCTTCTGGTTATTGATGACGAAGCAGATAATGCCTCAATCAATACAAATCCAATTCCGCTGGATGAGAATGGAAAAATGCTGGAAGATTATGATGTAACAGCCATCAATGGCATGATCAGACAACTGCTGGATAGTTTCGAAAAAACTGCTTATGTCGGTTATACAGCAACTCCATTTGCCAACATTTTTATTTTTCCTCAGGGGGAAACAGATCGACATGGAAAGGACCTGTTTCCAGAGAGTTTTATTATCAATCTTCCTGCCCCATCGAACTATATAGGGCCCGCAAAGGTATTTGGTATTTATGAAGATGATGCTGGGGTCGAATCTGAAAAAGGACTGCCAATAATAAGACCTGTTGATGATTTCAAAACATTCATTCCAGATAACCACAGGAAGGATTATATTCCTCCAGGACTTCCTAATTCGCTCAGAAGAGCCATAAGAGCTTTTATTCTATCATGCGCGACCAGAATGGTGAGGGGACAGGAGAAAAACCACAATTCAATGCTTGTGCATGTTACAAGATATACAGATGTACAGAAAAAACTGGCAGACCTGATTAGCGAGGAGCTAACTTTTCTCAGACGGCGACTTGAATATGGTGACGGGAACACATCAGAACCGCTGATTGCTGAGCTTGAAGACCTGTGGCGGGAAGATTACTTGGAAACAACCCGGAGAGTGAAAGAACAAATTTCTGATCCTCTGATAAAAGATATTGATTGGAATGATGTGAAACAGAGCCTCTACAGGGCAGCAGATAAGATTCAGTTGAAAATTATCAATGGAACAGCCAGAGATGTTCTGGATTACAGGGATCATCCCAATGGATTAAGCGTTATCGTGATTGGTGGGGATAAGTTATCACGTGGATTGACCCTTGAGGGACTGACAGTAAGTTATTATTTAAGGGCATCCCGGATGTACGATACCCTCATGCAGATGGGGCGATGGTTCGGTTATCGTCCTGGCTATATCGATCTCTGCCGATTGTACACATCAGAAGAGCTTGTGACATGGTACAGGCATATTACTCTTGCAAGTGAAGAGCTCAGAAATGATTTTGATTACATGGCTGCTCTGGGTGGTACACCGAAGGATTACGGGCTCAGAGTGAGAACACATCCTGAAGGACTGTTCATTACTGCTGTAAACAAAATGAGAACAGGTACCGAGATGGAGCTATCCTATGATGGGCATCTGATCGAGACCGTGGTTTTCCACACCGACAGGACGACTGTTGAAAGCAACTATAATGTCGTTGATGGATTTATCCGTGAAAGAGGGTCATGCAGTGGAAACAATGGCCGTAAAATCTGGAGAGATATCCCCAGTACTGTCATCACTCAATTATTACGCGGAATTATAGTTCATCCCGAATCGAGGAAAGCAAATCCCGAAATTCTCAGACAGTATATAGAGGCACAGATGGAAAACAATGAATTGAACCGATGGACAGTTGCTCTTATTTCAAACACAAAACCAAAAGCGAAAACAGATAGAATTGGCGGACATAATGTCGGGCTTGTTTTGCGTACAAATGCAGATGAAAAATGTGAAAAATACTCGATGACAAAAGGACATCTTATAAGCCCAACCGATGAAATGATTGATCTGAGTGAAGAACAGATAATCAGGGCAAAGGAAAAAATGAAAGAAAAAACAGGGAAATCTCCTGAAATTCCAAGTGGTGGCTATATCAGGGGAGTCCGATCCCCAGAAAATGGACTTTTACTTATCTACCCTCTTGATCCTGAGCCTGCAGGTACCAGCAAACCTGTAATGGGATTTGCTTTCAGTTTTCCTGAAAGTTCCAGTGCTAGGAAGATAAAGTATAGAGTAAACAATGTTTACTGGGAGCAGGAATTTGGTGGCCATGATTGAAGAAACTTGGAAATCACTGGAAAAAGAATCAGAATCTGAAACCAAAACCTGTATTTTAAAACGCAGATTAGAGCCTTTTTCTTCATGTGATATCTCTCTCGGTTACGAGAAACCTGCAAACAGACGTATGTTGCTCCTCAGAGTGTTTCGTTCAAATACTCCTGATTCTGATTATCTGCCAAGGTCAAAAGGTTTTGAAATCAGGACTGTATCGCTGCCTGAAGATGACGAAGAACATGCCACTCTGGAACTTATATTGACCGATTCCAGATTCACTGATATTTTTACAAGTCTTGTGCAGGATGTAATTGACAATATTACTATACAAAAAAATGAAAAATCAGTGATAAGAGCTTTCATTGAAAGGCTAGTAAAATGGCAGCAATTTCTTGACAGGTATGGTCATGATGGACTCGGTGATGAAGCTCGGAGGGGACTATATGGAGAACTCTGGTTTATGCGAAGATACCTGATACCTATCCTCGGAATAAATAAGGCAGTTGACGCCTGGAAGGGGCCGTTCAGAAAAGCTCAGGATTTTCAGCTCTCAGACTGTGCTGTTGAGGTAAAAACAACTATCAGTAAACAGCACCAGAAAATACAGATAGTAAGTGAGCAACAGCTTGATGATACAGGTCTGGGTGGCCTCTTCCTTCAACATCTATCACTCATGGAAAGCAGTGGCAGTGGCGAAACACTGTATGAAATAGTGGAAGATATCCGAAAAATTATTACCGTCGAACCGGTAGCCAGCCAGAAAATGGAAGATTCTCTGTTTGAGGCAGGTTATTTGAACGCTCATTCAGACAGTCACAATAAAATGGGTTATACGATAAGATCATCCAGCATATTCAGGATACGTAAGGGATTCCCCAGAATCACTGAGCATGATCTGTTGAATGGTGTGGGTGATGTGCATTATTCAATAAATGTATCTGAATGTGTGCATTATGTTATAACCGAAAGTGAATTTAAAACTTTTTTAATGGAGAAAAAGGATGGATATTGATACAGGTCTTGATGAATTTGCTAAAAAATTTCAGCAGGATGTAATCAGCCAATCTCAGGTAGAAGATGATGAATCTTTCAGGGAAGACCAGTTTACAGAAATTATGATGGAATACTTAACTGGAGCGGACGAGATCGACAATCCAATTGTATGTTATTACTACAATAAACCACGCGGTATCAAAGTAAATGGCTACACTGTGAGCGAGAATGAAGAGTGCCTAGATCTTTTTATTTCCATTTATTACGGAGAGGTTCCTCCAACAAGAGTTCCAAAGAGCGATGTTGATGCAGCATTTAAAAGAGTTTACAATTTCCTTAGGAAAGCTTTTGGAAATTATCGTCTGGATCTTGAGGAGGCATCCCCCGTCTTCGATCTTGCAAATAGAATTCATGAACTGAAGGATGCTCTCATAAATATCAGATTATTTCTTTTGACAGATGGAATTGTAAAAGTAGAATCCATAGATGATATCAGTGAAAACAATTTGAGCATATCTCATCATGTATGGGACATACAGAGACTTTTCAGATTATACAGTTCAGGCAAAAAAAGAGAAGCAATAGAAGTTGATTTTGAAAACAAATTTGGAGGCTGCATACCCTGTTTGCCCATGACCGAATCAAACCCTGATTATGTGACATACCTTGCTATTATTCCAGGGAAAACGCTTGTTGAACTATATGGAAAATATGGTCCAAGGTTGCTGGAAAGAAATGTCCGATCTTTCTTGCAGGTCAGGGGAAATGTCAATAAGGGAATCAGAAAGACCATAATTGACGAGCCCCATATGTTTCTTGCCTATAATAATGGACTTTCAGCAACGGCAGAAAAAGTTGAAATTATTTCTTCAAACGGGATATATGGAATAAAATGGGCAAGAGACTTCCAGATTGTTAACGGAGGTCAGACCACCGCATCAATTTACCATGCATACAGAAAGGATAAAGCGGATGTTTCGAATATATATGTTCAGGTTAAGCTGACAGTTTTGAAGGATGCGAGCAGGATAGATACCTTTGTTCCGAAAATATCTCTGTATGCAAATAGTCAGAATAAGGTAAACGCAGCTGATTTTTCAGCAAACAATCCATTTCATATCAAGTTAGAAGAACTATCAAGGACTGTATGGGCACCAGCTCCACCGGGCATGCAGCTTCAGACCCGGTGGTACTATGAACGTGCAAGGGGACAGTATCTTGATGAGAAAGGGGGAGAGGGAACCCTTGCCCGCAAGAAAGCCTTCGAAGCCATAAATCCGACAAGACAGAAATTTACCAAAACTGATCTGGCGAAATTTGAAAACACTTGGAACCAGCTTCCGCATGTAGTGAGCAGGGGAGCAGAGAAAAACTTCATCGAATTCATGGCTCTCCTTCAGGAAAGAGGAGAGTTTCAGCCTGATAGGAAATATTATGAGCATCTGGTGGCAAAGGCTATACTTTTCAGACAGGCAGAAAAACTTGTTCAAAAGCAGCAGTATGGTGGTTATCGTGCCAATATTGTTACCTATGCCCTTGCTCTGATATCCCATAAAACATCCCAGCGAATTGATCTTGACAGAATATGGAAAGAACAGTCTATTTCTCCTGTTCTGATGGATACTATCATAGAGGCCTCTGAGATAGTTCACAGACATATTACAAATCCTCCAGGCGGCAGAAATATAACGGAATGGTGTAAAAAGGAGCAGTGCTGGGAAGACCTATTTGCTCTGAATTTAAAACTGCCAGATGAACTAGAAAAGGAACTCATCAGTATTGATGGAAGAGAAAGAACTGAAATTGACAGGGGAATAGATAGCTCTGATGATGAAGATCGTAAGAAGATATCAGAGGTTATGAAGGTACCGGCAGATACTTGGTTCAGGATTGCCCGCTGGGCAAAGGAGACCGGGAACCTTCAACCATGGCAGAGAAGCCTGTCATTTTCCTTGGGGAATCTGGCAAAAAGAGGAAGAGAAACAAGCAGAAAGCAGGCCGTTCAGGCATTGAGAATACTGGAGGAAGCCCACCGTCTGGGCTTTGAGATCGGCAGCAAAATGTAGAGAAAAATTGAAGAAATAAGCTGAACATGTGGTATAAAAATGAGCAATGAATCCTGTGTAAAAAAATTATGTATGCAGTTCGATATGAACACAATTCAGCATCTTGGTATTTCTATGTATGCAAAGTTATCTCCAGTTCTGGCTGAGCTTGTTGCAAATTGCTGGGATGCCGATGCAACTGAAGTTGTTATCGAATTATCTGATAGTGACCCACTTCCCAAGCATATAATTATAAGAGATAATGGAAATGGCATGAGTCTTGAAGATATTAATGAAAAATTTTTAAAAATAGGAAGGAACAGAAGATACGCTGAAAGTAAAGATACAACGTTTAAGAACCGCAAAGTAATTGGCAGAAAGGGAATTGGTAAATTATCAATTTTTGGAATTGCAGAGGAAGTCTCTGTTACTACAGTCAGGGATAAGGTTAAAAATCAATTCAGAATGTCGCTTTCGCGGATAAAGAATTCGGGTACTCTGTATTATCCTGATCATTTAATTGATGCTGAAGCATGTGATGAAAAAAACGGAACAATTATAGAATTAAAGAATTTAAAAAGAAAGTCTAATTTTGATATAGAAGCAATAGTATCGGATCTGGCAAGAAGATTTCTGATTTTTGATGATAGTTTTAAGGTCTCAATAATATATAACGACGATATTAATAAAAAAATTGATTTAAAAAATGAAATGCGGTTCAATAATATAGATATAGAGTTCAGCTGGAAATTTCCAAATCAAAATTTAAAAGGCGTTTATATCCATGAAGAAAAAGTAGTGGGCGAAATTTATACTGCAAAAAAGCCAGTTCCTGCAGCCATGAAGGGGATATATCTCGTAGCGCGGGGAAAGCTTGTACATAATAATGATTTTTATGGGATCAGGGCCTCGGATTATGCACATGCTTACCTGACAGGCTGGTTAAATGTTGATTTCATTGATGATGACGCTGGTGATGATCTTATTTCAACTAATAGGGAATCATTGAACTGGGAGAATGAAAAAACAGAAAAACTGAGGGAATATATTCAGAAAATAATATCATTTGTGACACAGGACTGGAGGAAAAAAAGAAGGGATAACAAGGAAGATCAGATCAAATCAAAAACAGGACTTGACATAAATGATTGGGTTAAAAGTTTACCGGCAAATGATCAGAAATTAGCCAAAAAAACGGTTGATATAATTTTGAGTAGCGAAGCACTTGATACGGATAAGAGCTCTGAGCTTGTTAACTATATTAAAGATTCATTTGAGTTTGAATCGTTTAAAGAATTTGCAGCGCAGATAGAAAAATATGATGAGGAGAGTCAGGAAGATTTTATTAAATTATTCAAAGACTGGGGCATTATTGAAGCTAAAGAATTATACAGGCTGGCAATAGTCAGAATTGAGGCCATAAAAAAATTTGAAAATTATATAAAAACCAATGCTAAAGAAGTTCCAGTAATGCACGATTTTCTGAAGGAATTCTCATGGTTACTGGACCCGCGAATTATGAACTTCAAGGATGAGGTGACTTATTCCAAGCTTCTGAAAGAAGAATTTGTTGAGGAAGAAGAGCTTGAAGAAAATAAAAGACTTGATTTTCTCTGCGTTGATTTTGCTAATACCTTTTTCATTATAGAATTAAAAAGACCCAATCATATGGCAAACAGTAAAGATCTAGACCAGGCGCTGGAGTATGTTTCTTTTATAAGGCAACATACCGGGAATGACCCGACCTTTTCTGCGACAAAAATAGAGGCTTATATAGTATGTGGTGGAATTGCAGATAAAGCTATTGTCAGAGAAAAAGCCGATTCGCTCAGTAAAACAAATAAAGTCTATGTGAAGACATATAATGAACTACAATCCAAAGCACTTAAATATCACAGTGAATTTATAGAAAAATACGAAAAAATAAAGAAATTGTAGATGTAGAGAAGATTGTTCATAGTTCCTTTTATCATAATTTCAGGCTGAAAATAATCCCATATACGTTTTCATACAAATGTGACTTTTCACGCAACCTATATATCAGGTTCTAACTGATGATGAGAACTCTTGGAATATCCCTTTGCCCATGCATCTTTAATAAAACGCTTCACGTTTTCTCTATCCTCAGGAAGTAGTTTTGAAATATATTTCTCTGTATTTTCCAAAGCCTTTAAATGGTTGTGTATATCTTCTTCAGTCATCTTTTAATTCCCCTTTTCCATTCTTATTCCGCAGGCTTTGGATGTGGGTTGGAGCTGCCTTACAAAGGGGTGCAGGTATCTTTAAAAAAGAATATTTTTCAATGAATGTGTATTATGGATACCTGCTATTTTTCCCTATGGCGCTGGGGTGCCTTAAGACTTTCCGTTACGGGGATTGTTAACGCTTTCATTGCTGTGTGTTTATAGAATGGTAGAATTGTACCAATATATAGCCAAAGAGCCATTTCCATAGTTATGTTTTCCTCACAATAGCGCATAAACAACTATTATAGGCAAAGAATGAATCAATAAATTCCTATGCATCAAGCAAACTAAGACTTGACAGTACCCTCCTTTCCCTGCGCCAGTACCATTTTGAGAATTTCATCGCCTTTCCGTTCCAACTCTGTGATTCTTCTCTGGTTTTCAAGATTTTCCTCAAGCAATCTCTTAACCACTGGAGTTAATTCCTGGTGCTTGCTGCAATTATCACAATATTGAGCTTCAATAGGCATTTCTTTATGGCAGTTCGGGCACTCTTTAGTTAATGGGCTCTGAGAAAGATGTCTTTGGGCAACAGCTTTGCCATGAAATGCTAATTGTGCCTGTTCAACATCTTTATTTCCAACGTGAATGTAAATCTCTGGCATGTCCGAGCTACCCGACCAGCCTGCAAGCTTTCTTAAAATTGATTCCTGCATGCCATCACCTGCCAGATTCGTCAAGGTAGTATGCCTGAACAAATGCGGATGCACTCTTTTCTCAATCCCTGCTCTTTTCTTAATACTTCTGAGAATTTTTCTTACTGCATGTCCAGCCATTCGTTCATAATGATTCCTTGTTCCAAGACTTGCGAATAACGGAGCATTTGTATCATTTTTAAGTGGATGCATGTTCAACCACTGCGTTAAGTGAGGCACCGAGCTTATGAGAGCTATATCCCTTGCACCAGTCTTACCATCTCTTATTCTCATTTTAAAGCCATAATCAGTCTTTGATAGATCGCCAATGTTAAGGTTCAGGGCTTCGGATATACGGCATGCAGATTCAGACAGAATAGCAATGAGTGAAGAATCTCTGGGACTCTGGCAGGCATCAAGCAGTTTTTTAATTTCATCCGGTGTTAGCAGGCTATCTTCGTGTATTGGTGTTTTGACTTTCTTTATTCTTACCCATCCCACTTTCTCAGGCTCTCCCCTCCAGCGGAAGTAATTTTTTAGATAAATCTTATAAAGGCACATCGTTTTTTCTGTTACATCAAGCTTGGTGATAATCCGCTTTAAATCGGTTTCATTACACTTGTCTAGCGGTTTGATCCTATCCAGGGACTCCAATACCCACTTAATAGTATTGATGCTTGACTCTTTAACTCCATTCGCTCTTTTTTCTTCATAGTATTCTTTAAGTGATTTTGACTTCATAACTTCCTATTTTATCATTAAAAGGTATATATGTAACTGTAAGATACTATAATACGGGGTATAGTGACTGCATCTTCAGCTTAAAATAATATACTATCGTATATATAGATTTCCGTTTAAGTTTTTAGTATCTCTTGCAAGGGCACATTGGTAAAGAGAGGTAGGGAGGCCCGATTTAGATAAACTATATCGGATTATCCAATATTTTGCCGATACCGATATGTATCAAAATATGCGATAGGACAGTACCTATTTGTAACCTCCCGCCAATTACCCCGGCATGCGCAAAAAACAGAAAGATTGGGCAAAGGACATGGCGTTCCAGCGGATTGAGCGGCTTTTTGAGCTTGCAGACCAGGAATTTGAGACTCATCCCGGGCGCAGCAACAGGTATGTGTGGCTTGCGCGCCGCATCGGGATGAGGTATCGTGTCAGGATTCCGCAGGAGCTAAAGGAAAAGATGTGTAAACACTGCCATGCTTATTTAGTCCAGGGCGTAACTGCACGCACAAGATTACGGGGGGATTATATAACTACTACATGCCTGGCATGCGGAGAACATATCAGGCGACCTTATTGAAACCTTATTGGAGAAGCTCCTATTTTTTTATCAAAAACCCTTTTGGCAGGGATATCCGTCTCTATGATGAATACATCAAGGTACATAAATGTCCTCGCGGTTTTTCTTATACAGCCAATAGCAATCTCTTTAGTATCTCCTGTCACCCCGTGGAGATGGATTTTGGGTGTATCGTTCTCCCAGAAAATGTTGCCTGCTCCGACTAGCTGATGACCATCATCAAATCCTGACCAGATTTCTACAGGTGGCAAGACGCTCTCTTTCGGTCCCGTAACAAATTCAGCTTTTTCCAGTCCTCCAAGAATAATGAAAAAAGCCGACTTTATTCTCTCCTTGAGGGCTAAAGAAGAGAGCTCAGCAAGTAAATCCTCGCCGTGGTCAACCCTTGCAATGAATATGCGTCCTATCGAGCCCTTCCTGTAGTCCATGCACTGATTATATTCATGCGAGATTTAAAACTTGTGATTTTTGAAAGCGAACTGATAAGAACTATATACCCCAAACGACATCTAAGCCCAGAGGGCCCGTGGTCTAGTCGGTTATGACGTCGCTCTTACACAGCGGAGATCCGGAGTTCGAATCTCCGCGGGCCCATTATTAACACATTTATTTTTTCCTGAAATAATAATAATATACTGACACTATCCCGACTATTGCCATTACCAACATAACCAGGCTTAAACCCACGGTCAGATTAGAGCCCGAGTTAGCTGATTGGGTTGCATTGGATTCATTTAAAGTATCATTCATAAGCGGGGAAACCGAGATCACTTCCGGTTTCTTAAGCCCGGCAATGGCAAAACTGCTGAAGTTTCCCACTAGACTTGCATAATAAGTTTGATTTCTTCTTCTCTCAACAATATCAGTATCCTTTTCCACCCAGCTTCCCTGCCATTTATACATACGTATATCTTCCGGATCCAGACCGTTCTTTTCAAGCCAGCTATTGTTGACACTGTAAGCCACAACACCATTGCTTACTTTCTTGCCGAAGCCGCTCGTGCCGGCATAGACATTGAAGTACTTATAAAGCTTGCCCGGCGCATCAGTCCCGGCATGTTTTGACCTGTTCTTCAGTATTTCTACTGCGACCGCTATTCCATTCTCGCTTGTGCTGCTTTCAAAGCTCACCACCATAACCGGGTCAACAGATTTGAAGGTATAAACTGAGGATGTTCTTGAAAATACATCCATTTCCCTTAGCTCCCTCTTCTCTATGTTATTGTAATCCTCACTGGGAGGTATGCCGCCACCGCCTCCCCCACTGCCGCCTCCACCCCGGCTGCTGCTTGCCGGGCTGCTGATAGAACCTACCAGGATTTCCACATAATCGGTATCGTTGATTAGCTTACCGGATGATTCGATCCTGCCCGTGAAGGTTGCCTGGTTTATAATACAATAGGGAAACGGTTCGTCGCATTTCTTCGAAGATAAATCATTAGTAGTAGCCTGGTAAGTATAGTTTATACTTCTGGGTTTATTGGCTTCAAGTTTTGAAATGTTAAAATATTTATCCGGATAAAAGGGATCGTAAATAGAAACATTTATCAAATTGACGCTGCTGTTAGCTTCAAGGGTATAAATTATAGGAGGGGTGTTACGGCCCTGACTAACCAGGACGGCATCAGCATTTGCTCGTTTCATTTTGTAAATAGGGATTACCGGAAGGGAAATAGTAGTGGTGTTTGTGTATCTATAGGTAAATTCACGACCATTGGAACCCTTAGCCTCTATTTCAAAAGTGAAATTAAATAAACCCCCTTTTACCTCGGTAGAATTTATTTCAAATACTTTTCTGTAAGAAAACGATTTATTTATTGCAAGTGGTGGTATTGATGACGAAAGATCGTTTCTTGAGTTATTATAAATCTCGGTTATCATAAGAACCAGGGATTCTTCCCCTGTATTCTTGAAGGTAGCATTGACCCCGATGAGTTTTCCTACATGACCGACCCTGGCATCAACCCATTGCTCAGAATCGTTTACTATAGCGGGCTGAATAAAATTTATCATGTGATCCAGGGGGATTATTACTTTAAAATCCTGTGTAGAAACGCTGCCGTATCTATCGGTAACGTTGATATACCAGTTATAAATCCCGCTGTTCTGCTGTCCTATTGTCCACGAGAGAACGCCCGTAGATGGATTAAAAGTACATTTTGCATCTGCTACACATGCCGCATTTGTAGCAAATACACCTTTATCACTGTCAGCATCGGTATAAGTGGGGCTGATGTAAAGAGTACCGACCTCATTCAGGAGATATCTGTCAGAAACATTTGTAAGAGTGATGGGATTGTTCGGAACCCGGGTGCTCATATATTCAAAATCCGATAACTGTCCAGATGTTGAATTATAGCCGGCTACAGAAATATTTACCCAACTATGAGGCGAACCCCTTGTGTTTTTAAAAAGCTCTGTTGAGCCGTTGCTCCAAGTTCCATTGATGCTTACATTATATGAATCTGCATCAAGGAAAGCCGACCAGGTATAATTTACCCAGAAGTTATCCGTGGTATAAGCAAGCTTTGGACGTCCGGTATTGGGATTTACAGTTACAGTAAATTTCCATTGAGAAATACTGCCGTATCCGTCGGTTACATTGATTTGCCAGTTATAAATGTTCTTATCTCCTCCACTTGTTTTCCATGAAACGACACCAGTAGATGTGTTAAAAGTACATTTTGCATTTGTTATACAGGCTGCATTTGTAGCAAATGTTCCTTTATCGCCATCAGCATCGGTATAACCTGGTCTGATGTAAAGAGTTTGCCCCTCGTACAAAAGGTAACTGGATTGTACATTTGTCAGGGTTACCGGATTATTCGGAATCCGGGTACTCATATATTCAAAACCCGATAACTGTCCCGATGTTGAATTATAGCCAGCTATCGAAATATTTGCCCATCCATGCGGCGAAGCTGTTATGTTTTTGAAAAGTGTTGTTGAGCCGTTACTCCAGTTTCCGTTGATGCTGACATTGAACGAATCCGTGTTTGCACCAGCCGACCAGGTATAATTTACCCAGAAGTTACCTGTGGTATAATCAAGATGTTCTGGACGTCCGGCAGTATCGTCTGCTGCCTTTGCTCCTGAAATCACAATAATTAGAATAGTTAAAAGTGCCACTATCCTCTCTTTTTTAAAATACATTTTAATCCCCTTATTATATCGTTAAGTTTTCTTGCGGATAACAGTTTGTTCCCAGCAAGCAACAAAGGTACGACATTTTCAAACCGTATATGTCTTACTTTGGTTTATCCCCAGAAATTATAACTATCCGCCTGATCCTATTAACACCCCTTTAAGCGGTTGTTGGTTATTAAGATTTCGCTTCCTTCAATACTTTGCTGGTAAAAAGTTATTTTATATCATCCTTGCGTGTCTAAAAACAAAAGCCAAAAGATAGTTACAATACCACTGATGGACTTTCGGGATATACCTGAGAGTAAAATTTACTTTGAGTGAGGGACTTTTATGCTTCTAACACATGCCTCTGATATATGCCTTTACATCTATCTTTACATCTTATTTGTTTTTAAATGAAGCCAGCCTTATAGAAAAACTGTAAATACATGAGTAGTATAATTAATAATCATTATGATTTAAATCATAATATAATACGATCTACAATTATGGGCTTTTAGGGGAGTTATAAAAAGTAACTTTGAATAGGTTCATTTTTATTACTCTTCTATCATTGTTATAACCACATTTCAAAAAATCCGAGATGCGCGGGGGTTTGCCTTAAAAGGTAGTGTGGTAAGTGCATCAAGCGCTAAGGTGGGGCGCTATACAAGGCAGCCTCAGGTGAGTCTTGCCAGAGGTAAATACACAAAAATAAGAGAAAAAATGTTGAAAAACCTAAACAGAGGACATAATCAAAGGAGAAATCAACTATGTTAAGTAAAAGAATTTTGATTTGTGCGATAGTTTTGCTGCTGGCTGTTGTAGGGACTGCAGCAGCAGTAGAACTTACGCCTAAAGAAATGCTTGGAAAGAATTTGTTTTTCGATGAGAACCTATCAGAACCGAAAGGGCAGGACTGTGCTGTTTGCCATGGTTCCGAAGCAGGCTGGACAGGTACTGATTCAAACATCAACGCTCACGGCTCGGTCTATGAAGGTGCAGTGCAGGGACGGTTCGGAAATCGCAAGCCGCCGAGCTCTGCATACGCCACTTCCAGCCCTATTTTCCACTTTGAAAAGGGAAAAGGAGGGTTTTTTATAGGCGGCAATTTCTGGGATGGGCGGGCAACCGGTGAAAAACTGGGA
This sequence comes from Candidatus Methanoperedens nitratireducens, assembly GCF_900196725.1. Taxonomy (GTDB): domain Archaea; phylum Halobacteriota; class Methanosarcinia; order Methanosarcinales; family Methanoperedenaceae; genus Methanoperedens; species Methanoperedens nitroreducens_A. Next base: position 10,480 of record NZ_FZMP01000090.1, on the reverse strand, counting down.
AATCCTGCAGCCGACCAGGCACAGGGACCGTTCCTGAATCCGCTTGAGCAGAATAATCCAGATGCTTCGGCTGTTGTCCAAAAAGTGTGCAGCTCAAACTATGTAGACCTCTTCAAACAGGTATGGGGCGATAATGCCTGTGATAACGTGAGTGAAGCGTATGATAATATCGCTTTATCAATAGCAGCATATGAAGCCTCAAGTGAAGTAAACCAGTTCAGCTCGAAATACGATTACTTCCTTACTGGCAGGGCAGAATTAACAAAACAGGAGAAGGAGGGCCTTTTATTGTTTAAAGGGAAAGCTAAATGCGATAAGTGCCACCCATCCGATGGCGAACGTTCCTTGTTCACCGATTTCACCTATGATAATCTCGGTACGCCGAGGAACCCGGAGAACCCTTTCTACAATATGGCAGAGTTCAACCCGCTTGGAGCGGCTTTTGTAGATACAGGGTTGGGTGGATTCCTCTCGACGCAGAGTGATTTTTTACAACTTCAGAAAGAAAATTATGGAAAGTTCAAAGTGCCGACGCTGCGAAATGTGGATAAGAGGCCGACTCCTGATTTCATAAAAGCTTACTCCCACAATGGCTATTTTAAGAGCCTTAAAGAGATCGTGCATTTCTACAATACAAGGGATGTTTTACCTGTTTGCGGCTTCGAAGGCAGCAGGGAAGGTGTGAACTGCTGGCCATTGCCGGAATTAGCTCTTAACATGAACACAAAAGAATTAGGGAACCTTGGATTGACTGATGAAGAGGAGGACGATATTGTAGCTTTCTTGAAAACATTATCAGATGGATTTATTCCACCCGAATGAGAAGGTAATTCTTCTCATTTATAAGAAGAACTAACACATCTTCTTATATAACCGCGCCTGGAACCCGTGATACTTGCAGTATCCTTCCGCATCCTTCTGGTCAATCGTCTTGCTATCAAACGATGACAGGTCGGCGGAATAGAGAGCATATGGCGAATCCCTTGCAACAACCTTCGCATTGCCTTTATAGAGCCTGAGCTTTACATTGCCCGAGACCCTTTCCTGCGTCTTATCGATAAAAGCATTCAAGTCTGAATATAGGGGCTCGTCCACAAGACCTTTGTACGCAAGCTCGCTCCAAGTCTCATCAACGAGTGACTTGAAGCGCAACTCATCCCTTGTAAGCACAAGCTTCTCAAGGTCTTTGTGGGCGGTCAGCAGTATCGTGGCTGCGGGATGCTCGTAATTTTCCCTGGCTTTAAGACCGAGCACCCTGTCCTCTATCATGTCCGTGCGTCCCACGCCGTGAGCGCCGCCTGTTTTATTAAGCGTCCGTATCAAAGAGACGCCATCAAGACCTTCCCCGTTCAATGATGCCGGGATGCCTTTTTCAAAACCGAGCTCTATAATCTCCGCGCCGGGCGACTTTTCAGGCGATACCGTCCACTCAAATATCTCTTCAGGAGGAATAAAATTTGGCTCCTCAAGCCTGCCGCCTTCGATGCTGCGGCTCCAGATATTCTCATCCACGCTCCACGGCTTTGATTTCGTGGCAGCTACGGGTATCCCATGTTTCTTTGCGTATTCCATTTCCCAATCGCGCGTCAGGTTCATGTCCCTCATCGGGGCTATGACCGGAAGTGCAGTGCTCCTGAACACAGCCTCGAACCTTAACTGGTCGTTGCCTTTTCCGGTGCAGCCGTGGCAGAGGGCATCAGCGTTCTCTTTCTGCGCTATTTCGACGACCTTGCGGGCGATGAGGGGACGGGCTATCGATGTGCCGAGGACATAGCCTTCGTAGCTTCCATTGGCTTTGATGAGAGGGAAGATATAGCCATTTACGAACTCGTCCTTTGCGTCTATCGTGTAATGTTTATCGCTTATTACAGCCGCTTTCTTCTCAGCCTGCTCTATCTCTTTTTCAGGCTGTCCCACGTCCACGGTCACTGTGATTGCATAATCGCATCCGTAATGCTCTTTTAATAAGGGTATGCAGACAGAAGTATCAAGTCCGCCCGAGTAAGCAAGTACTACTTTTTTCATAATGGCGGGTTAAACAGTGCGGAAAGATTAATAGTTTTTGTTTTTGGACAAAATATTACATCTGCCTATTATAAAGTTACATTGTTCCAGGATGGTTAGCTATAGGTAAAGTCCATAGCTAACAAAGAAAAAGCATTGATAAAGGAGTTTCTCATACCAATCTAAGGTTGGAAAGTTTTAAGTTACATATCGGTTCTCTGTATGTAATGGGTATTATGAAGGATTAATGATGGCACCGTTGCTCTGGTGGGAGACTGGTGAAGGGCTCTATGGGTTCGAATCCTGTCAACGGAGTGGGCATAACAAGTTTCATGTGCTTTTGCACAAAAGAAATGCCCTGAAAAGATAAAAATATGAAATAACTTGAATGGGGAATTTCACGCAAGTGGGACATGAGAGATTGTGTGCCTAAAAGAATATATGGGGGTAAAATACATGAAGAAAATATTGGCACTATTACTGCTGGTATCAGCAGTAGTCGGAATGACGATGCCAGCAATGGCAAGCATAACAATTGGAACGGAAATTGAAAACGAACAGGATGCATCAAACTGGGCAAGCAGTGCGATAGCTCAAAGCCAGGAAAACGAAGGTGACCAGGTCAACATTAACGCACAGATCGCCGTTGGCGGCGATGCCCAGGCAGAATCTGAAGCAAATGCTAATGCAGAAGCCGAGGACGAAAGCAGCCACGATGTCGGCGGCGAAGATTCAGATGATAATATCGGCGGTCTGGATAATTCCGGTGCGTCAAATGATGACTCTGGAAATGCAGTTGCTGTCGCTGATGCAGATGGTGGAGATGCAACAACCAATGGTGATAACGAACAGGAAAATTCACTCGATCAGACTGCCATTGCAGTGATATCAACAGAACAGGAAAATGAACAGGACATAGAACAGGACGTAGATCTGGACATTGAAGATATCGAGGAAGAAGATTAAACTGGAACTTGTTGAAATCGAGGACTCCCAGATCGTTGAAAACGATTCGGCAGTCGTTGAAGACAATGAGCTGTTCGGTGGATCAGAAATCGAAGCAGCTGACTAATTAAAGACAGCTTCAGGTATAGAGGGGGGTGACTTCCTCTATCTTTTTTGTTTTTATTGCAGATGGCGATTCAAAGGAGGAATTGTCCGAGGGGGGATTTTCACCCCCTATTTAGCAACAGAAGAGCAACCCGTAGGAGGTAGCGGGCTCGGACTCATGTATATTATCACAACTATTTTTCATAGTAATGATGATTATCATGTCAGCCTCCAATACATAATACAGCGGCTTAGCATATATATAACTTTCGGTAAGACATATTAATAAATATATTTAATTTATAATATAGATTTGACTTTCTGAACTATATCCTCAGGACTTCTTCCTACCGTGATGCCCGCCTTCTCAAATGCATGGATTTTCTCAAGCGCTGTACCTCCTCCCATCGATACGATAGCTCCCGCATGACCCATTGTCTTTCCCGGGGGCGCTGAAACACCGACCACGTAAGCGATAACAGGCTTGTCCATCTGCTTTATGTATTTTATCGAATCCTGTTCGGCTGTCCCTCCTATCTCCCCTACAAGCACGACCGCGCGGGTCATCGGGTCTTTTTCAAACAGCTGCAGTATTTCCTCAAACGACGTACCTATCAACGGGTCGCCGCCTATGCCAACGGATGTTGATTGCCCGATCCCGCTCTTTGATAAAAGGTCTATTATCTCATATGTAAGCGTACCGCTCCTCGATACCAGTCCAACGTTACCTTCCCGGTGGATCGGGTTTGGCATTATGCCGATTTTCGATTCACCGGGCGTTGTCATGCCGGGGCAGTTCGGACCGATAAGCCTTGAGGATGAGTTCTCAAGATAGGCGCACACGCGCATCATATCATGCAGAGGGACGCCTTCGGTAATGCACACTATCAATCCTATTTCACCGTCGATGGCTTCAAAGATAGAATCCGCTGCGAACTTCGGGGGGACAAAAATAACCGATGCATTGGGTTTTACCTCATCAACCGCTTCGGCTACGGAATCAAAGACCGCAACTCCGTATACTTCGCTTCCTCCTTTGCCCGGTGTCACGCCTCCCACGACGTTCGTCCCGAATTCCTGCATCTGTTTTACCTGGAATGACCCCTCACGCCCAGTGATTCCCTGTACAAGGACGCGCGTATTTTTATCTATAAGTATGCCCAAGTTCTATCACCTTCCTTGCTGCTTCCTCAGTGGATGATGCAAAGGTTATACCCAGCCTCTCAAGCATTGCCCGCCCCTCATCTTCGTTAGTCCCGGCAAGCCTCACAACAAAAGGCACTTTTATTTCCGGGCTTACATCGATTATTGCTCGCGCCACTTCATCGCATTTTGTAAGACCGCCAAAGATATTGATGAGTATTGTCTTTACATTTTTATTGGACGATACTATCCGCAACGCGGTTTTTACCTGCTCTTCACTTGCCCCCGCCCTCACGTCCATGAAATTGGCTGGCTCGCTGCCGTATTGTTTTATCATATCAAGTGTTGCCATCGCAAGCCCTGCTCCGTTTACTATGCATCCGATATCACCTTCAAGAGCGACATAGCTCATCCCGTGTTTTTTTGCAAGCCCGGTGAGAGTATCTTCTTCCTCCTCTTCGAACTGCTGCCTGAACAGGGCATTATCATCCAGGATCATTTTTGCATCAAGAGCAATGATTGCCCCTCCTGTTTGAGCCAGCGGGTTTATCTCGGCAAGCGTGCAGTCGTTATTCGTAAAAACACGGTAGAGTTTCTTTACGACATCGACAATTTGAGCCGAACTCTCCCTGCCCAGGAAATATGCGACCCTCCTTGCCTGGTACTCATGGAGCCCTGTCAGCGGGTTAATATGCACCCTGAAGATCTTTTCAGGGTTGCTCCTGGCTGTCTCTTCGATATCCACGCCGCCTTCCGTGCTTGCCATTATTATCGGGCGGCGCGCCTTCCTGTCGATGGTTATCCCCAGGTACATCTCTTTATCCGGTTTCTTGTATTCCTCGATAAGTACTTTTTTAACAGGCATTCCTTTTATCGACATACCAAGGATACGCTGTGCATCCTTTACTGCTTCATCCGGAGTTTCGGCTGTAAGGATACCGCCGGCTTTTCCCCTCCCGCCGGCTGTGACCTGAGCTTTAACGACAACGCTTCCCAGTTTCCTTGCTGCTGCGCCCGCATCATCCGCCCTTGTGATAAGCCTCCCTTCCGGGACCGGGATACTGTATCGTGAAAATATCTCCTTGGCAGCATGTTCATATAGCATCATGATTTACACCCCTTATCTGGCAACAATAAGACATTATAGCCCATTTAACTATTTATTAACATCATAAAGCTTAAATGTGCTGGGAACCGGGTAAATGCCAGTACAAAACCAGCATTGGATAATCGAAAAGTAAATGAAAAGAAGACAAAACATATCAATAAAAAGAAAACCCGTTTTTCTCAATGCGTTATTTACTTCCTATCTTATCTATCTACTATCTTATCTGTCCGATATCACGATCTCAATAGAGATATTCCCTGGGTATATTGTATTCCCTGCTTAATTTTTGAAGTCCAAGCTCGTATTTTCTGGCGATCGCATCGAGCTTATTTACACATATTTCAGAGTACACTGCTTTACCATCGCTATCATAACCTACAGGCTGGCATTCTGCCTGATATTTAAGGTTGCTGTTGTGACGTTCGTTACGTATTTCATTGTACTCTTCAATAGCTACGCCGTAAGGGATTATGTATTGCTGACCATAGCTGAACGAGACTATAAGTGCACCATCGCGATCCTCGTTCCAATAGTACGTCATGTTCGGGTCGCTGGATTGATTTTGGTTGTCATCAGTTGTGCTTGCTGCATATACCACTGCTACTGCTATTGATAGTATTGTGAGTATTAGCAGTACATATATGGCTATAACTCCCTTTGTTTTTGCTTTCATAATTTTACCCCCTGTACGAGTATAAACTCATGCTAACTACGTTTTTTACTCACTTAAGGCTATCTATCAAAAGCATATATGTTTACTATATAGAGAATACACAAATTACAGAAGTTTATGAGTTTTAAGGCGTGATATTAACAATATCCTGGCTGCCTGTTTTAAGATATAATCAAAAGTGATTTTGGTCTACAGTAATACTTACTTTTTTACGTAATATTTAATACCTCTGAAAGCATATTGACGGTCTAAGCATCAGCGTGTACGCGCTGATGAAAATACGGGTGAACCATGAACGTCGATATAGAATCAGACCCTAAACTACAAAAGGCGGCTGCTTTACTTGAATTATCCGATGGTACAAAACATGTATATTTCTATTATATGCAGAAGTTTTGCGACCTTGTAGGGAAAACACCAACTGAACTCATCGATGAATCATACGCTGAATTGAAACAGGGGATATTACCCGCAGAAAGAAAATCCACAGATTACATTCTTGCATTTAGACAGTTGTTGAAGGATATGAACCAGAGTTCAAACACAGTCAATACGGCGTTATCCGCTATCATGAGTTTCTATCGTGCTTTTGATGTAGAATTATCTTATAGTGTCGGGAAGTTGAAAAGAGCAAAACCGTATAAGGAAAACCAATGTTTCTTGAAAAAAGAGGATGTTAAGAAGCTTATCATAAACGCTAAAAACTTGCGCGATAAAGCAATCTTCCTTACAATGGCAACAAGCGGGTTAGCAAGGACTGAAATCATAAACTTGAAGGTAAATAGCATTGAATACGACTCGACAGGTATCGGAATAGTACAGTTACGGCGACAAAAGACACATACCGACTTTTGTACATTTATCAGCCCTGAAGCCCGTATTGCGATTGATAATTACCTGGATGAAAGAAGCAGGATTGAGAAATTAAAACCTACCACGAACGATTACCTGTTCGTATCATATATGACTGGCAGCCAGTTAAATAAAGAATATTTTACACAGATATTCAATAACCTGGGCAAGGAGTTAGGTTATACTAACGGACGGTACATGATCAAAACGCGTTCCCATTCACTACGAAAGTTTTTTTCATCGACTTTAGAAAACGCTGGATGCCCAAAGCCCAAAGTGGATTATCTGTTAGGTCACTATAAGTCAGCTTCAGACGTGGCATACTTCGATTCTGACCCTGATGTGTTAAAAACCCTGTACATAAAATATCTGCCTTTCTTAACATTTGAAAAGAACATAGAAATGCTATCTTTAGATAATAAGGATGCCAAACGGTTAGCTGAATTGGAAAATATGTTCGCGGCAATGCAGGAAGCCCTTGGGCTGCGGCAAACCGCCGATGGCAAGTTTACGTTCGAGGCAAAATTACGGGAATTACCGGACGACCTTCAAAAGAAGCACGGCAAAAAGTTCGCTGTCGTGACAACTGAAGAACTCGAAAAGAATGTCAAAATATGAAGCCGTGGTGGAAGTTATGGAAGTGAAGTTACAAAATGATAACTGATTATGTTATTCCGGCAATTATAGGAATAATAGCAGCTTTAGCGACAAACATTCTTTTTTTGAGTATCAATTTTATAAAGAAAAAAAGTTGGAATTCTTAAAAACGCAAATAGATGAGTTACTACTTCCATTATTTATCAAAATGAAATATTTTGACAACCTAATGGAATACAATAGAGACTTTGACGTTTCATGGGATATGATATTAGAAAAAGAGGACGAAGACCTTGAAGATATTAAGAAAATAGCAATTGAAAAGTTAAATCTTGCAAACCAAAAATTATCCACCCTTCTATTAGACTTTATTACATATCAATTTCTGAATGATGAGGTTATGAGGCGTGTAGAAACCAAAGTTGTTATACAAAATTTCTTAGAACTTAAACAAGTAGTTTATAATGAATATGAACAAACAGTAAAAGAATATCAAAACATAAAATGGTGGAAATTCTGGTGAACTTCCTAACAGTACAAACCCGCCCGTACGGGATGGTTTAGACAGTTCCCCCGATAAGACTGAGAACGCGCCCCACAATTAAGGGATGAGTTAGTCGCGCAGGTCAGGCTTGGTAGCTATCTTTTTTTAACTTGTACGTAATTTTCGATAGCAGGCTAAGCACAACTATATGATTATTGAAAACAATATTAAGCGGTAGTAACGGCGACCACCGATAGTCCATTTGACATTTGACTTTTTTCAAAGGGCTTATCTTGCGGTATTGAAGTTGCGCGGTGGGCTGGTACAGGTTAATGATACCATGCAACAGACAATACCCATTGGATTTAGTATAAACCGTGAATTATTGAAAATCTTGGATACAAAAAGAGGACGTATTCCGAGATCAACGTACGTGTGCGATTTGCTTAGAGAACATTTCGGGATTCCTTTGAAACTCACCTATTGACCCTATTACTATGACTGAACAAGACGACGAAACAGATGAAGTAATACGCGGTCGTGCCTCCGTACTAATGTACGCAGATAAACACGGGATGAAGGACAAAGACATCAGGAAACACCTGTTGGCTTTGCATCCAGATAACGACCCATTTTACATACCACAACGGTGGCAAGAAAAACATGCGGTATGGTTTGCTGAGGTCTTCAAACAAAGGGCAGAAGAAACCGGCGACGATGAAGTGAACCCGCGGGGCGAACATTACTACGCATACGCAAAAAACCTAATGGACTGGGATGGTGAACCGTATTTGAATGAAAATAAATGGACAAAACGCACGACTGACGCATCAAAATTCGCACGATATATGGGTCTAATCGACTATGATGCAATCGTTGATGCTAAAAACCCGCCGCCACAAATCCATAGAAGGTATGGTCGCTTAAAATACAATATTGATACCGATACCGATGATAAAGAGATAGAGTTACCGAATATAAAGTACGCTGATGGCATATATTGTAAAATCGATATCGACAGATGGGTTCGGTCGGAAGCAGACAAATATAAAGAAATAATCACCGCAGATATGGGGGTATTCCCTGATGATTTGCAGCCATATCACACCGAATTATTCATTGAAAAAACCGACCACGACAGAATCCTCGACCCCATCTGTGCGAAATACTTGACGAATTATCAAGCATTCAAAGGCGAGGGGTCACTGAAAGCAGTGACATTGCTGATGGAGAGGATTGAACATGTAAATAAGCCTGTCCTAATTTTCTATATCAGCGATTTCGACGGGAAGGGAGAACATATGCCCACTGCCTTCGCACGGAAAATAGAATTTTTAGTCAGGTCTAAGGGTGTGGATAAAGACATAAAACTAAAGCCTATCGCTTTACTCCCCTGGCAAGTTAAAGAATACAAACTACCGAGGAGACCCATAAAAGATGGAGATAAAAGCAAAAAAAAGTTTGAAAAGAAACATGGTAAAGGTGCAGTTGAATTGGATGCTTTAGAAGGTATATGTCCAGGGGAGTTTAAAAAAATCGTGGAAAATGCACTTAAACCGTATTTCGACGAAAATATAGTCAGTGCAGCATACGAAAAAATAGACGAAGTTAATAGCGAAATATACAATCGCGCGATAACTGCATTGACAGACAAATCGTTGTTTGAAGAAATCAAATATCTTAATAGTCTGATAGATAAGCACGAGGACATTGAAGCACCATATCAAAACAGCATTGATGAACTGTATGATGAATTGGATAGGAAGCGCGAGGAACTTAAAGCACCATACCTTGCCAAAATCCAAGCGATAGAAGATGAGATGGAAGCGGAATGCAAAAAGCTTGAAGCACCGTATAACACGAGAATAAATGAAATAGAAGAAAAAAAGGCGGATGCTATAGAAAGCACTGAGGCGGAGATTGATGAAAAATATCAGGATATACTTAACGCATTACCGGATATCGACCTTTCCGATATAGATGAAGAGTTTGTAAAGCCGGAAAGCGATGTGTCGCCTATAGAGGGCGATGAGTGGTTGTACGACAGCAGTTTATCGTATTTTGACCAACTGAAACGATATAAAAATGTAGCTACTATCGAGAATGGTGATGCTTGCTAACGGTTTTTTCAGCTTTATAACATCACGAATAGTATTAATGTGCATATGAAACAGCGTATAAACATCACTATTGAACCGAAAGTTCTTGAAAGTGTCGATAAGGAGCGTGGATTAATAAAACGTTCAACGTTCCTTGAAAATATTTTGAAACAGAGGTACAATATAAAATAATTGGCGTGAATAAAAATGAAAAACGTGAAGAATGGGCTGGCGGGGAATCAGTCCGCCAGCGAATGGTCGATTGGTTTTGCCTTGGGTGGCTAACCATGAACATATTCAAACGATTGGGGGCGATTGAAATATGAACAAAGGTAGTACGTATACACACGGTAATAAAGTTATACCATTACCAGAAATTTACAGACGATTGCTTAGAAAAATTGAAAGATACCCCTTCAAGCGAGGTGGGCGCATAGTTCCATTTAGGATCTGTGCGTAAATAACTTACC
>NZ_FZMP01000091.1 GCF_900196725.1 Candidatus Methanoperedens nitratireducens | reverse complement strand
GGTTGTACACTTTTTGGGGTTCACTCCACAAAGATTGCTTGTCACAAAAGTATTGGCTAAAAACCGTTGATTTCTCGCTGGTTAATAGGCTTTTGGGAAAATAAAGACTTTTTAATTTATTCTGGATAAATAGGTCGCAGCCGGGATAATCAACCACAGAGGACGCAGAGAGCACAGAGAGTTGTTGCATTTCTCTGTGTCCTCTGCACTATCAACTGAAACTGATGGTAGCAGGTCTGTGGAAATTTCAACTACTCTAACAACTTCCACCGTCTATATTACCTTCCCATCCCATATCTCTTTCAAGTTTAGACAGGTCTGGTCTTTTATTTTTCTTATCTTTCCTTTCTTTACCTTCCTCTTTCGTTTCATCTTCAATCATTGTATTCACCTCCTTTTTGGTGTACAGGAAACTACAAATGTAATTATTTATAACCGAATGGATTATTAAATTTTTCTTTAATATCGACTGAAGACAGCCCTCCCGTGTTAGAGGTAAAATATCTGGAGCTTTATCCGAGCATTTATGAGGGATACAAGCGCGACCCTAGAAAGCAATTCTTTTGAAGAAATAAGATGTTGAGTTATATTTTTCATAAATCCTATTTTTTTAAAACATTCGTAAGTAACAAATGCATCAATTTAACATAACCTGACCCCGGGGCAGGTTCTGTCAAGTCTATGAGTGGTAAAAAGATGTGTTAAGCTTCGAGTGGTAAAAGTTAGTTTTATATTATTCTAAAACATTTAGTGGGATTTGGGTTGAAGCAGAAATACGCTTAGTCCCACGAATAGTAAAGAGATAGCAAGCAAATCCCAAAGGAATTTGCCTGCAAGCAATCAGAATTGCCTCCAACTTTTCTGATTGTTTTGTGGGCTTATATCCTTTTCGGTAGCTATGCGTTTCTAAAAATATTTAAAAGGAGAATTTAAAAATATGATAACACGGTCTGTATGCAAAATAACTGAGGAGTACGAACCAGATTTATTGAACCGATTATCGAATTATGTATCTGAACCGATGATGACGGAAGATGATATTACTTTAAGGAGTGTTGTTAAATTAAATCCACGAATAAGTTCAGATACTACTTCATACTTAAGCGGAAGATTGTACTATCAAAAATTATTTTCTGTAAAGGATTTTGAAATAAATGATGATGGAGACATTGATGAAAATGATAGTAATATCAGACGAACTATGATTGCTGATTTCTGGATAAAGCAAAATCCAGGAATAATATTGTTCTCAAATAAGATTAGTTCGGAAAACGGCTCGAAAATCATATCACAGATATTATTTGATAGCACCGAAAGCATAAAGCAAATGAAATTTAAAATCGAAAATATTGAACGAGATGTACAGGCAGGATTGCTTACAGGAATGTGGGCATACAGTTTCAAAGATAGGAATGGAAATATTCAAAAAGGTCAATTATTCGGCGACGGTGACGTTAACCAAGACACAATATTTGGATTAACTGCTGGTGCGCCAAGAAATTTTATAGGTATTAAGAAAGAGTTAAACGATGAGGATACTAAAATCAAAGTAACCAGAAGTGGAAGCATTACTTTTTTTGTGAAAGATGAAGATTTAGCTACGGATGTCACATTACAAGAAATTATTGGCGACCTTCTGCCTTATGGATATTTGGATTGAGGAAAAGTGAGATATTTTGGTAGCGTATTCTATTATCTTTAAAAATATCATACAAAGAGGCTAAACTCTTTGTATTGATTTGCACTACTTTATCTCCGATAAATATAGAAGTATTATTAGATATTTCAGATTTTGATTTTGTCCAATCGTAAACGAAATCACAAGGAGTAGAGTCGATAGTATATTTCTCATAATTAGCGACAACGTTGCCACTCTCCCTTTCGATAAGTTTGTAAAGAGATTCCATCAATTTTAGATATGACTTATTGTTTTTATCCTTTCTATATTTAAATTCAATTTCACCAAGTACCCTCATAGATATGTTAAGTTCTTGAGGCAACTCACAATGTTCTTGTTCTTCTGGTTCTTCTTCATTACCAATATCAGGTTCAAACGATATGTACAATGGAGCTTGCATTCCTTCATATAGGATTTGAATGTAATTTTTTCCAATTTTCTTAAAGTTTATAATTTTTTTATTATCTCTTGAACAGCTTAGTATAGCCCGTTCAATCGCTTTGGTGTTATAATCAAAACAAGGATACTTCTTAACAGCTTTTATTTTTACAAAAAAAGACTTATTTGATAACCAAAATATTGCTCTTCTTATAATATTACTGGACATTAATGAATCTCTGAATAAAAAAGGTACGCCTATAATAGAAGCTAATGAACCAACAATGCCTATTGCTATAATCCAATCCATATCAAATACACCTTTATGCTCTCTCAATGATAATTCTTTTTCCCTCTAATAACAGAGTAATCATTCATCACCCTCCCCCCTCTTTCTACTGGAGTGCCCCTTCTCTGTTTTCTTTCTTACACGTTCACGGTTCCAGTAAGGCGATTTACACTTAGGATTTGGGCACACCTCTGGAATGTGGTTTGGGTCTTTGGGATGCCATATATGACCGCATCGCTTGCATTCCAGTTTTATGCTAAATTCGTGACCGCATTCAGGACATTTTACCATTCATCTACCTCTTTTCAATCATTTGAATGATTAATTATAATTACTACTCTATAGTATATAAACCCAGTAGTATATACCACTGAGTATATATACCATGAAGTATATACTATGGTATGGTGATATGAGATGTTTGCCAATAACGAAAACAACCTGCAAACCGTAGGCACAAGAGAGGATAGAGGAAAAGCGATAGCCGAAAAACAAGGGCAAATAATACGAATTAATGACCATTCGTATAAGGTAAAATCACAGTCAAGCGATACTCTTTATGACGTAGCATCGACTGAAATAGGATGGAAATGTTCATGCCCCGACCACAAAAACAGAGGCGTTCAGTGTAAACATATTTTCGGGGTTGTTTTCAGCTTTGGAATAAGAAAAGAAGTCGAAAAGGTTAGAATAGAGCCTATTGTTAGCGTTTCATCCTGTGTCTATTGTCATTCGACTAATGTAATCAAGTACGGAGTAAGGCATAACAAGTATGGAGATGTGCAATTATTCCACTGCAATGACTGCTCACGGCATTATACCTTGAATCTTGGGTTTGAAAAAATGAAAGCCAGTCCTAAAGCAGTAACAATGGCTATGCAGTTATATTTTAGTGGTGAATCCCTGCGAAATGTAGCCGATTCTATGAAATTGTTGGGGGTAAAAGTGTCGCATGTTGCTGTTTATAATTGGATTCAGAAATACACAGAACTCATGAAGCAATATGTGGATAAGCTAAAACCAAATGTGGGAAGCACATGGAGAGCCGATGAAGTTTTCGTAAAATTCAGTGGTAATATGAAATACCTTTTTGCTGTCATGGACGATGAAACCCGATATTGGATAGCTCAAGAAGTAGCAAATACGAAAGATAAGCACGATGCTAAGAACTTATTTCATGAAGCGAAGGTAATAGCAGGCAAGAGACCTAACACGATGATAACAGATGGACTGCCAGCTTATCACGATGCTTTCAATAAGGAATTTTATACCAATAAGAAGCCACAATCCAAGCACATCAACGCCATTAAACTGGATGGGGACATGAACAATAACAAGATGGAGAGGATAAACGGAGAAATCAGGGACAGAGAAAAAGTAATGCGTGGACTAAAAGAGAAAAATACCCCAATCTTGCCGGGCTATCAGATATTCCACAACTTCATGCGACCTCATGAGGCTCTTAAAGGAAAGACCCCTGCCGAAGCCTGCGGGATAGAAGTGGTCGGAGAAAACAAGTGGATTACTCTTATCCAGAACGCAAGCCATACAGAGCGCCAGAAAAACAATGGTGCTCAGTGATTTTTTTGATTATCTAATGTAAAATGTAAAAGAGATTGCCTCTCCGATTCCAAATAAGATTAAAACTATAAAATAAATCACAAACAAAGTTCGGTTAGGAATATACCCAAGTTTACAAAAGATAGATTGCTTTCTTTTTATAAAATCGTCTATCGTTTTATCTACTGCCCCATCTATATTCAACATCTCCTTTCGGTCTTTGCTGACCAGCGTTTTTGGAACGTTATTTTCTGAAAAATCATGAAAACCCAAACGCTTTTCTATGCTTAAAATTGTACCAAGTGCATCAAGGAAGTCCCTACTCTCTTTACAAATAGAAAAAGCTGCAATAAAAGCTACAAAAGCAGCAAGAAGGGGAAAAATTGTGAGCCATATGCTATATTGTACTCCATCTACTTTTTCATAATGTTTCAATATGAATGGAGCACCCAATAAAAGATACAAAGCCCAAGAAAAATGTTTCATTTCTTCCCAAATTTTATCAGCATGACTGTCTATCCGTTTATTTTGGAGTGCTAAAAACTTCAGAAGCTCCTCCCTTTTATTCTTTTCTTGCTGTTCATCATTACTCATAATGTTTCAAAATGTGTTGAATGTTGATATAAATATTGCATCAAACGACGGACATTTATCAGCCACCACTCGACACTTAACAGCAATTCCGACCACTCAAAGACTTAACAGAACCCCGGGGCAAAACCTACATATACCATAACGATTTATAATGCACTATCTTTAGTATTACGAAATTACAAATTCGTAATACTATATAGATACATAATTAAAATTTATTAATAAATTTTAACGTAGGAGGTATTAGATTTGCATATTCCGGATGCGTACATCCCGCTGGGACAGGCGGCGGTTTACTGGGTTATAGCCGCGATCTTTATCGCGCGCTCGATAAAATGGGCGCGAAGCGACATGGACGAGAACATGATACCGCTCTTCGGTGTGATTGCGGCTGGCATGTTCGTGCTCCAGACAATAAATATACCCATACCGATGTCGCCTGTAAGCTGGCATATGGTCGGCGCGGCGCTCACTGCAATAATATTCGCAAGTCCCTGGGCTGCGGTCCTGCTGATGACGCTTGTCCTGGCTGTGCAGTCCCTTTACGGCGACGGCGGGATGACCGTCATGGGAGCTAATATCATAAATATGGGAATAATCGGCGGTTTCTCAGGATACTACAGCTATATTGCACTATCCAAATTGTCAGTAAAGCGCCCACATGCGATGTTCGCAGGCGCATGGATCAGCATGATTTTACCGGCTATCGCGCTATCATTTGAGCTGTGGTTTGCAGGCACTTTTCCGTTGAAGCAGGGAGTGTTTCTCATGGGCATGTTCCAGGGCGCTGCGGGGATAGGCGAAGGAGTTATAACTGTCATAGTATTTGGTGCAATAAGCAAAGTGCGGCCTGATATTATTGCAGAGGATGCCCACATGAAGGTCAGTACTGCAAAGGTGGCTGGTTTCAGTATAATCGCAATAGCAGGGCTTGCTATGGCTGCGCCGTTCATTGCATCAAGCAACCCTGACGGACTTCAACACACCGCCAGCACGGTCATAACAAACGAGCTAAACAGCGTAGTATCGCCAATAACGCCCCTGTTACCGGGTTACGAAATACCGGGTATGGGTACGTCTGGAAAGATGGCAGCTATCGTTATCGGATTTGCGGCTATATTGATTGCATGGCTGGGCGTTGCAAAGCTCCTGAAAAGGGGATAATAAGGGATTAATATGTATATTATCGAAACGCGGAACCTCACCCATGTTTACCGGGGAAAGATAAAGGCGCTGGATAACATCAACTTCACAGCAAAACCCGGAGAACGCATCGCACTCATAGGAGCCAACGGCGCAGGCAAGTCCACGCTTTTCAAGCATTTCAACGGGATACTTAAACCGACAAGCGGCGAAATCCTGATAAAAGGTGAGCCTATAAGCAAAAAGAGCATACTCGATGTCAGGAGAACCGTGGGCGTGGTGTTCCAGGACCCCGATGACCAGATATTCGCCCCTACGGTCAAACAGGATGTGGCTTTCGGGCCCATGAACCTGGGTTTGAGCGAAGAGATTATTGAAAAGCGGGTGCGTGAGGCGCTTGAGACCGTGCGCCTGACCGGATTTGAGGAGAGAGCGCCGCACCACCTGAGCACGGGTGAGAAAAAAAAGGTCGCGATCGCAGGCATACTTGCTATGCAACCCGAGGTGCTAGTGCTGGATGAGCCGACAGCGGGGCTTGACCCGGGCGGCGCGGTACGGCTTATCCGTCTGATAAACGAGATGAACAGATACCTGGGGATTACCACGATAGTAGCCACGCATGAAGTGGACATAGTGCCGCTTCTTGCCGACAGGGTGTGCATCATGTCATCCGGCAGGATAATAGGCGACGGCACGCCGCAGGAGATATTCTCAACAGATGAACTGATCAAGAAAACCCATTTGCGCCTCCCTATAGTGGCGCAGCTCATGGAAATGCTGCAGGATGAGGGCATACCTGTGAACGTCAGGTTCACTCTTGAGGAAGCAAGGGACGAACTGCTGAAGGTAGTGAAATAGGATGCATGCAACACTTACGGAACTTGAGCGCGAAGCCTACAGGAAGTCCCCCGTCCACAGGATAGACGGCAGGGTAAAGATAATCATGACACTGCTGCTCATCGTGTACGCGGTGGCTCTTCCCCGCATGGACTTACTTAATTTCCCCAAACTTTTGCTGCTTGAAGCCTATCTTGCGGCGCTCATACTGCTTGCCAGGCTTGAGTTCTCCTACCTTGCATTCCGGTTCGCGATAGCCCTGCCGTTCGGTTTTAGTATCGCTTTACTACAGCCTTTCATTAAACAGCCGTTTATCTCAGACTTTACAGTGCTTTACAGGTTGCCGTTCGGACTTGAAGTGACAGGCGAGGGCATGCTATTTGGCGCGATCATTTTTGCTAAGTTCCTTGTCTGCATAACCGCTGTAATACTTCTCTCATCCACTACATCGCTGAGCGAACTTGTCTCCTCTGTCCGTCGTCTGGGCATGCCAAGGGAACTGGCGCTTCTCTTTACCATGATGGTGCGCTATCTCTTTGTATTCTGGATAATGCTTGGCAGGATAAGGACAGCACAGAAGACCCGTGGCTTTGACCTCTGGAATAAAAATGTGCCGCGGCAATGGACTCTCCAGCAGGTGGGCTATACGATAAGCTCGCTGTTCATCCGTTCGTACGAACAGGGTGAGCGTACATTCCAGAGCATGCTCTGCCGGGGCTACAACGCGGATGCGCAGGTATACGTGGGCAAAAAAAAGCTGGGCGTTCCCGATGTTCTGGTTCTTGCGATGGCATCAGGGGTTGTAATCGCGGCACAATTTGGACTTAAGTTTTTATAGCTATAAGTAGATTTAAGTATGTCTGAACTATCGTACTAATTTAAAGGAGGTAGGTTATGCCGGATAGAAAATACGTAATAGAATCAAGAAGGTATATTGGAGAAGATGGAAAAACGACATTTGATAGCTGGATCACAAGCGCTAACGTCATAGAAATAAAACATGCCGAGCAGTATTTAGTGTTCTACCCGCTTGAGGGGGAACACGCGGGGAAGAAGCACTACATACCGTTCTCGAACATCCACGTCGTCAGGGAAATGTAATTAATGCAAGTTCCGAAGGCTGAGCCCATAGCTGGAAATTCAATTAAAATTCGGTATCTTCCAGGAATTTCTTGAATGATTCCAGCTCGGTCCTGCTTTTAGATATTTCATTTTTTATCTCGGTTGTGATCTGAGCGAACATCTGTTTTAGCTTCTCTTTTTCCATCCGCTTCGGGACCTGTATCTCAAAAAGATAGTCCTTGGAGCCAACTTTTACCGAATCGACGAGGATTTCCTTGTATTTGAACAACACATTGCGGACTATCTGCCTGACATCCTCGCTCTTAAATGCGTGGTCGGATATTTTATATTCAGATTCTGACTCTGAGTATCTACAGGTCACATTTACCGGGAACACCTGCAGTGTATAGTTCATCTCGTCTATATTCGTCATTTTTGCTTTGAGCTTAAGCTCTGTTTCAGGTTTTTTTAGTTCATCCTCAGTCATTTTTAAACCTCCGTTTATACGATAGGTGTGCCTTCGGTCCTTGTCAGTTCTTTGAAGGCAGCCATAAGCTTTTTAGTGATCTTGCCTGGTGTCCCATCTGCTATCAGGCGCCCGTCTATCCTGGTGATGGGGGCGATCTCGGCTGCGGTGCCGGTAACAAAAACCTCGTCCGCGCTGTAAAGGTCAAAGAAACCTAAATTCGTCTCCACTACCTCTATACCCTCCCTGACAGCCAGTTCTATAGCAGCAGCTCTTGTTATCCCGCGAAGGTTGTTGAGCGTGGGCGGTGTGATGATCCTGCCGTTCTTTATAATGAATATGTTATCTCCCGAGCCTTCTGAAATATTGCCATGCGTGTCGAATATTATCGCCTCGTCGCCGCCTTTTACGTTCGCTTCGATCTTAGCCAGGATGTTATTCAGGTAATTCAATGACTTGATGTTAGGGGGCATGGCATCAGGTGAATTCCTCCTTATACCCACAGTAACCGCTGTAAGACCTTTTTCATATAGATCGCCATACATTGCGCCCCATTCCTGTGTAATTATGAACACGTTGGGTTCCGGGCATTTCCTCGGGTCAAGTCCCAGGTCACCGTCCCCGCGTGTAACAATGGGGCGTATATAGGCATCTTTCAGCTTGTTTTTCTTTAATGTCTCTATAATTGCTTTTTTCATCTGCTCTTTTGAAATGGGGATCTTAAGATCAATTGCCCTGGCGGAATCGTACATCCTGTCAAGGTGCTCATCGAGCCTGAACACCTTGCCGTTGTAGGCCCTGATACCCTCAAAAACACCATCGCCATATAAAAAACCATGGTCATAAACAGACGTCCTCGCCTCGCTTTTTGGCACAAATTTTCCGTTGAAATAAATTAACAGTTCCATAGGTATCCCAGCCTCATAAGGAAAACAAGAGATATATGCGTTTTGATGGTCGTAGATGGACTTCGCCCATCAAAGTTATCTTTGCTGAAGTACTACATGTACATAATATATATTGTCTCGGTCGGAAGTATAATCAGGTAAGTTTCATCTACATATGAAAAATAAAAATTTCCGCCTGAGGGGCTCGGTTTTGATTATACAACTTTTCTTTTTAACATTATATTAAAACGTAAGATTTATATTTAATGAATACATTTAACAATAGGGTGAAATATTATGAAAAGTCTGTCAGTAAACGTACTCGATAAAGCCGATGAAGAATTCGCCGACACTCTTATCGAACTTGGATTAAAAAGAAACGTAGCAAAAGTGCTCACCTATTTGAAAAACGTGAAAGAAGTTACTTCCAGGGACCTTGAAATGGGTTCAGACCTGAGGCAACCTGAGGTCAGTATCGCTATGCGCGAGCTGGAAGAGCTTGGCTGGATCGCGGAGAGGGAGGAGAAAAAGCCGGGAAAAGGACGCCCGTATAAGATTTATCAGCTTAAGACGAGTATCGATGCTATCATTGAGTATCTTGAGACCCAGAAGAAAAAAGAGTCTCTTGCAATGATGGCAAGTATCAAACGCCTGAAAGAATTAAGTAAATAATCTGCCTGTAAAGGAGAGTGGGGAGCAGATGTATTGTGGCGCCGGATAAAAGAGGATAAACTGTTTTATTGGCAATGAAGAGCTTCCAGGATATTTTTACCTTCTATGAACGGCATATTATACTGAATAGAGTACTTCTTTGCATCCTCTTTGGATAGGGCTTTCCCTGTCCTGTCATCAAGCATCTCGCACACTACCATTGAGGGGCATATCCCTGCCATCAATGCCAGTTGTACCGAGAGCTCGGTCTGCCCGCGCCGCTCATCCAGGAGACCCGATGCCGCGCGAAGCAGTGCGACATGACCCGGTGACCTGAAGTCCCTGCCGAAGTCGATTTTTTCCCCGTTCAAAACCTTCCCGACGGTCTCGCCTATCTTATTGATGGTAAGAGCCCTGTCGTTATCAGTTATGCCTGTAAAAGTACCCCTGTGGTTCACCCAGAGCGAGAACGAGGAGCGCGAATCGTAAGGAATATCGCCTTTCTTTTCAACAAGCGTGCGCAGAGACCTGTGACCATCCAATGAGACGCTGTGCAGGACGTCGGATATGAACGGCAGCCCCAGCTTTTGCGCAGCCATTGCATGGATTGCGACGCATATAAGCCCGCCGCCGTCATGCCGCATGCGCGCCACGTCTGCCGGTGTCACGCTCTGCGCAGGCATCACAAGATCGGTTTCGCCTTCCCTGTCATCATCATCAAATAGCAGTACCATATTACCGTTGCGTATTGCTTCAATTGCTTTAAAAATACTCATTTTATAACCTCCACTTCGATATTGCTCCCGTCGCTTAGATCCAGGTGTTTTCTCAGATTCACGGGAGCTATTATCTCGATTATGTCCTCAGGATAATGGGTGCGCTCAGGAACGATTACCGCACCACAGACATCGGCGATCCTGATACCGAAACATGAACCGCTCCCGAAAGTCCTGTTCTCGCTTGTGAACCCTGATATCCTGATGCCTGTGCTTATCCCTTTTCGCGCGTCGATGCTCGGGGCATCAAGTTTTATATTCAATGTGCCGGGGTACGGGTCAAATCCGAGCTTTTCGATGAACTGCGTCCTGTATCCATCAAGAGAGATGTAATACTGCCCTTCTCCCAATCCCGTGATGACCTTTCCGCTTAAGAACTTTTTACTTCCATTGCCGGAAAATATCTCCCTGTAATCGTTCAGTTCCTTTTGCAGCGCAGCTATGCCGCTACCTGTTATGGTGACAAGCTGCCCGTCATGCAATATCTGTCTTGAGATGAGCATCTCATCCTCAAGGCTTTTAAGCTTGCGTGCCGCTGTCTGCGGGCTTGAATCGATATGGGATGCAAATTCCACAGATGATAATTCCACAGGCTTTTTATGCGCGCCCAGAAGCGCCAGCTTTTTAAGGGATAGTATGTCCATAAGCTTCTCATTTTTGGGATGCTACTCAATTATGGGAGTTAATGTGGGATAAAGGTTTTCATCCTGCCGCAGGATACGACCCAAGTATCTTAAGCATGGCGACCCTGCTCTTCACCCTGTCAAGGGCACCGCTTATCATCTTATCCTCAATATGCCCCCGCAGGTCGATATAAAAGAGGTAGTCCCCGAGTACTTTCTTTGTGGGGCGGGATTCGATCCTGGTGAGGTCTATGCCCCTGCCGGCAAACTCCCCCAGAACCTCATAAAGCGCACCGGGTCTGTTCTTTTGAAGATACACGATTATCGAGGTCTTATCATTGCCTGTAGGATGCGGCGTGTTTTTCCCTATTACGATGAACCGCGTATAATTCTCATTAATATCCTGTATATTCTCCGCCAGGACTCCCAGTCCGTATCTTTGTCCTGACTCTCTGGAGGCGATCGCTGCAATGTCCTTTGATTCCGAAGCCAGCTTTGCCGCAAGCGATGTGCTCAGGGCAGAGCGTACCTCTGCATCCTTAAAGTTCTTCTTGATGAATTTCCTGCACTGGGATAACCCCTGCGGATGGGACATGATGATTTTAATATCCCGCCCGCTGCCTTTTGAAAGGAGATAATGGTTTATCTGGACTATTACCTCGCCGACTATCTTTAACTGGTGTTCCATAAGGAGATCAAGCGTGAGCGTAATAGACCCTTCCAGTGAATTCTCTACCGGTACTATACTGTAATCCACTTCCTCTCTCAAAAGAGCATCCACTGCTTCCATGATATCATCACAGTATCGCAATTCCGCAGTACCATTCCACTGTTTTGCGGCTTTTTCCGAATATGAACCCTCTGGTCCTAAGATCCCGATCATCATCTGTTCCTATATATTGAAGAACAGAAGAAATAGTTTATTGCCTTTAAATTACCCGACTGCTTATTGGAAACTATTTAAGATACCATTAACTTACATCTTACTGTCCAGTAGTTGGTATATCCGGCGGCTCCCTCCATCCACCATTGCATGCATTCAATGGTATTATTATTACTCAGTTCCTCAAGGTGCCCGCCTATTTTACAATCAACAGCAGAAAGGAATTTTTCAGCTACACTATCAGTGCCAAAAGATACGGGCGTGCATCTGAACCCGGATTCTTTAAATGCCTCCTGGTCCCAGTTTTCACCGTTTATAAATACTTTTGGCAGTGTTCCTGAGCATAGCTTTGTAATACGCCTGAGGAAAACGGAAGTTGTACCCCTGTCTTTTAAATAGGATACATAGACTGCTATAACCATATCACCGCTAAGGTCAACTGCCGCCCATATCCAGGTCATCTCACCGCCAATAATCGTCTCTCTTGCATCGATGGCGATGCACTCTCTTTTCTTAACCATCTGCCGGTCAGTAAAAAGCTTGTGGCCTTTTATATACCAGTCTCTCTCATATAAATATCTTTTAATCCCTTCTACCCTGTTGGCTACCTGATTCACCAGCCTCTCCTCGGTCCCGGCAAGTAAGTAATGAGGGGTGGAAGCATAATTACCTCCCAATTTGGTATCTCCAGTTCTGTGCATATTATTTTTCCGGATATCTCCTGTCATTTTTCTCACCTGGGAAATTAATCTTCAAGCAGTAATCGGGTACACAAGAGGATATTGCAAGTTACTACTATTGTTAGCAAAACCTGGAAAAAAGTAGAAATAACGCAGAAAAACCCCAACAGTTAAAAAAACCTGAGCATGAAAAGCTATTAAAATTAGTATAATAATAATAATCGTGATGAGGTTATAGGGCAGTATATGATACTCAGGAAAAATATCTCTTTAACTGAGGATTATCTAAAGAAACTTGAGCCGCTAATGAAAAAGCACAAAGGGAATCTCAGCGCTGTCATACGTGAGATGATAGACCTTGCCGATGCGGCATTCGCTGATCCCGATTCTGTCAAAAGGCTTATTTCAGGATTAAAAAAGGAGCAGAACCTGACCTCATCCACATTGATATGGGCGCTGAAAAATCTTGAAGGCAGGCTCCCTGATGAGGAAACGGTACATAACATAATCGGCAGCGAGGTATCGTCAATCTCATCCCTTGAAAAGCGCCTGAATGAAATGGGCAGTGAAATTTACTGGGATTGCTCGGTTAAAAGCAGCTCTGATAATGATATAAAGCCTAATAATGCTACTTTTATCATAACCGGTAAGAATATGGATTTAAATACTTATATGGCTGCTGTAGTAGCCGTATTTGCCTCCAAAAAACACAATCTTGGTGTAATAAAGGTAAAAAACGTGAATAATTCAATCGAGATGGATATGGGGGCAGGAGAGGAGGAATGGAGCCGTAAAAGCATAACCGCGCATTTCGGTCATCTTGAAGAGGCTTTCTCAGAGCTATATAAAAAACCGGATTTCTGGAGCATAATAATAAGCCTGTATATAAAAATGAATTACGACATGGTGGCCATATCCAGGCAGTTCTTTGAAGAAACTCTTACCGGGAGGAACTCCCCCAGATTTACCATATGCGTCGAGAGATTTTGCGACAGCCCCGTGAACCGGATTCCTCCGGATGAACTCTTAAAAAAAATAGCTGTTCTCTACCCGCGCATGGGTATAATTAAAAATATCGATATAAACAAAGATTCGTTGATAATCCATCATGGTTTAAGCGAGCCGGAAGCCATCAAGAAACTTACGGATATGTTCACGGAACTGCTGAACTTGAACGGGCGCACATACGGTGCCACAATAAGTGAAAACCTTATTGTTATGAAGCTCCAGCCCGAAGTCGGCAAGATACTGACAAGGATGATAGATGATCTGAAACCCAGAGATTCACCGATTGCAGACTATCGTACGGATTTACTGAAAATGCTGGATATGTTAAGAAATGTGCCCTCGGATGAGGATTTCATAAAGACTTTCGGCAGCAAGTTCGGCAAAAAGATGATACAGAATTATGAGAAAGATAAAAAGATAGATAGGTGGGATGCTGGCACGTTCCTGAAATATCTGCAGGAGGCTGGCGCCATCATCGGGCAGGATTCAAAGTGGGGAAGCGTGAGTGAAAACGTCATTCGCGGCGAAATTAATGCAAGTAACCTTATAAAAAGCAATGGCGATAACGGCGCAACAAACGGCATGTTTATAAATGGTATCTTTAGCGGCTGGGTATCGCATGCTTTCGGTGACCCCTCAAAAATGGTTTATAAGAACCAGGTGATGAGCGAAAATACCCAGCTTGAGGTTTATATCGCAATATAGGGGATTAAATGACTAAATTAAATCATGGTAGCGACAAGAATACAATCGCTCTGTCGTCTACAGGCAGGGATGTAACAGAACGCAAGCAGGAAGAGGAAGCGCTGCAGCATTCTGAAGAAACATACCGCATGTTGATCGACAATATGCAGGACGGCGTTTTTATTATTCAGGATGGCAAAATACAATTTGTCAATGAGTCTTTTGCAAGAACGGCTGGCTATACGGTAGAAGAAGTCCTTGGCAGGGATTTCCTCGATTTTATTGCGCGTGAGGATAAGGAAAGAGTTATAGGTAACTATTCAAGAAGGCTGGCTGGTGAAAATGTCCCGAAGGAATATGAATTCAACATACTGCATAAAGACGGGGCAAGAATCATCGTGAATGTGAACGTGGGGCTTATAACTTACCGGGGCAGGATAGCACATATGGGGACGATAAAGGATATCACAGAGCGCAAGCAGGCTGAGGAAGCATTATCATGGCAGGTAGAAATCAATGCGGCAATGGTAGAGCTATCCGGTACGCTGCTGTCACAGGCTACTGTTGAAGATATTTCCGCTCTCGTACTTGACCATGCAAAAGTCCTGACGAACAGCTCCTATGGTTACGTCGGGTACATCGATCCGAAGACAGGCTATCTTGTTTGTCCCACAATGAGCCGGGATATGATGGATACCTGTAAGGTAACAGATAAAAATAACATACTCAAGGAATTTCGCGGGCTGTTCGGATGGGTGATCAATAACCGCAAATCTATTCTTACCAATAACCCGGCGAATGATCCCAGGTCAACGGGAACCCCAGCGGGACATATAGCGATCCAACGTTTCCTGTCTGCGCCTGCAATGCTGAAGAGAAAACTTGTGGGTGAGCTTTCCGTACCAAGTTCGGTCGGCAACAAGATACACGTCATGCGGTACTATGATAAAGGAGACCTGGTAGGGCAGATCGCATTAGCTAATTCGAACCGGGACTATACCGAGCGTGACCTCGCGCTGGTAGAGCGCCTTGCGGACATCTACGCGATAGCTATCAATCGCTACTGGGTTGAAGAGCAGATCAAGGAATCCCTTACAGAAAAGGAAATGTTGTTAAAGGAGATTCACCACAGGGTCAAAAACAACATGCAGATCATCTCAAGCCTGCTAAGGCTCCAGTCAAGAGATATTAAAGAGAAAAAATATACCGATATGTTTACTGACAGCCAGAACCGGATAACATCAATGGCACTTATCCATGAGAAACTTTACCAGTCCAAGGGGCTGGAAAAGATCGATTTTGATGATTATATCAGGGATCTTGCGAACGGTCTCATCCAGTCGTACGGGGCAAATGGCAACATTAAGCTGAATATCGATGTCAGGGATGTTTCGCTCGGTATCGATTCAGCCATCCCGTGCGGGCTGGTTATCAATGAACTGGTTACAAATTCCTTAAAACATGCGTTCCCTGATGGCAGGAAAGGTGAAATCATGATATCGCTTCACATGACCGAAGGGAACATGATAGAATTGATAGTGAGCGATAGCGGTGTCAGCATCCCGGCAAATATTGATATCAGGAAAACAGAATCACTGGGCTTGCACCTGGTTACGATACTGGTGGAAAACCAGCTTCACGGCGAGATCAATCTTGACAGGAGTAAAGGGACGGAATTCCTGGTCAAATTCAAAGATGTGAAATAATGACAGGAACACAGATACTGGTTGTTGAAGATGAAATTATAGTTGCAGAGGATATACGGAGAAGTTTGCAGAATATGGGGTATAATGTCCCCGTAACAGCATCGAAGGGTGAAGATGCCATTAAAATAGCAGGTGAGAATAATCCTGATTTAGTGCTGATGGATATTGTAATAGAGGGTCAAATGGACGGTATCCAGACCGCTGAGCAGATACGTTCGCGTTATAATATTCCCGTTGTTTACCTTACCGCATATTCGGATATAAAAACGCTTGAGCGGGCGAAAATTACAGAGCCGTTCGGGTATATTATCAAACCCTTCAAGGAAAGGGAACTGAACATAAACATCGAGATAGCCCTCTATAAGTACAGGATGGAGAAGAAATTAAGGGAGAGCAAGGAATGGTTCACCACCACGCTGAAAAGCATCAGCGATGCGGTCATTGCTACTGATTCAAGCGGCTGTGTAAAGTTCATGAACCCTGTGGCTCAATCCATGACAGGCTGGGCACTGGAGGAAGCGTATGGAAAGCCGCTGAAGGATATATTCAATATCATGACCGAAAAAACCCGTAGAAAAGTCAGGACCGGCGGCAAAGACACAAACATTGAGGCAAACCTGACCGTATTAATAAACAGGCATAAAAGTAAATTACCGATAGAAGTCGGCAGTGACCCTATCAGGGATGATAGAGAGAACATTGTCGGCATAGTTACTGTCTTTCGGGATATTACAGAGCGTAAAAGAACCGAGGATAATGTAATAGGACTCAAGGATTTCTATGAATGTGTTCTTGAAAGCATTGTTACGGGTGTCTGGGTGACAGATAAGGATGATATCATCAGTTATGCCAACAAGGGCATGGGGATAGTAGTCCAGCAAAACGTTGTCGGAATAAATGTTTTATCGGATTTTCCGGAGTTCTTCAGGCCATATTATTTAAAGGCAAGGGAAACCCTACAGCCGTTCTATTATGAGGCTGTTCCTTTCGTGGCAGGGGGACAGACGAATTATTATTCCGGATGGTTGGTCCCGCGTATCAAAGACGGGAGTTTTAACGGCATGATATGCACGGTTGAGAGCATACCGAGGCATGAAGTGGCGGAGTGAGGCGGGTAGATTGGTTGGAGTGTGAAATAAGCAAGTGAAAGATGATCAGAAAACCCTATCTCCTGTGCCTCATCTTTATCAGTCCTACTCCTCTTTTTTAAGGATAACTACCTCACAACCAGCCAGCCTTTTGAACTCTCTGGCATCTCTTTCGCTTCCTGCCACGCTCCCGTAGTGCATTGGTATTGCGAGCTTAATTCTCATATTTTTGGAAGCTTCTGCGGCTTCTTTTGCTGTCATCACATAGGTACCGCTCACAGGGAGGAGGGCAATATCCGTTTCTAAGTTCTTCATTTCGGGTATGAAATCAGTATCGCCAGCATGATATATTCTCACCCCGCCAATGCTCAAAAGATAACCGACCTTGCCGTCTTCCTTTGGATGGAAAGGTCTACCTGGCGAGCGGAACTTGTTTATGTTGTATGCAGGAAAGACGGAAGCAATAACGCCGTCAAGTTCAACCTTATCCCCTGACTTTACAAGTTTTATTTCCTTTACCTTTAATCCTCTCAGTGCAGGCTCAGCCATGGGTATTGTAACTATTGTAGTATCATATGTTGCTATTTTTCCTATGTCCTCAGGACTGCAGTGGTCATAGTGCTCATGGGTAATGAAGATAAAATCAGCTTTTTTTCTGGAAGCTATTTTAAATGGGTCTATGTAGATTGTTTTATTGCCCTCGATTCTGAATCCATTATGCCCCAACCAGGCAATTTTAATTCCATTGTACTCAAACATTATCTAATTATATGTTTACCTAAAGACTATTAAAGCTTAGGGGGTATGTTGAGAGCTTCACCCAGTTTATTCCTGATTTTGTTCGAACATGCCTTACAGAAACCAGGACCTTTGATATCCGTGTCTTCAAGGCGGTTTGAGAAATGCATTATGCACCTTATATCAGGGCAATGATGCAAACCAAATGTATGACCAGGCTCATGGATCGCTTCTTTTAAAGAACGTTCCCTGAACAAATATTCATTCTTCCTCTCTCTGTAGTATTCAGGCCTTAACCTCACCAGGGATATAACCGCATTATTGCCGGAGGCTAACCCGAAGACGAAATTCAGACCTGGCACAAACAAGTCAACATCAACTTCATCGACTGGCTGAATATAAATATACTGCATCTTTGCTTTTATTCTCTATTATCTACCCTGAATAACTTAAACCCAGCAAGTCAGCCAGAGATACAAAGTTACAGCCTACAAAAATCGAAATGAACTGGCAGAATTTTTTGCCCACCGGCTGCTAAATAGGTTTCTACCATCTCCTTCTGTGAAGTAATTCCAACTGCGATGGATTCTGCATACCTTTGTTTGCTCAAGAGTCTTCATAGAGGGGCGTACCTGGTATCCATGGGCTCTTAACAAGACCGGATCCAACAGATATACCGTTGTATCTTTCGGGTACAGGAGCGCCTTTGAACGATTTTTTTTGGTAATATCGAATGCAGGATAAGGCGGTTCTGGAACGGCTTCATGTGAACTACAACATAAAAAGTATGCAGCTATGGATAGAAGCTTTTGCCAGGTTCAGGAATCGTACCAAATATCCTAAAGGAGTCTTAAGTTGAAGGTCTCGGATTTCATCCCGCAAGAATCTATATAGCGCTTCTTTCTCTTCCCTGGTTACACCTAACCTGCCTGGAATAGATAATATTACATCTTTGTTCATAATCCCACTGCTATGAGGTAAAATGATGTGATAGGACAAATAATTCGGCTATCTACTTACTAGACGCCGCCAGGATAATCCCTATCCTATCTTCATTCACCTCACTATCAGAATGCCTTTTTTATTATAATCTCAGATGGCTCTGAGATTATGCAGGAATTTCGTTTTTTAGCGATTTCTTGCTAACACTGGAATAATCCCGGTCCCTTATCCATTCATAGCCTTCATTTGTTAATCTCTATCCTATAAATAATTTTCCCTTTTTTCTTATTATAATTATGATATGGAGGATTTAAATATTCGTATAACGCAACACCACACAGCTATAATTGCAGTAGCTTTAAAGAAATTGCAACATAAAATTAAAGAAAATCCTCATACAATGACTTATTTGATATAGTGGATAGAAAAAAAGTTACCAAAGGTTTTAAATGAATCAGTAACTATCATTATGGTTATACTAAAAGAAGGTAGAGAGCCCATCTGTAAGAGCTGTAGAATGAATTATGCTACTTTATAATCAAAATACCTATCCCTGAAAAACGTCCGCTATGAAATGGATTTTAGGGATAGGCAAAATATATATTTGTCCACAACGTATTAATGTTTTCGGTCTTGAGCAACATTGCCTAAATCAAGCAATATTTAAATTCTTTAACTATATATGCAAGATATGTGTAAACTGATAAAATGGATAGGTAATAATGGAATGAAATACAAAAAATTCACATAGCGGTGGTTGGCAAAAAATGTATAATACCGAAGATCTTCTTCGCCTCGCAATTTGCTCAGATCTGCGGAAGAATATCCTTATCAGCTTGATTGAGGGAAAAAAATCACTCGCTGATCTGAGGGATGAGATGAACATAAGCTCTACAACGGCTATACATGCATTAAAAGAACTTGAAAAAGGTAATCTTACTTATCAAGATAAAAATAGAGATTATTCCCTCACAATTATTGGCAGGATTATAGCTATGAAACTGCTGGATTTTAGTGAGACGGCAGATACCTTGAAAAAAACAAAAAATTCTGGCTTGAGCACGATCTGAGCGGAATTCCAGAGCATATGATGGAAAAAATAGGGTGGCTGAGTGATTCAGTTCTAGTCACCGATTCTGAGACTGATATATTTAAGGTTCACTCAAACTTCATCAACTTATTAAGGGATGCTAAAGAGATAAGAGGCGTCTCATCCATCTTTGTCCCAGAATTTTCTTCCCTTTTTGAAGAGCTTATACTCAAGAAAAAAGTTGATGTCCATCTTGTGTTAAAAAAAGAAGTTCAAGAGAAAATAGATAAGGAGATTTTAAAAGAAATATTTAGTATAAAAGGTTCTAAATTTAATTTATATATACTGGAAGAGAATATCAAAGCCGCTTTTACAGTTACTGATTATTTCTTCTCCATCGGATTTGTTCGTATGGATGGGACATATGATTATAGTAACGATTTAATAAGCTACAGTAAAAAAGCGATTGCTTGGGGATATGAATTATTTGAATATTATGTCAAATTATCAAAGAGAGTTACTTCTTTATAGAATAACTATTCTTAAAAATATACACTCACTTTTTAACAAAATATTATCTTTCTTAACCATAACCTCTATATATATTGCAACAGCTGGCTTTCTGGTATCAATTTATTCCTTCGTACTTTACGAAATAAATATTGATTTTGTTCTCTCCCTTGCATCTTTTTTTGCTACTTTTGCAATATATAACCTTAATAAATTGACCGATATAAAAGAAGATTCGATCAATCTGGTATCCAGGGCAAAATTTACTGAAAAAAATAAGCATTATATTATTTTTTCTATTATAATAGCTTCATTTGCTGCTCTATATTTATCGTTTTTACAAAGCCTTTCTGCTATTTATATCATTCTTTTCCCTTTTTGTATAGGATTTGTTTATAGTATAAAAATATCAACTTTCAGATTGAAAGATATAACTGGCATAAAAAGTATAGCAGTTGCCTTGGCTTGGGCTGTAATAGGTGCTTTCATGCCGATAGCTGTTCATTCCAGTAATCTCACTATGATTTCTTTGATTTTCTTTTTTTTTTTTGTAAAATTATTTATAAACACAGTTCTATTCGATGTACGTGATGTAAAAGGTGATAGCATGAATGGAGTGACAACAATACCTGTGTTCCTGGGGTTAAAACAAACCAAAAAACTTCTGCTTGTTTTGAACTCAACCCTTATACCCTGGCTTATATATTCCTATTCCAAAGGATTTTTCTATGGACAAATCTTTGTCTTAATCTTTGCCATTTTTTATGGATACGGGTGTATATTGTATTTTTGTAGGGAAGATATAGAAATAGGGGTATCCTTAGACTTGCTTGTAGATGGTGAATGGATACCGATTGTAATTATTGGATTAATATTTGCTAAGTGGATTTAAATTTAAATATTATATCCTATGCTATTCTATATTCTTGCAGGCTATAATCCTTCCAGCGAATTCTGGATGCATGGTAGCAATTCCCGTATCAAGTATGGCCAGACGACTTTCTTTATCTTACCCCTGCCGTAGGACGGCAAGAACAATAACTGCTACCGCAACCAAGACCGGGTACACAAATACAAGCTTTGAATGGAACTACCATTTACATAAACTACAGTGGTTTGGCAATCCTATATTTTGGCAACGTTTTCGGCACCGTATAAAAGCCGTATAAAAAGTTTATAGGCTGGCGGTTAAAAAAGCTTCATTCTGGATAGGAAAGGTGGTAAATAAGGGTACCGCCAACCTCAACCATCAACATCAACGCACAAAGGTATAACAACTGTTGTGAAAAGTAGTGCTAACAAACCTGTCTTTCGGCAAGCTTTTAAAAGCATCCTCCTATATTAAGGTAGGAGATCGATTTGAAGCTAACAAAATATACCCCTTTTATTGGCATGGCGTTTCTGCTGCTTCTGGTGCAGTTGGTGGCTTTTGCTCTCAGCGAACCCTTCGAAGCAAACGATTTCAAGGCGTTCTCGAACCCCGAAGCCACAAGCAACGCCGTTTTATGGATAATAGCCGTTCTTGCATTTACCCTGTTCATATTCATAATCATAAGACTGAATAAAAGATGGATAATACAGCTTATCATCTTTCTCACTGTGGCATCAACCTTTATTTATGTTTTTTTTGCCCTGTTCTCTGCGTTTTTACCTGTCAGTATAAATTTACTTTTAACCATAATACTCTCAGCGGGACTCACGTTGCTGCTATATAAATTCCCCGAGTGGTACGTGATCGATTTTGTCGGCATCATAATCGGCGCTGGCGCAAGTTCGACTTTCGGAATCTCGCTGGCTATCAGACCTGCGCTGGTCCTGCTTATCCTCCTGGCGATCTATGACTATATCGCTGTGTACAGGACAAAACACATGGTCGCGCTGGCTGAAGGGGTAATGGATCTCAAGCTGCCCATCCTGCTGGTTTTCCCGAAGCACCTGAAGTATTCCTTTCTTACCGAGAAATTCGATAAACAGGAACGTGAGGCTTTCTTCATGGGACTTGGCGATGCCGTCATCCCAACCGTGCTTGTCGTATCTGCAAACACCTTTATGAATACAGGCTACTATACACTTCCTCTTATAGGGGCTGTCAATCTGCCTGCCGTCGGAGCAATGCTCGGCACTTTCCTCGGGTTTGCGGTACTTATGGGATTTGTGATAAAAGGCAAACCCCAGGCCGGACTGCCGTTCCTCAACGGCGGGGCGATACTCGGATTCGTGATTGGAAGCCTGGCTGCCGGCTCGCTGGCGTTTTAATGCCAAAAGATTATATAATTTCGTGCTATCAAGAGGGTTCATGGCTCAAACGATCTCGGAAAAAATATTCGGAAAAGCTTCAGACAAGAAGGTAAAGGCGGGAGATTTTGTCCTCGCCAGCATAGATTGCGCCATGACCCATGATATAACGGGTCCGCTTGCTGTTGAGGGGTTCAGGGAAATAGTGAAAGGCAAAAAAAGACAGAAAGTATGGGACCCTGAAAAGATCGTTATCCTTTTTGACCACCAGGTGCCTGCGGATTCATTAAATGCCGCAGCTAACCATATTCTCCTTCGGGAGTTCGCGAATGAGCAGGGTATCCTGAATTACGATGTGTTCGAGGGAGTATGCCACCAGGTGATGCCTGAGAAAGGGCATGTAAAACCCGGTGATCTGATAGTGGGTTCCGATTCCCATACCTGCGCTTATGGCGCTCTTGGCGCCTTCTCGACGGGTATAGGCAGTACGGATATGGCTTTTGTGTTCGCGACAGGCAAGCTCTGGTTCAAGGTACCTGAGACCTTCAGGTTCGAGATGAAAGGAAAGCTTCCCGAATATGTGTATCCGAAAGACGTAATACTTCATCTGATAGGCGATGTGGGCGTTGAAGGTGCAAGGTATAAAACAGCAGAGTTCTGCGGCTCAACGGTCAGGTCCATGGATATTCCTGGCAGAATGACCATGTGCAACATGGCTATCGAAATGGGCGGGAAAGCGGGAATTGTGGAGGCAGACAGCACCACAGAGAAATATCTCAGGGAAAGGATACCCGGTTTTAAGCTTGACCCCAGATGGAAGAGCGATGAAGATGCTACGTTCGCGCAAATAAAGGAATATGATGTTTCAGACCTCCCCCCGCAGGTCGCGTGTCCTCATAACGTGGATAACGTAAAATCCGTGGAAGAGGTAGAAGGGACAAGGATCAACCAGGTTTTTGTCGGTTCATGCACCAACGGCAGGTTTGAGGATATCGAAATAGTGGCAAAGATAATGAAAAACGAGAAGGTTGCAAAAGGTGTCCGCCTGCTGGTAATACCTGCATCTCATACAGAGTACATGAAGACCCTTCGCGCCGGATATGTCGAGCAGTTCATGGAAGCCGGCGCAATAGTGGAATCGCCATGTTGCGGTCCCTGCATGGGCGGTTCGTTCGGGTTGCTGGGCAAAGGCGAGGTCGGGCTATCTACTTCAAACCGGAATTTCAAAGGCAGGCAGGGAAGCCCTGATGCTTTTGTGTACCTGTGCTCTCCTGCAACAGCGGCTGCAAGCGCGCTTTACGGGGAGATAAAGGATCCGAGAAATATTTGAAAATGGAAATCTTCTAAGAGACTATCTGATAATTCAAAAGAACCCAAAGCTTGAACCTCTGCCATGGCGGTATTTTAGCTGGGTATGGGATCTTTCATTATTCCTTCTATTATTTACCTTCCATGCTCCTTCAATGTTTTTCTTTATACTTGCTAAATATACCAGAAATACGATAATAGCCACGATACTTATGATACTTATAATAGTTGTAATCCACCCTATTACACCAACTAATAATCCTAGTGCAGCAGATACAACATTTGAAATAAATCCTATAATAGTAGCTACTATTGCGGCTGCATACGTTGGATCCGGCACATTACTTTTCATTTCTCCACCACCGTTCCATTCTCCGATGACACTACCTTCTGGCAACTGGTTTCCCTTTCCTTCCTCCCATGTTCCCTTCTTTATACATAATATGTGATATTCCTTCTTGCTGCTCCATGTCCCATCTTCTATCACCCATTTTGCTTTTTGCGTTGATAGTCCTCTTTCTCCAAATACCGCTATCAAACCTATCAGCACGCTAATTACAATGGTTATAATATTTGTACTCCACCATAATCCGCCAACAACGTTTAGTGTAGCAGATACAATATTTAAAATAAATGTTATAATAGGCACTATCCCATAATCCAGTTATGAATAAAAGTGTAATATCATCACATTAAATACTTATTTATTCTTTAATGTGATAATATTACTGTGCTTTGCAATGGTAACAATAGTTTCTACACTTAAAAATTTATCTGAGACCCCTATTCTTATAGAGATTTGTAGTGGGTTTGGCAACGAATATGAATATACAGCCAA
>NZ_FZMP01000136.1 GCF_900196725.1 Candidatus Methanoperedens nitratireducens | reverse complement strand
TGAGCGGTGTGAAACTAATCATGAACTGATGGTTCATAGACACTGTATGAAAAATTGCGTTTTTTCATACGAAACCCTCATGAGCCGATTGTCACAGGCACGCAAGGATGAAAAAGGGGTAGGTTGTATTCTCTTGTGGTATGGGTAACGAAAGCCGAGATTACTTTGGGTCTTATAGAACCCGACTACGAAACTGGCTAACATCAACGCAGGCAAGAATGTGGCTTGGACCACGTATAGGAAGTTGCCTTGCAAAAGATTGTATTTACCCATACCAGGAGAATAGAATATGAATAGACGTTGGGAAAAAGCTTGTGGGGCAGACGTTCACAAGAGGTTTATCGAGGCAACTATCCTGACATCAGACGGAACCAATAAACATGGACGTTTCAATACGGACATAAAAAGTTTAATGGAATTCAGAGAATGGCTGATAAATAATGATTGCCCAGTAATAGCGATAGAATCCACCGGCATCTACTGGATACCTATCCACACTATTTTAGAGGGTATCATTGAAGTTCAGGTAGCAAATGCTTACAACATTAAGCATATACCAGGGAAAAAAACAGATATCAGGGATTCGGAATGGCTTGCAGAACTTTGCATCAATGGCATGATAGAGCCTTCAAGAATCTTTCCAAAGGAAGACAGAGAACTCAGAGATTTAACCAGAGCAAGAGAAGCCCTTGTAAACAGTCGTACACAGGTGAAGAACAGAGTGCATGTGGTCCTTGATACAGCCAATATAAAATTATCAAGTGCTTTCACTGATATTTTCGGTAAATCTGGAATAGAGCTGGTAAACGGATTGATATCTGGAAGACCAATAGAAGCTATAATTGGTGACACTGATAACAACAGGATTAAGAAAAGATCAGAGGAAATAAAACAGGCGGTAAAAGGAACTCTTGGATCAACACAAGCATTTGTAATTAAGGAATGCACTGAGATAATACAAACCATCGACAATAGAATCAAAAATATTGATGCAGAGATAAGAAATAGAATGAAGGCCAAGGACGAGGATTTAAAAATCGCAATGTCGGTACCTGGTATTGGGTTTGTAGCAGGATCAACTGTACTTGCAGAGATTGGAAATTTCAAAGACTTCAAAACTCCAGACAAATTAGCCGCATGGACAGGGATAGTATCATCAGTCTATCAGTCTGCTGACAAATTAAACACTGGAAAGATAACCAAGAGAGGTTCCAAGCATCTGCGATGAATTCTTGTGGAAATTGCACAGGCATCAATAAAGGTGAAAAGAAGAACAAAACTCAAAACCTTTTTTCAAAGAATCAAAGCAAGACAGGGATTCAAGAAGGCAATTGTAGCATTGGCAAGAAAAATCCTCTGCATACTGCACCATCTTCTGACAAACAGAGAGCCTTATAAGGAAAACGATGAGACAACAATGAAGAACCTAAAGTTACCAAAGGACAAAGTGCCGAACACAATGACGGCTGATGAGATGATTAAAATACTCTCGGATGCAGGATATGTGGTCTCCAAACCTGTCATGGGGTAGTACACCTACCCCTTTTACATAGGAAGTATTATTCCTTAAAAGATAAAGTCTGAAGTCAATGTCCGATACCTGTTACAGTGATTTATTTAATTCAGCTTAAAAATTTACTCCAAAAGGCTGCCGGACATCAGGGTCAGCATGTGATCACAAAACACCTCATGAAAGCTTATTTAAAGCTTGGTGAAAGTAATAAAGCTCTATGAAAGACCTGCTTGCATGGGACCAGACCCTGTTCAAGGACAGCGAGCTTTTCGAGCTTGACCATGTCCCGGAGCATTTCCTGCACAGGGATGCGCAGTTGCAATCCCTGATGTACGGCGTCCGCCCGGCGCTCTGTGGCGCGCGGCCCCTGAACTGCCTGTGCATCGGCTCACCTGGGACGGGCAAGACAACAGCGGTGGTCAAGGTCTTTGAGGAGATAGAGAAGCATACGCCCAAAGTCGTTCCCGTGCTTGTGAACTGCCAGGTGAATTCAACAAAGTACGCTGTCTTTTCACAGATTTTTAAAAAACTCATAGGATATGCCCCCCCCGTATCCGGCGTTTCCTTCAAAAAAGTATTCAATGAGGTGGCGAAATATCTTGTGGAGCATGAAAAAGTGCTCGTAGTCGCACTTGACGATATGAACTTCCTGTTCTACGAGAACGAGGTCAACGACGTGCTGTACTCCCTCCTGCGGGCGCATGAGACGCATACAGGGGCGCGCATGGGCGTTATCGCCATACTGAGCGATACGGGCGTGCCGCATATACTTGACCCGAAAGTCGAAACAGTGTTCCTGCCTGAAGAGGTCAGGTTCCCGCAGTACACAAAGGGCGAAGTCAGGGACATTTTATCCAGCCGCGCAAAGCTCGGATTTTATCCCGGCGTGCTTGACGACAGTGCGCTGGACAGGACCGCGGAACATACGTTTGCCCTGGGCGACCTGCGTGTGGGAATAGACCTGCTCAAGCGTTCGGGTCTTAATGCCGAACGCCGGGCGAGCAGGACGATATCTCTTGAGGATGTCGAATCGGCATACGAGAAATCACGGCTTGTACACCTGTCCTATATGATGCGGTCACTGAAAGAAGATGAAAAGATACTGCTTGGCATGATATCTGAGATGCAGCAGGCTAATTCCGGTGAGCTTTATGAGAAATTCCATTTACAGACAAGCCTCGGGTACACGCGGTTCTACGAGCTGTTAAATAAACTCGGAGCACTCAAGCTTATTGATACGGATTTTACTGGAAAAGGTTCCCGCGGCAGGAGCAGGGTAGTGACGCTGCGGTACCAGGCAGATGAAGTTAAAGCAAGACTGTGAGCTTAAACCCGTTACAGAAGCCATCATTTTTGAAAATTGACAGGTCAAACACTAAGATTTATTAACAGCGAAATCCAACTATCTATAAGAATAGATGTTAGCCGGGATTGGATTGTTTACTATATGCATGATAAGGTTATCGAATTAATGTTGCCGAATCAAATAAATCAGGATATTTTTGAACGTACTTCTGCCAGAGGATTAAAATGAAGCCGATTAAAGTCCTGCTTATAGAAGATAACCCCGGTGATGCAAGGCTTGTGATGGAAATGCTGGCAGAAGCGAAGAATATCTCTTTTGACCTTGAATGGAAAAATAGTCTCTCTACAGGACTTGGGCGGCTTGCTCAAGAGGTTGTTGACGTAATTCTGCTTGATATCATACTGCCGGATAGCAGTGGTTCAGCTACCTTCGAAAGAGCCTTAGCCCTGGCTCCAGGAATACCCCTCATCGTGATGACCGGCATTAATGATGAAATGCTTGCGACCGATGCGTTGCGAAAAGGTGCACAGGATTACCTGGTAAAAGGGCAGGCGGACAGCAACCTGCTTGTTCGCTCGATCCGCTATGCTATTACCCGCAAGCGGCAGGAAGAGGCACTAAAAAAGTACGCAGTAGAGCTTGAAGAAGCAAACCGCATCAAAAGCTTATTCGCTGACATAATGAGTCACGACCTGATGAATCCCGTAAGCGTCATAAAGACCATGATTGAACTCAAACTGGAGAAAGCAGAGAATGACGAGATGCGCCGGACTCTCTTGATAATGATGAAGAGCGTAGACAAACTCATCGATATGATCAGAAGCGCAGGCATGTACGCTAAACTGGAAAGCACTGAGAAACTGGAGCGCACGCCTCTTGACCTGAACGGGGTTTTCAGGGCGGTCATAGAGAATTTCAAGCCTGAACTGGAAAAGAAAAAAATGAAGCTTGAGTACCTGGCAAACGGCAAATACCCTGCAATGGTAAATCCCGTGATCGAGAATGTTTTTTCAAACCTTATAAGCAACGCTGTAAAGTATTCGCCGGAAGAAAGCAAAATCGAGGTAAATATTATGAATAAAAACAGGGATTACAGGATTTACGTGAAGGACTGGGGCTACGGTATAAAAGACGAGGATAAGGAAAAGCTCTTTACCCGCTTTCAGAGGGTAGATAAAAAGGGCGTAAGGGGAACCGGGCTTGGGCTTGCTATCGTGAAACGTATCGTGGAGCTGCATGAAGGGCGGGTCTGGGTGGAAGATAATCCAGAAGGTGGGAGCGTGTTTTATGTTGAGATTCCTAGCTGATATAAAAAATTCTGGCCAAAGTTAAAAGCATCTCATTCTATCTAGAGGGAAGAACAGCCCCGGGATATTAATTAAATACTCTACTAATACCATTGATACCAGATTCATAGCAACATTTCCATCGAAGGTTCATTTATAATATTATTATCCGGTTTTTACTAGAAATCTGCAACATAAAAACCTGTGTATAGTGACATTTTTTAGGCTCAAAGAGACATAGGTAGGGGTGATCTGGTTGCATCGAACTCAATACTGCTTAAGGTTTGGTAATAATTTGGGAAAAACATTTTAAATATCAAGCTTTAAAGTTTATACCGGATGTATAGTACGGGGTTGTATTTACAATACACAAATTTTTATAATCCATTTGAAATAGATAGTGTGAGCCTCTGCATAATACTGAAACTCAATTAAATGTAAGGGAGGAAAAGATAGGCTCTTAGCACTGTCAGTTAACCCGGTGCCAATAGTTACAATCCTTGGTTATGTTGCGGGTAAAATAATCTCTATTCATATGTCCCGGTTTGAATAAACGCTAGCGGAAGATGGAATGTTATGTGAAAGGTATGCTTTGGGCACAATATCAAAATGGCAAAAACCAGATTGATATTTGCATAGAAAAAGGACTGGTAAAAGTATAACCTTTTCGGGAGTGAACAATGTGAAAAATGAAGATAAAACAAAAGAACAGCTCATACATGAATTGATGGAACTGCGCCAGCGGAATACCGAATTAGAAAAATCAGAGATCCGGCGCACGCAGATTGAGAATGAGCTACGTGACAGTGAAAAATTGTACCGGGTATTGTACGAAGAAAATCCATCAATATACTTTACCATTGATGATGGGGGGAAGGTTCTTTCTATTAACAATTTTGGGGCAGAACAGCTCGGTTACACGGTTGAAGAACTGATCGGACAATCGATACTCAAGGTTATTTACGAAGATGACAAAAAACTTATCCTTCAGCAACTATCTGCATGCTTGCAGGAGCCCGGGCATATAGCTACAAAGGAGCTTCGCAAGGTTCGAAAGGATGGGAGCCTGTTATGGGTGAAAGAAGTGGCTCGCGCCTTAGAAGGTAATATAGTTCTTATCGTCTGTGAGGAAATCACCGAGCGCAAGCGGGCTGAAGAAAAATTGCGTAGATCAAAAGCGCGCTATCAGAGCCTTATTGAAACTTCAAATGACATTATCTTCACAGTATCCTCGAACCGTAAGATTACTTTCCTGAACCCTGCATTTGAGACTATAACAGGCTGGCGGCGCGAGGAATGGCTCGGCAGGGATTTCGCACCGATCATTCATCCGGATGATTTAAACATTGCAAATGAGATCTATCGGCGAGTCTTGAGGGGTGAGATACCATTGTGTTGCGAACTGCGCATTCTTTTAAAATCAAGCGAGTACATAACAGTGGAGTTCGTAATAACACCGCAGGTCATGGATGGGGAAATTATCGGCGGCTGTGGCGTTGCCCGTGATGCCACAGAACGTAAACGTACCGAGGAAGCGCTTTTGAGATCCGAAGAGAATTACCGCACGTTAGTTGATAATATTCAGGATGGGGTTTTCATGCTGCTGGATACTAAATTCCAGTTCGTCAATGAGGCGTTTGCCAGGATGACCGGATATACAGTAGAGGAAATTAAAGGGAAGGACTTCCGTGAACTTATAGCTCCGGAGCACCTGGAAATGGTAGTAGACCACTATTACAGAAGGCTGGCGGGAGAAAATGTCCCCAGGGAATACGAGTTTTGCGGGCTTCATAAAGATGGAAAGACCAGAATATTTGTCATTATGACCGTTGGGCTTATCAATTATCACGGCAGGGTCGCAAGCATAGGGACGGTGAAAGATATCACAGAGCGTAAAAGGATGGAAGAGGCTCTGCATAAGGCATATGATGAACTGGAGATGCGGGTTAAGGAACGGACAGCAGAACTGGCAGAAGCAAATGAATCACTAAAAATTGAAATTTCCGAGCGCAGGCGGGCAGAGGAACGCATAAGGTTCCAGACCATTGTTTTGTCTCAGGTAAACGATGCAGTTGTTGCATTTGATAATAATCATCGTATAATTTATTGGAACCATGGAGCTGAGCAGCTATACAACTTCAAATCCAGGGAGGTGCTTGGCAGGCAAATAGAAGAGGTAACCCGCCATCGCTGGCTCAAACCTGAAGATGAGAAAGCAGCATATGACTCTCTGGCAGCGACCGGCTCCTGGCGTGGAGAATTTATCCAGGCCAGGAAGAACGGAGAAGAAATACCTGTTGAAGCATCCATCAAGACCATCAAGAATAAAAAAGACCAGGCCATAGGTTTTATTAGCGTAATGCGCGATATCACCGAACGCAAGGGGGTAGAGCAGCATCTGAGGCTACTCTCGGCAGCAGTTGAAGAAGCCCCTGATGGGATCCAGATTGTTGGCCTGGATGGTCGCATAGTCTTTTCAAATAAGGCGGTTGAGAAAATATACGGCTTCTCTCCTGAAGAATTCCAGGGAAGGCACGTTAATGAAATGAACGTAGATCAGGAGTTCGCCGATAAAGTTATAATCCCCGCTATAAAAGAGACAGGGCGCTGGGTCGGGGAGCTTATGGTAAAACACAAGGATGGAGGAATCTTCCCTATCTGGCTGACAGCTTCGCTTGTAAAAGATAGTAAAGGTGAGCCGATAGCTATGGTGGGAATTATTACCGATATCACAGAGCGCAAGCGGGTCGAGGAAGAGCGCGAGAGGTGGACGGCTGAATTAGCCCGCTCAAATGCCGAACTGCAGCAATTCGCCTACGTGGCATCCCATGACCTTCAGGAGCCGCTTAGAATGATATCAGGCTTTGCCCAACTGCTGGAGAAGCGGTACAGGGACAAGCTGGGGAAGGATGCCGATGAGTTCATAGCTTACATCGTGAACGGCGCCACCAGAATGCAGACAATGATCAATGACCTCCTGGCATATTCACGGGTTGGCACGCAGGGTAAACCGTTCCAGCCGACTGATTGTGAATCTGTACTTAACCAGGTGATGATTAACCTGAAAGTCGCTATTGAGCAGAGCGGCGCTGTGATAACACACGATCCCCTGCCTAATGTAACAGCTGATACTTCACAGATGATCCAGTTGCTCCAGAACCTGATAAGCAACGCCATTAAATTCCGAAGTAAAGAATTGCCTCGCGTCCATATTCGTGCAAAAAAGAAAGGAAATGAATGGGTTTTCTCAGTCCGGGATAACGGAATAGGGATAGCTCCGGAATTCTTCGGGCGCCTTTTCCAGATATTCCAGCGGGGGCATCCTGCAAATGAATATGCCGGGACTGGCATTGGTCTTGCGACATGCAAGAAAATCGTGGAGCGCCACGGAGGAAAAATCTGGGCTGAATCTGTGGAGGGCAGGGGCTCTACGTTCTATTTCACGATACCATCGAGGAACTAAAAGCGACATGCGCCGGTCGGGAATCGAACCCGAGTTTAAGCGTTGGCAACGCTCAGTGATAACCGCTACACTACCGGCGCGAACCGATGTACCCTTTAGGGTATCCCTCTAAATACCCTAATCCGTATTAATAGTTTTTCTAATTGCAGTACTTCCGATCGGTCGTAGTTCCGAA
>NZ_FZMP01000150.1 GCF_900196725.1 Candidatus Methanoperedens nitratireducens | reverse complement strand
TTTTGCTGAAACTTTCAAATCTCATATCTAACAATCTCTATAAATATCCATCCACTCGTTCATCGAAGTACACCCTAAGCTGGTTGAGGATCATACCCCAATTCTGAATAGGCATTGTCCATTTTTCGGTGGCATCCATCACTATCAGATACAGAATTTTGAACAGTGAATCGTCAGTTGGGAATGAACTTTTGGTTTTTGTGAATTTTCTAATTTTCCTGTTGAAGTTCTCTATTGGATTCGTGGTGTAGATCATCCTTCTGATCTCTGGGGGATACTTAAAGAATGTGCATAAACCTTGCCAGTTACTTCTCCAGCTCTTTATAGCGTATGAGTATTTGCTGCCCCATTTCTTCTCAAATTCGTCAAGTGCTGTCAATCCTGCTTCTTCATTAGGGGCAGTGTATATTGCTTTCATATCATCACAGAACTCTCTTCTATCCTTATAATTGACGAATCTCGTTGAGTTCCTTATCTGGTGAACTATGCACCGCTGTATCTCGGTTTTTGGAAAGGCTGCCTTGATGGCAGCCTCAAATCCACTTAATCCATCGACCGAGGCGATTAAAATGTCCTTTACTCCACGATTTTTCA
This sequence comes from Candidatus Methanoperedens nitratireducens, assembly GCF_900196725.1. Taxonomy (GTDB): domain Archaea; phylum Halobacteriota; class Methanosarcinia; order Methanosarcinales; family Methanoperedenaceae; genus Methanoperedens; species Methanoperedens nitroreducens_A. Next base: position 757 of record NZ_FZMP01000150.1, on the reverse strand, counting down.
GATCAGACAATACATTCATCCAGAATTTGGATGATTCCGCCTCACCTATCCAGATGCCAGGTATCTCTTTTTTGCCTTCTATTGTTATTGCAAATACCGTATAAGCTGTTTTCTTTGCTACATGACCGTCTTGGTTCACATTAAAGACAATGCCGTCCAAATAGATTATGGGATACATTGGCTCAAGCTGTCTACTCTGCCATTCCTTTGCTATAGGAAGGATCTTATCGGTTATTCTGGTTACCATTTCTGGCGATACATCAATCCCGTAGATCTTTCTCATATGGTGCTCGATATCCCGATTGCTCATTCCCTGAGCAAATAAAGAAACAATCATATCCTCAAGCGAATTTGATATGGTCCTTTCATGCTTTTTTACGATCACAGGTTCAAATTCGCCATTGATGTCTCTTGGAATATCAAGAGGTATCTCCCCGAACTGGCTTTTTACGGTCTTTTTGGTGTGCCCGTTGCGAGAATTGCTCGTTGTTTTATTCTTCCAATCGTACCTGGAATAACCAAGTTCGTTTGTCATTTCCTCTTCCAGTGCTTCCTGGAGAACATCTTTGATCTCGGCGATAAAAGCTTCTTCTATACTTTTCCCCGTTTTCAGATTATTCTCCCTGAGCCATGTCCTTGCTTGTTGTTTTGTAAATAGTTGTGCCATTTTTGCTAACTCCTATACAGTTTTCCGTATATGAAGTTTCAGCAAAAAAGATTACACTCCCTGACTTTGTCAGATTACCTCCCTCTTATA
>NZ_FZMP01000200.1 GCF_900196725.1 Candidatus Methanoperedens nitratireducens | reverse complement strand
TGAGACTTTTTATTATTTTCTGGTTAAACCCTAACTTCATCTGCTTATAATGTATCACATAAAAATTCTAATATAACAGTAATACATATAAATTTTGATGAAAGGCAATATTATCATTAATAAATCAATAGCGAAAGGAATAGAAAACGGAAAAATCATTCAGAGCTTACCAGAGGTACAATTTGGAGGACGGGTGGTACCGCTATTTACGCCCATATCTCCAATTCAATGTTCTATTTGTGGAAGTCCTTTGAATATCAACGAACATTACGACCGATTTGTAATTTCAAGCTATGGTATCATAGAATGCCCTGTCACTTATTGGATCTGCTCGAATCCAAACTGTGAAAAGCACCATAGCGACACATTAATTGGTGTAACCGGATCGGCAAATTATAGTGATGAATATCTTCAAAAACAGAAATGTGTAAGGTATAACGGAAGATGCAGTTTGTGGAATACTCGTACAGTGGGAGAAACATTTACAGAAGGATTGACTGATATTTCAGGACGAGCACCATGTCCGGCAACATTATGGAAGTTTGAACAAAAGCTGGGTAAGATCTCAGCTAAACAACTGTTAGACCAGCATATCGATTTTAATGGAACGCTATACATAGATGGCTATTGGGTCAAAGCTGGTTGGCGAAGATTTCTTGAAGCACAGCTTGGAAGGAAATTGAACAATCGTGAGTGGAAGAAGCTTCGATATCAGGTGATTTATGTTGTAGCTACGGAAGAAAAAGTCGTATTGGATTTTGAAATAACCAACATTATGCTAAGTTATCTTGAACTTGTGCCTCTTATGAATAGAATCAAAAATCGTATACCAGAGGAACAATTACTGAAGATTGTTTCTGATGAAGACAATGCAATTATTGATGCAGTGAAGCGAATCTTCCCAAATGTTGTCCATTCTTTCTGTGTTTTCCATCAATTAAAGAATGTAGCTCTGAAATACCTCGATGAGTTTGGAAGTATTGAAAAGATACCTGCTAATGAGGTTAAATTATATGAAGCTACAACCGATTTGATACTTGCAGAAACAGCGATCGAATCAACGGTTTATTATCAAAGAATTTTAGAGATGACTTCCGGTATGAAGTTATCAAAAGCATCGAAAAAAGTAGTTGATTATGTGAAAGAAATTTATATCAAGAATATTAAGAATCTGGAGAAGGGTTTTACTCCTGAAACAAATAATGTCATGGAACAGTTATTTTCACTGATAAATGATGTTATGAATCAGGCGAGGTCTTTCAAGATCAATGAGGGTTTAACGAATTTTTGCTATAATCTATTCACAATTATAAATAATAAAATTTTTAATACGGGGCTATGGAAGGGATTTTCTCCAGTTCAACGTGCTAAAATCAAACACGGATAACAATCTTCTTACGTTTCCAGATTATAGCCTTAGTGGATACTTTCGAATTTTCTCAGAACATTGGATATTGTTTGCAAATGTTCGCACATTTATTTGAAATTTGAGATTGAACACTTTAAATATTTATGTCATTTCTGGTTTATTTTGAAGTTTTTCGAACGGAACCAGAAGAAATTAAAAAGTCTCTGAAATCTCTTACTATTAGACAACTTGATGAAAAGGATGAAGAAATTGCAGAC
>NZ_FZMP01000202.1 GCF_900196725.1 Candidatus Methanoperedens nitratireducens | reverse complement strand
AATCTGTTATTAGGGATCCTTGGCCCGGGAATCCATTCATTAAGACTTCAATATGTGGTAGTTTTTCACTTAAATTTTATGAAGGGGGCGGTACAAAATACCTTCCCTTTGGTCATAAACGAAAATATACGGAGGAATAAAAAATATGGTAGATCCATCAGTGGTAGATCCAGCAATTGTAGCAGCAAATGCAAAAGGAATAATTGCAATTGGAGCAGGAATAGCAGTAGGACTTTGCGGAATTGGAGCCGGTATGGGTGAACAGGCCATTGGAGCCGCAGCAGTAGGTGCAATGGCAGAAGATGAAAAATTCTTCGGTAAAGGTCTTTTAATGACAGTTATACCCGAATCCATAGCAATTTTCGGACTTGTAGTCGCTTTGATCTTATTGTTCGTATTCTAAAGGAAAAACATGGGACTTGATGCGATAGTTGAGGAAATTAAGGCCAAGGGCAGGGCAGAAGCCTCGAAAATAAACCAGGAGACGTCTTTGGAAGTTTCTAAGATTATTGCAGATGCCCGGGCCAGCGCAGATAAAATAAAAGCTGCCAAACAAGAAGCTGTCAAAAAAGAAATTGAGAGAATAAAGCAGCAGGAGCTGTCAAGTGCCAATCTTGAGGTCAAAAAAGCAAAACTCAATGCCCGCAAGGAAATCCTTGATGAGGTTTATGAGGAAACCAGAGAACTGATCTCAAAACTGCCGGCTGAGAAGAACCAGAAAATCCTGAAATCGATTATTGAAAAAAACCAATCAGGCTACAGTAAAATATATTCAAGAAGTAAAGACAAATCAACAGTTTCAAAAATGACGAAGCTGGAATTTGCTGGTGAAATTGACTGCATCGGCGGCATTGTTATGGAAAATGCTGACGGAAGCGTAGTTCTGGACTTCAAGTATGACATGATCCTTAAAAATGTCAGTGAACAATCTTTAAAACAGGTTTCCGATATCTTATTTGGGTGAAAAAAGGAATGGGAAAATCACAAGCTGTCAAATATGCGTATATTGTGGCCAGGGTTCGGGCTATGAAAGGTAAACTCATCCCCAAGGAGATGTACCCCAAATTCCTTAACATGGATATACCTGAGATCACACGGTTCATCGGGGAATCCGAGTATAAGAACGAGGTTGATGAACTTGGGAAGAAGTATAGAGGTACTGACCTTTTTGAACATGCATTGAACCAGAACCTGGCTTTGACTTACCGCAAATTGATCGAAGTATCCCAGAATGAGGCAAATTATATAATAACGGAATATCTCCGCTACTGGGATATATGGAATATAAAGACCATACTGCGCGGGAAATTCTCAGGAGCAAGCGAAGAGGAGATCCTTGAAGATGTGGTCTCTGCTGGCCAGTTAAGATACAGGGATCTATTGGATCTCATCAAGATCACAAGTGTAGAGGGAGTTATTGCAGCTTTATCAAAAACCCCCTATTATCCTGCACTTTCCGGTTACAAAGGAGTTCTGGCCGATATCGAGAATAATCTGGATAAACTATATTATGCTAACCTTATAAAAGCAGGTGAGAATTCGAAAGACCGATTTTTCCTGAAATTTCTGAGGACAGAAATAGATTTGAAGAATTTAAAGATACTCTTCAGGATGAAAAGTGCAGGAATGGAACGCGAGGAAATCCTCAAACTTTTGATCCCCGGAGGTATTGAACTTAAAGAAGCACATCTTGGGAGGCTTGCAGCGCTACCTTTTCCTGAATTCGTGCGGGCCCTTGAAGAATATTCCTACTGGAAAGCAATAGCAGGCGTAAGTAATGATCTGACTTCCCTGATCAATATTGAAACACAGCTTGATAAATACGGTCTTGTCAATATTACCAGGATATCATATTATTATCCGCTTTCAATCCTTCCGGTTCTTGATTATATAGTGAGCAAGAAACTTGAAGTTGATAATCTGCGAATCATTGTACGAGGAAAAGAAACAAAACTTCCTGAGGAAACAATAAAAGCCCACCTGGTGATGTAGATGGAAATAGCGGTTGTTGGAAATAGTGATTTTGTTATTGGATTTCGGCTTGCAGGCATCCGGAAAATTTTCGATGCAACGTCAAGTGATATAGAATCAAAGATCCAGAGCGTATTGAATGATAAAACCGTGGCGATTCTTGTTGTTCATGATGATGACCTGAGAATGTTATCCCCACATATGCAGCAGACACTCGATGACTCGGTTGAGCCAACAGTGATAGCCATCGGCGGAAAAGGTGAGAGTACAAACCTCAGGGATAAGATAAAACAAGCAGTGGGTGTAGATCTCTGGAAATAATACTAATTAAATTAAAATAGCAGGTGTCACAGATGAAAAATAAAGGTGAAATTTATAGGATATCAGGACCTGTCGTTATTATCACCGGCTTAAATACCAAGATGTATGATGTGGTAAAAGTCGGAAATGAAGGCCTGATGGGTGAGGTTATAGGTATTGAAGGAGATAAATCCACAGTACAGGTTTATGAAGAAACATCGGGAGTAAGACCCGGCGAACCTGTAGAAAATACTGGCATGTCCCTGTCTGTTGAACTTGGACCCGGCCTTCTTGAGAGCATATACGATGGTATCCAGCGTCCTCTTCCTGTATTAAAGGAAAAGATGGGCGACTTTATCAAGCGCGGTGTTTCTGCGAACGGTCTATCCCGCGAGAAAGAATGGGATTTTGTACCCACGGTTAAAAAAGGCGATAAAATTAATGGTGGAGATATAATCGGAACAGTTCGGGAAACATTGAATATCGAGCACAGGATCCTTGTCCCGCCCACAATTTCAGGAACCATAAGTGAAATAAAGAAAGGAAAATTCAAAGTTGATCAAGTGATCTGTACCCTTGAAGACGGCAAGGAACTCACAATGATGCAGAAATGGCCTGTAAGGAAACCAAGGCCAGTAAGCAAAAAAATGACACCGGGCACACCACTGATAACAGGCCAGAGGATCCTTGATGGTCTCTTCCCTGTTGCAAAAGGCGGGACTGCAGCCATTCCCGGCCCGTTCGGAAGTGGAAAAACAGTTACGCAGCAGCAGCTTGCAAAATGGAGCGATACAGAGATCGTGGTATATATCGGATGCGGCGAACGCGGCAATGAAATGGCGGATGTTCTATATGAATTCCCGGAGATCAAAGATCCAAAAACAGGCCGGCCTTTAATGGAGCGAACTGTTCTTATCGCAAATACGTCCAATATGCCAGTAGCAGCAAGGGAAGCCTCGGTTTATACAGGAATTACGATCGCTGAGTATTACAGGGACATGGGATATGATGTATCCCTGATGGCCGATTCAACATCCCGATGGGCAGAAGCCATGAGAGAAATATCCTCACGTCTTGAAGAAATGCCAGGTGAAGAAGGATATCCGGCTTATCTTGCAGCAAGACTATCAGAATTCTACGAGCGGGCAGGAAAAGTAAAAGCCCTGTCCGGAAAAGAAGGTTCGATTACAGTCATCGGAGCAGTTTCGCCTCCTGGTGGTGACTTCTCAGAGCCGATTACGCAAAATACACTCCGTATCGTCAAAGTATTCTGGGCTCTTGATGCCAAGCTTGCACAGAGAAGACATTTTCCATCAATCAACTGGCTTAACAGTTATTCATTATATACCAAAGCTCTTGGGCCATGGTATGATGAACATGTGTCTCCTGACTGGGTAAAACTCAGGAATGATGCAATGGAACTTCTTCAGAAGGAATCGGAACTCCAGGAAATTGTACAGTTAGTGGGCTCAGATGCGCTTCCTGAAGACCAGCAATTGACCCTTGAGGTTGCAAGGATGATCCGTGAATATTTCCTGCAGCAGAATGCCTATCATGAAGTTGATACGTTCTGCCCGATGGATAAGCAATTCAAACTATTGAAATCCATCATGTCATGGGGCGATAAAGCCCATAATGCACTGGATGGCGGTGCGCCTATCGAAGATATAATGAAATTGAAATCAAAAGACGACCTTGCCAAAGTCAAATATGAGAAAGAATTTGACAAAGCGCTTGGCGTGATACTGAAAACCATGGAAGATGAGTTTGCAAAACTAAGAGGTAAGTAACATGACAAAAGAATACAAGACAATCAGCCAGATCTCAGGCCCGCTTATCTTTGTGGAAAAAACAGAACCGGTTGGTTACAATGAACTGGTTAATATCAATCTTCCGGACGGAACCACCAAGAGAGGACAGGTACTGGATACTTCCAATGATATCGTTGTAGTACAGGTTTTTGAAGGAACAGGCGGCCTTAACAGGGATTGCGGTGTCAGGTTTACAGGCGAAACGATCAAGCTGCCTGTTTCAAAAGACCTTCTTGGAAGGATCTTATCAGGAGCTGGTGAGCCCTTAGATGGCGGGCCGCGCATCGTTCCGGAGGACAGGCTTGAGATAACAGGCGCAGCTATCAATCCATACGCAAGGCTCCCGCCCAAGGATTTCATCCAGACAGGCATATCCACGATCGATGGAATGAATACGCTTGTTCGCGGACAGAAACTTCCGATCTTCTCAGGCTCAGGTCTTCCTCACAATGAGATTGCACTCCAGATCGCGCGACAGGCCAGGGTCAGGGGATCAAATGAACCATTTGCAGTAGTATTTGCTGCAATGGGTATCACCAATGAGGAAGCCCAGTACTTCATGGCTGACTTTGAGCGCACAGGCGCGCTTGAGCGGGCAGTGGTTTTCCTGAATCTTGCAGATGATCCGGCTGTTGAGCGTCTGATCACGCCAAGACTTGCACTTACTGCGGCTGAATATCTTGCATACGAACATGATATGCATGTGCTGGTTATACTTACAGATATCACAAATTATTGCGAAGCTCTGCGCCAGATGGGGGCAGCCCGTGAAGAAGTGCCAGGAAGAAGAGGTTATCCAGGATACATGTACACTGATCTTGCCTCATTATACGAACGCGCTGGCGTCGTGAAGGGAAGAAAAGGATCAGTTACCCAGTTCTCTATTTTATCCATGCCTGGTGACGATATCACGCATCCAATCCCTGATCTTTCAGGATATATCACCGAGGGCCAGATAGTCATTTCAAGAGAACTTCACAGGAAAGGAATATATCCGCCTGTAAATGTACTGCCCTCATTATCAAGGCTGATGAACTCCGGAATTGGCGCTACCAGAACAAGGGAAGACCATAAAGCCGTCTCTGACCAGTGTTATGCCGCATATGCTGAAGGCAAGGACTTAAGAGGCTTAGTTGCTATCGTGGGCAAGGATGCCCTTTCTGACAGGGACAAGAAATTCCTTGAATTTGCGGACATGTTCGAAGACAGGTTCGTGCGCCAGGGTGTTGATGAGAACAGGGACATAGAGACAACACTGAGCATAGGCTGGGAACTGCTTGCAGAACTACCTGAAGCACAACTTACAAGAATAGATAACAAGTATATCCAGAAATATCATCCTGCCCATAAGGCAAAGGAAGGAAAGTAAGAGTAGCATGGCCATTAAGGACAACATAAAACCAACACGTTCGGAGCTTATCGAGCTTAAGAAGAAGATCAAGCTCAGCCAGGGCGGTCATAAGCTTCTTAAAATGAAGCGGGATGGCCTGATCCTTGAACTTTTCGAGATACTTGAGAAGGCAAAAGACATTAGAAGTGAAGTTGAGAAGCAGTTCGCTCTTGCAACACAAAAGCTATCGATCGCCAAATCAGTCGATGGTGTGGTGGTTGTGAAATCCACTGCTTTTGCCCTTAAGGATAATCCGAAACTTGAACTTGAAAGTAAGAACGTAATGGGAGTAGTTGTCCCGAAAATCGAAGCTTCAAGCGTACATAAGAGCCTCTCTGAGCATGGTTATGGTATTATCGGCACAAGCTCCCGTATTGATGAAGCCGTAGATTCCTATGAGGTTCTTGTTGAGAAGATAATCCAGGCAGCTGAGATCGAGACCACAATGAAGAAACTGCTTGAGGATATCGAAAAAACAAAGCGCAGGGTAAATGCTCTTGAGTTCAAGGTCATCCCTGAGCTTGGTGAAGCCAGGGATTTCATTGTGCTGAGGCTTGAAGAGATGGAACGTGAGAATACGTTCAGGTTGAAGAGGATCAAGGGGTAGTATTCTTACTTAGCAGATTACCTGAATGAGACTTTCAGGTTTTTCCACATTGTCTTACGGGCTTCACACCTCCTCATTGCTGGGGACGCATGCCATAATAAGGTTACTCCGAGTGGAAGGGGTAGCACTGTGGCAATTTATGATGCAACTTCTTGTCGCACACTACAATTTACCATAATTTACCATAATCCGTACAAATGTAACGATGACTATACATACTGCTTTTAAATGATACTCTCTCAGATTCCATTACACCCTCCAATAACCTCCCATCCATTTCCACCTGAACCATTCATTCTCCTGACGAAGCAGCATGTTCATCATGCCTAAATATCTCCAACCCCCCTCAAAACCGACAAAACTTTAAGCTTGTCCACGCTGTAGATGCAGGAAAGTGATAACATGCAGATACTACTCATCCATTCCGATTACATAGAATACGAGACAAAAAGAAGTACGCCTGTTGCTGAAAAAATAGAAGAGCAACTCAAAAAGGGGCGCATGGAAGAGGCTCTGACCGTTTTTGTGGCTGTCGAGAAGAACGATGAAGATAATGTCGATAACGTGTCAAAACAGACAGCCGAGGAGATAAAAAAGGTAACCGAGCAGGTCAAGACGAAACGCGTCATGCTCTATCCTTATGCGCACTTAAGTTCAAGCCTTGCATCCCCGAAAGCGGCTATCGAAGCACTTAAAAAACTTGAGGAACTGCTAAAGGATGCATCCTTTGAGGTGAAGCGCGCGCCTTTTGGGTGGTATAAGTCCTTTACCATAAAATGCAAGGGGCATCCGCTGTCCGAGCTTTCAAGGACGATAGGGCCGGGAGATGAAAAATGCGGAACTGTCGTAAAAGTAAAAGAGGAAAAAGAGGAAATTGTTTCGGAGGCGCTGAAGTCCGAGGCGAAGGCGACCTCGTACTGGCATATATTGACGCCCGAAGGGGAACTGCTGAAGCCCGAAGGATTTGATTTCACCGGGCATGATAACCTCAGGAAATTCGTGAACTACGAGATACACAAGAGCAGGGCTGTCGATAAGATACCGCCGCATGTAGAGCTTATGAGGCGGCTTGAGCTTGCTGATTACGAGCCCGGCTCTGACCCGGGGAATTTGCGCTTCTACCCGAAAGGGAGGCTTATGAAGAGCCTTATCGAGAACTACGTACTGGGTGAAGTTGCAAAAATGGGCGCGATGGAGGTCGAGACGCCCCTGATGTACGACATGAACCACCCGACATTGAAGAAGTACCTTGACCGCTTCCCGGCACGGCAGTACTCGATAGAGGCTGATAAGAAGATGCTCTTCCTGCGGTTTGCAGCGTGTTTCGGTCAGTTCCTTATGAACCATGATATGACCATATCCTACAGGAACCTGCCGCTGCGGATGGTCGAGCTTACCCGCTACAGCTTCAGGAAAGAGCAAAGCGGCGAGCTTGTCGGTCTGCGACGGCTTCGCGCGTTCACCATGCCGGATATGCATACGCTGTGCAAGGACATGGACGGGGCTGTGCGCCAGTTCAATGAGCAGTACAATATGTGCATAGACGTTCTCTCGAACGTAGGTATAGACCTGAAAGATTATGAAGTCGCCATCAGGTTCACGCGGGATTTCTATGAGGAGAACAAAGATTTCATAGTCGGGCTTGTAAAGACTGTGAATAAGCCTGTGCTGGTGGAACTCTGGGACCAGAGGTTCTTCTACTTTGTCCTGAAGTTCGAGTTCAACTACGTTGATGCGATGGACAAAGCCAGCGCGTTATCCACTGTCCAGATCGATGTTGAGAACGCCGAAAGGTACGATATAAAGTACATTGATTCGGACGGAAAGGAGAAACGACCCTTTATCTTACACTGCTCGCCAAGCGGCGCGATAGAAAGATGCATCTATGCGCTGCTTGAAAAGGCGCACATGAACTCGGAAAAAGGCATAGTCCCCATGTTCCCCGTCTGGCTCTCCCCGACGCAGGTTAGAGTGATCCCCGTTACGGATAAACATATGGAATACGCAGAAAAAGTGGCAGGGGAGTTGAATTGCAGGGTGGATATCGACGACCGCGAGGAGACAGTGGGCAAGAAGATACGCGATGCCGGCAAGGAATGGATCCCTTATGTGGCAGTCGTGGGGGATGAAGAGGTCTCAGGCGGCAGCATTACCGTTACGGTAAGAAGCGAATCGCAGCCTAACAAGCCTGCCAACGTAAAGATGACAGTGGCTGAACTCAACAAGAAGATTTCAAATGAGAGTTCGGGTTTTCCGTTTAAAGGGCTTCCGCTGGCAGTCCGGTTATCTGCAAGACCGAAGTTCGTGTAATCAGGACAAACAGGACAAGACCAGTTAAAGACAGGTGAAATGAGGGCAGCAAGGTTTTTAATCTGTAAATTCATGTAGAAGGCGAATTAATATGCTTGACATCGCAATCCCAAAAGGCAGCCTTGAGGAACAGACATTACTCTTATTCAAGCAGGCTGACCTTGAAATTAAAAAAACAGACCGTGAATATAATCCTACAATAAAAGACCCCAGGATAAAGAAAGTAAAGATACTGCGACCTCAGGAAATCCCCAAATACGTTGAAGAGGGATACTTTGACCTCGGCATTTCAGGAAAGGACTGGGTAATGGAATCCGAGTCTGATGTTGTCGAAATTGCAGATATGTTCTACAGTAAAATGGGGGAAGGGATTGTTAAGATCGTCGTAGCTGTACCAAACAACCAGGACATCAAAAGCGGAAAGGACATCAGACCGGGAAGCAGGGTCTCGACGGAATATCCCAGGCTCACAAAGAGGTTCTTTGATAACCTGGGAATACCTGTGGATATACGGTATTCCTACGGCGCAACTGAAGCAAAAGTCCCGGAACTCGTAGATGTGATCGTTGACCTGACAGAAACAGGCTCGACCCTTCGTAAAAACGGGTTAAAGATCGTGGACACTATACTTGAATCCAATACGAAACTCATAGCCAACAAGAAAAGCTGGAATGACCCGGCGAAAAGAAAAGAGATAGAGGAGATAAAAATCCTGCTGCTGGCAGTGCTTGAGGCGCGGGGAAAGGTATTCATAGTAATGAACATCCCCGAGGAGAAACTGGATAGCGTTGTAAGCGCGCTTCCTGCCATGAAAAAACCTACGGTTTCAAAGCTCTATAAATCTGATTACTATGCCGTGGAAAGCGTGGTTAGCAAGAGTGAAATCAACATCCTCATACCGAAACTCAAGAGCCTTGGTGCCGAGGATATCCTTGAGATGGATATTACCAAGATAGTACACTGATACATGCTAAAAATAACCACCCCATCCCGCCTGCATATCACACTTATCGACATGAACGCCTCCGGGGGACGTGTGGATGGCAGCGTCGGTCTTACTTTAGATAAACCTGCCATCATCATCAAAACTGAAAACTCTGACAGGATAGAGGTAACTGGCAGCAGTGAGCATACCGAACGCATGATGAAAAGCGCCGCACTGCTCCTGCCTGAAGGTGAAGGAATCCATATCGACATTGAGAAAGATTACCCCTCACATATCGGTCTTGGCTCAGGAACGCAGGCTGCCCTTGCTGCGGGCATGGCTGTGAACATATTATACGACCTGGGTTTGAGCGTGTACGACATAGCGGTAAAGGTCGGGCGGGGAGGGACAAGCGGCATCGGCGTGTCGGCGTTTGAGAGCGGCGGCTTCATCCTTGACGGCGGGCATAAGTTTGGCGAGAAGAAGAGTTTCCTGCCGTCATCGGCAAGCAGGCTTCCCCCGGCGCCCGTCCTGCTAAGAAAAGATTTCCCGGACTGGGATATCCTAGTCGCCGTCCCGAAGCAGAAAGGCGCATCGCGCAAGACCGAGGTGAACATATTCCAAAAAGTCTGCCCCGTACCGCTGCGGGAAGTGGAGGAGTTGTCCCATATCATCCTCATGCAACTGCTTCCTGCACTTGTTGAGGAGGATATTGTGACCTTTGGCAGCAGCATAAATGCGATCCAGAAGCTTAGTTTTAAGAAGAAGGAAGTGGAACTTCAGCCGTTATCAAAGAAGTTAATGCAGGCATTAAGAGACGGCGGCGCATACGGCGCAGGAATGAGTTCTTTCGGTCCCACGGTATATGCGTTTGGTGAGGACACCGGGAGCCTCATGAAAATAGCCGGGGAGTTTCTGGGGGAAAATGGGGAGGCATTTATAACAAAGGCAAGAAATGAGGGAGCAAGAATCGAAAACCGAAGCCTGTGTGATTGTAAGTCCGCTTGATTATAAGCCTATGTGAACGGATTATATCTCTGATTTCCTGTTTATTATTTATCCTGGATTTCCGCAAGCTTCAATCCGGCAATACTCATTATAACAACGAATATCAGCAGGGCGGCAGCGAATCCATAGCCTTCAAATGCGGGTATGATAAGCTTTGCCGCAACAATTAAAATTATAAATACCGCTACGGAACCAACTGCCGTCAGGATCTCAATGGACATTTTATTCATATTAGCTCTACTGTTGATACGATAGTTAAAGGTATTTACAACATCACGCGCTTCGCATCTATGATCCCGTCAACTGACTTGATCTCGTTAAGTACATCATCGTTCACATCACTGTCGATATTGAGCACCATTATTGCCTCGCCGCCGATCTTGATCCTTCCCACCTGCATCCCTGCGATATTGATGTTGTTCTTTCCAAGTATCATGCAGCAGGGTCCGATAATATTAGGACGGTCTTCGATCTTTGTCAGTATCATGTAACCTGAAGGTATGATGTCGATAAAGTATTTATCGATCTGCACAATCCGTGGCTCCTTTCCTATGACTGTGCCGCTCAGTACCCTGTCCTCACCCTTCCTGCCCAGTTTTAAAGTGATCTGGCTCGGATAACCGACAACTGTCTTTGACTTGCTTTCTATGACTTTTATCTTCCGCTCTTTCGCTATCGTGGGCGCATTAACATAATTCACACCTGAACCTAGCATGGGCTCAAGCAGTCCCTTCAACACAGCAAGGGTCACAGGTGCTACGTTCTGGTCAGCGATCTCACCGCAGTACGCTATTTCGACCTTTTCGTAATTCCCGATAAGCTGGGTTCCTAATTTCCCCATTTTCTCTGCGAGAGGGAAATACGGCTCAAGTATCTGCAGGACTTCGGCTTTAACATAGGGCATGTTAATTGCGTTCTTGACTGGCATGCCTTTTAAGGAGTTTACGATCTGCTCCGCCACTGTGACAGCCACGTTTATCTGTGCCTCCTCGGTCGATGCGCCAAGATGCGGGGTAACGATAACGTGATCAAGCTCAAGAAGCGGGTTGTCAAACGGCGGCTCTTTGGTAAAAACATCGATTGCTGCACTGCTCACGATGTCGTCCTTGACCGCTTTTGCAAGCGCCTCCTCGTTGATAATGCCGCCCCTCGCGCAGTTTATGACACGTGCGCCTTTCTTCATTATTGCAAATTCCTTTGTGCTGATAAGGTCTTTAGTTTCCTTGGTGAGAGGTGTATGCACAGTAATGTAATCTGCGCGTTTAACTATGTCCTCTACAGTAGTGAGGTCCACTCCAAGGTCTTTGGCTCTCTCTGCAGATATGAAAGGATCGTAAGCAAGTATCTTCATTTCCATCCCCTGCGCCCGCTTCGCCACTTCTGAGCCTATCCTGCCAAGCCCGATTACGCCCAGGGACTTATCCCTTACCTCAACTCCCATGAACTTCTTCCTGTCCCATTTCTTGCTTTTGAGCGAGGCGTTCGCCTGCGGGATATTCCTTGACATCGCCATCATCATGGCTATCGTATGTTCCGCAGCCGAAATGGTGTTGCCTTCCGGAGCATTGACAACGATAATACCCCTTTCAGTAGCTGCATTCACGTCTATATTATCCACTCCGACCCCGGCGCGCCCTATTATTTTCAATTTCTTGCCCGCACTGATGACATCTTTTGTCACCTGGGTCTCGCTGCGGACGATAAGAGCCTCATAATCTCCGATTATTTTTATCAGTTCTGCAGGGGGAAGACCGGTTTTTATATCCACATCAACTTCATTTTTTAATATCTCGATACCCTGTTCTGCTATAGGGTCGCTTACAAGTACTTTCACAAATATCACCAGATAAAACGGTCTAATAGGATTACAAGCATTTCAGCTTTTCGTTTAACTTATGCTTCAATCCATCCGGCCTGTTAAAGCTGGTTCAAAGCTCCTTTATTTTCCGGACTGTTTTTTGCATCTCAAAGAGCAACACACCTATCTGTGCATTCTTGCCGGTCAGGGCTATCAGAAGAGCATAATCAGTAGCGCGCATTATTATCAGCCTGTGGTTTTTCGATTCAGAAAGTAACATATCGGCTATCTCATTTGAGATCTCTCCCATCGCCCCTCCGGCATGTTTAAAGGTAGCGGCACTGTATGCTGCGAAGGTCTCCCTGTCCACACAGTTTGAAGATGTACATGACATTATCAGTCCATCGGGTGTGACAATAGCTGTACTGAGCACGTCAGTGGTGCTTTTTTCCAGTTCTTGAAGAACTTTCAGGTATAATTCAGCTTTTGTGACCATATTTCTCGCTATGCATATATCTGGATAATTTTCTCAGCATTCTCATTAGTAGATACATGGACACGATTGCAAACAAGCCGAATAATGTCTCAATTATTTCACGGATGGAATAAGGTATCGGGGAGCCCAGGCTTTCAATGAGCCCCAGCAATTTCCAGGTAAAAGCTGTAAACGCTGAAAACTGGAAAAACATGAATACCCGGATAAATCCGCCTGTTGTACGCGTTCCGAGCATATATGTGGCGTAGATGATAAGTGAACTGGCAGCCATCCATACAAGACTTTCAATATTGCCCGTTATTTTTTTTAAATCTGAAACATCGGTGCCTGAAATGTATAAATAGAGCACGATAACCGGGAACAGGATTACGAGAATAAACGGGGTATAAGTCATGGCCATTGAGTCTTTTTTTCTCTGGCAGATTTTCAAATATAAACTGATGAATGCAGAAGCCATAAAGATTGCAGACCATACCCCAAAAATGTATCGTATAGTACCGATAAGAGGCGATCCGCTAAGATGTCCCAGTTCGCGTATAGCGAAGCAGATGAACGTTAAAAACAAAAAAGCCCACGGCATATCACCCACGCTCCATAAGCGCCGGTATCCGTATGCTATGAATACAAGAATTATCGATAACCACCAAAAAAAATTTGATATAATTATGTGGAGTCCTACACTTTCTTCAAGTCCATACCGGGCCAAGTCAATCATGATCATAATGGTGATTCCTTCGAATAAATATTTGTTGTTCGGTTTAAGCGCCTGTATTTAACTAATCCGGAAGCAAGGATTTAAGGTAATCTTTAAGTCCGGAATTTAAAAGGGCATCCTCAATCCCTTCTTTTTTTACAAGACCGTTTAACTCAAGCAATCTATCGACCGATCTTTTGGCTAACGGCAGATATCCTGCAAAATAGTTAGCCGAATCGAACAGGATTTTATTTCGCTTATCTTCCTGGATTTTCTCGAATATTATGTTATCCCAGATAAAATACATGTTGCATTTTTTAAGCAGTTCAACTCTCGTATTATCCTTTTCTTTTTCATTTGCAAAAACAATACCTTTTTGATATAAAGACTTTAATGAGCTCATGTCGTTATCAACTATGAAAAATCGGACCACAGATGGCGAACATCTCATGCCGTATTCAAAATAATCAGGGTCGGGTAACTGGTAGAGCCTGTTTTCGTTCAATAAACCGATTAGGAGCTTACAGTAGTTTTCCAGGTTATCTTTATAGTATTTTGTTATCATCAATTTTGATAGTTCTTTATAATCAAACACATTAGCAATTTTTTGTAAAGTTTCGATATTCGGTTTGAATCTGATGAACACGGATTTAGAGTTCCGGTTTTCCCTCGCAGGCGTAACTTCGCAGTTCTCAAGGTCAAATAAACCCAGGTTTTTTAAGAAAATAACATGGTCTTTAACGACATCGGATTTTAGTTTTTTATTTTTTACTATCTCAGGCAATGTTGCACCGTTATTTTTAGCAATTCCGAATATCGTTGTTTTAAGTGCTTTTATATTTATTTTGTCCGAATCCATTCATTTAATATATAGTTACGGTTCAACTTAAATTTAACCATTGGAATATAGCACTATTTATAGATTAAATAATAACAATAACTCCAGCTTTTACTCCGGGCCAAACTGCCGGCTTATGAACCGGAGACCGAATCTGCCATTCAGTGACCAATTACGAAAATTCCTGCAGCGATGAGCCCTGTCTTTAGCCCTCCAGGGATTAAGAGGCAAATTTTAAGTATGATAAGGATAGTCATTTAATTAGAGGGGTGAACTTAAATGGATAAAGTGACGCATTTTCACATACCTGTGGAAAACATGGAACGGGCAATGAAATTCTATAAGAGCATCTTCGGCTGGGAGATAGAAGAAACAGTGGCGGGGATGGACTACCAGCTTGCGACAACTGTGGCTGTTGATGAAAAGGGCATGCCGGAGGAACCCGGAGCGATCAATGGCGCCCTGTATTTAAGAGAAAGTCCGGAGGAATGCCAGTCAATAGTGATAAGTGTCCCTTCTATAGACGAGTATCTTAAAAAAATTGAAAAGGCTGGCGGTAAGGTGGTCGGGCATAAATCGCCTGTAGAAGATTTCGGTTTTTATGCGCGGGTTGCCGATACCGAGGGGAATGTAATTGGTTTGTGGGAGGATGTAAAGAAATCAGAATAAATATATCGATTTATTTCATTGGTGACACTGATTCGCAGGGATTACAAAAGCGGTATATATTGATAATAATTTTTACACAGTTCGGCGCGCCGCGCAAGCCGATGAAGGCAGCGCACTGATTTTTGATAGACATCAAAAGCAGGCATCTTTATATACATTGTATTGAAATATTTAATTAGTGGAGTTTGAATCATGCAGGTTGAAGATATTTTAAACGAAGGCTATAACATTTATAAAAAACAATTTGCGACATTTATTGTTGCAACTGTGATAGCTGCTGTTGTTTCAATACTGATAGTAACGATACCGCCTTTGGTATTCGGGCTATACATAATGGCACAGAAGATAATTAAAGGAGAAGAAATAAAAATCTCAGATGTATTCAAGGGTTTTGACTATTTCGTAACCAGCTGGGTAATGTTCATAATTGGCGGGCTGGCAATACTGGCCGGTCTTATCCTTCTTGTAATCCCGGGATTGATTCTCATGTTCCTTTTCCAGTATGCGATCCCTATAGCCATATCAACAAAATCCGGGGCTATAGATTCTCTTAAGAAAAGTTACAGGATAGGGAGAGAGAACTTCCAGTTCACGATAATAATCGGGGTTGTACTTTTTGTGATTAATGGCATTGGAGGCGCATTAAGAGTTGGATGGTTAGTAACCTATCCATTCACTGTTATCTGTATCTGGATTGCGACTGAAAAGCTGATGCAGAAATCCTGACGATTCATAATGCACTACCGGATTTCTTTCTTTATCTTTTCTCTGTTAACAGGCTCATAATTATAGCATTTTATCCAGGGTTCGGATAAAATTTAAAAGGAACACGGATGACACGGATTGCACGGATGACACGGATACGATCGATCCGTGCGCATCCGTGTCATCCATGCAATCCGTGTTCTATAGCAAGCGCCTGTTTTACGCGCTTGACCTTGTATACACCTTCCCGAACATATTGAACGTCACCACAGACACATAGAAAATCCCGAAAATCATTATCAGGAAACCCAGGAGTGGTATAAAGTTCAGCAGCCCCAGGATAAACAACAGGACGATCAGAACAATATATACTGTAACATAATCGCCAAATACTGATTTGATCCTTGAAAACACCTCTCCGAACCTGAACGCTGCGCCAAAGGAGTTCTCTTTCGTGTACATGGCAAGAGCCATCGGAACCATGAACCCGAAGACCAGAGCCAGTAATAGACCGATTAAAATGCCTCCTATCGCGCCTGCCATCATCCCAGCCATAAGGTTCATATTACCGGTGAAGGCAGCCGCCATTATCCCACCTGCAGACACGGAAACTATCAGGATGGGGATTATCATATAAATAAGCCATATAACAAATCCTATCAATCCGTTGATGAATAAATTGCCCCATTCATCCCATTTCGGCATGCCGGGATTACCATCAATGGCTCCTTTCATCACTTTCAGGATATACCCGTACTCTATCAAATTTATAATCGGGATTATCCCAAGTACACCTCCGATCAAAACTTTCACGATCCATTCGCTATCTTTTGTCGGGAACTTAACTTCCTCTTCAATATCCATAATCCGCACCTCTTCTTTGCTTTTATAAATGTCTTCACAGCACTTACAAGCTCAGATATATCATTATTAATTATTATTAAACCTTTCCTCTATAACGAGCCCATCCAATAAGCAATATGTAATTTGAGAAGTTGGAATTGATGGATGGGTTCTGCATAGCCGAAAACTTTTTATCGAACTACAAACATGAAACAATAAAAACACAGGCAGGCTTTGACCTTACGACAGGAAAAAGCAGAACTGATCATATTTATACCAGGAGGTAAAATTCATGGCAGGTCAAATGGGCGGACAGCCAATCATCATTTTAAAGAAAGGAACAGAAAGAACACGCGGAGAAGAGGCAAAACGCAGCAATATAATGGCTGCGCGGGCTGTGGCAGAGGCTGTGCGGACCACTCTGGGTCCCAGGGGCATGGACAAGATGCTCACAGACCCTGCAGGGCTTGTAACGATCACTAACGACGGAGCTACGATACTCGATGAGATGAACATCAAACACCCGGCTGCAAAGTTAGTGGCCGAGGTGGCGAAAACGCAGGATGATGAGGTCGGTGACGGCACAACAACTGCCGCTGTCCTGACAGGGGAACTGCTAAAAGGCGCGGAGGTGCTGATGGAGCAGGGGCTTCATCCTACGACAATTATCAGCGGGTATAATCTTGCAGAGCATAAAGCAAAAGAACTCCTCTCAGATATTGCCATAGATTCAACAGATGAGCATCTGCACAAGATAGCCCGGACTGCGCTGACCGGGAAAGGCATTGAATTCTCACGGGAAAAACTCTCAGAGCTTGTGGTTACAGCCGTGAAATCGGTAGTAAAACAGGAGAACGGGAGCAAGAAAGTGAACATCAAGGACATCTCTATCGAAAGGCGCGGGGAAGGAAGCGTTGAGGACAGCGAGCTTGTCGCCGGCATAGTCCTGGATAAAACAAAGACCCACCAGAGCATGCCTGTACGTATTGAGAACGCGAAGATAGCGATACTCGCCACGCCCATAGAGGTCAGGAAAGCGGAGACAAAATCCGAGATATCCATTGAAGCGCCAGGGCAGACGCGCATGTTCCTTGAGCAGGAAGAAAGACAGATACGGCAGGCTGCTGATAAGGTCATCAAAAGCGGGGCCAATGCTGTGTTCTGTCAGAAAGGAGTTGATGACACTGCACGCTATTTCCTTGCCAAGGCAGGCGTTTTCGTTACCCACAGGGTCAAGAAGAACGACCTGTTGAAGTTATCAAGGGCGACAGGCGGGAAAATCATTTCCAGTCTGGACGAGGTCAAACCCGAAGCCCTGGGACTGGCAGGACTTGTCGAAGAGAAGATGGTCGGGAACGGTGAGATGATATTCATTACAGGATGCAAGAATCCCGACACATATTCGATACTGCTGCGCGGAGGAACTGAACATGTTGTAACAAGCCTTCATCGCGCCATGCACGATGCCCTGCGCGTTGTTGGCGTAACCATCGAAGACGGGAAAATAGTCGCAGGCGGCGGGGCTGCCGAGACTGAACTGGCTCTGCGCCTTCGCGAATACGCATCCACGCTTGAAGGAAGGGAGCAGCTTGCTGTCAATAAGTTCGCGGATTCACTTGAGATAATCCCCAAGACCCTTGCGGAAAATGCAGGGCTGGACGCCATCGATATGCTTACGGAGCTCCGGAGGCAGCATGAGAAAGGCAATAAGAACGCCGGTCTTGACGTAAATGAAGGCAAGCCTGTGGATATGCTTAAGAATGATGTCATTGAGCCGCTTCGTGTGAAAACACAGGCGATATCATCGTCTACAGAGGCTGCGTCCATGATACTTCGCATTGACGATGTGATGGCGTCAGCAAAAGACGAGCATCCCAAGAAGAAGCCTGACCTGAGCGATCTTGATTAATCTGCTTTTTCTTTATCCTTAATTTTTATAAGCTCCACTCTGTGGCTTCCTGACCTTTGGAACTGCTGCATATTACAGTCAGTCGCCGGTGTACATTTTCAACACAGGTGAACAAATAGTTTTATAAGCCCGGTCTTCCAATACTTATGTGAGGGGATGGTAGAAGAGCCAGGGAAACAAAAGATATCAGAGGGTGAGCAGAGCGTCATGAAGGATGGGGGTTGAATGGATGCTGGATTTCCGGTCATTCTTATTTACGATGATCATCACTGATTTTGGATTATACTTTTTGGCAGGTATAATACTTGCATTTATTGTGCTATCAGGGGCAGCGGCAGCATCACCGTTCACAGTAGCCGCCACCGGTACTCCGCAGATGAACCTCACCACCAACAGGCTTGTCATCCTGGACGACCCAAGCGGCTGGGACGGAGGGGCTGCTGGAATCACCGATAGGGGCGACCAGTGGCAGGGTGAGAGTACGACTATCCGATGGTATGCACTCCTGATCAACTCATCGGGCAGAGCAGCCCGGAACATAACTGTAACGAGCCAGCTTCTTTTCCCGAATGGCACGGTTGTCCTGGAAAAAACCAATATCACTAACAGTTTCGGTATTGCAGCTTTTGATCAGGATATGAACAGGTGGCTGCGCTTCAACGGCAGCGGAAGCGAGGGGGTTTACACGATAAATACAAGTGCAACCGTAGATGGTACACCTGTGGCCGGGAATTATAACTTCATCTACGACGAGTGGGGCTGCGGTTCAAGCGGCAGCGGTTGCCATGCATCGCAATACTGGCAGGGAGGCTTTGGCTCCAAGAATGCAAGTACGTTTGCAGCCGGGAGTATCCAGAATTCCCCTTACCTGCATGCGTGGGATAACTTCCATAATGCTACCAGCCATGGTCTTGGCGGAGGTTTTATAGGAAACGGAGAATGCCTTACATGCCACCGGGGCTATGACGGTATATACCGCAACCACAGCAGCAGGGTACAGGCAGCATCTCAATACCCGTCAGGGGTCCACAGTGGCAAAGTACCCTGTACAGGCTGTCATGCAGCTTTTAACAGCGGCACAATGCCAATCCTCCGGTGCTACAACTGCCATCCAATGAAGAATAATAATCTCACCGTAAAAACTTTCTCCCAGACGGCATCAAGTGGTTTTTCCTACCAGCCATTGACTGATACGAACATAACGGCGCACAATGCAGGCATGAACATACCCTGCATCATGTGCCATAACGGTATGCACAACGTGTCCAAGCCATACAATGCCATAGAAACATCAAACTCATTCACCGAATACCAGCAGTGCACCGCATGTCACACTGCACGTAAAAAACATAACGACAGTGTAAGCTGCACGGTCTGCCATTCTCAGGACGCCCATGCGATAAAGGTATTCGCGCAGAATGCAACATATATACAGGGTTCTGAGAACGCTAACAGGGGCAACTGCACGAACTGCCACCAGAACTCTTCTTTCCTGAGCGCGTTACTTTCGCAGCCAAAGGCAGGAGCCCTTACAGGAAGTGCCCCGCAGGTTTCAAACCCCCTGAATCACAGCAACGATGCTCTTGCAGGAATGAAGTGGAATGCGACATCCGGTTACTGGATGAATGGGACTGATGGGAGCGCCCAGCTTTCATCATGCAAGTACTGCCACGGCGATACGCTGCATAAGACCGCCGCTCTGGGCAGACCATCCCTGTGGGAAGGCAATAATACCGTGAACTCAACCATTGATGGTACCTCGTGGTGCGCCTCATGCCACTGGCAGGGCTATGCCAGCGGCGCAAATACCTATAATGATACGGTAAGTACCTTCACGGGGGATAACTTATCCGTTCCTCCTGAGATCACAGGAAACGCCACTTACGGCGCCAACCGGAGCGCTCCTGCGTATTTTGATCACAGTGATATTACCATGGATGATGCCGCATGCAAAGGCTGCCACGGAATCCTGGCAACGGGTGCGGGGATAACAGGGTTCATGCATAATGTTGCCACAGGTTCGGCATCCGGGGGGGGTACTGACTGCGCACTGTGCCATGATATAAACGGGATAGCTCCAAAACGGATAAATTTTTCAGCGTTCAAGGTGGGTGTGCACGAGAATCTCAACAGCAATGCAACGAACAACACAATGCTTTCAGAGATAGCGGATAAAGCCTGCTGGGCATGCCACGGCGAGGGTAATGAGCCGGCAGGACACCCGTTAAGATATAGAAACCCGCGCAGGTGCAGCAATAATGACTGCCATTCCCTTTCCCAGTCCTTCAGGGCGCCCATGGTTTATTCTCATTTTAAGGATGCTGCCCTTAATGGCAATCCCGAAAACACCACGAATTTCAATATTTCTACAAAAGTTCCCTGTGAATCCTGTCATTCCAATAGCTTAACTGAAGCGGGTGAAAACCTTAACGCATCCGTTTCCCACTACGCTACCACCGGGAATCTGATAGGCTCCATGAATTGTATCTACTGCCATCTCGATAAGGACAATTCAGAAAAATGGGGTAACGCCACCGAGATAAATAAAAACAGGACATCCATGATCGAACTTGATAAGTTGAATAATAAATTCACTGCCCGCGAAGGGGAATTCGTTGAACTCGGTATTGGATACAGGATAAAGGTAACGGGAATATCAACCAAGCGGGGTAGCGCCAATATGGAGTTATATAAGGCTGATGCACTGGTGGATAAAGGACTTGTGAATACTGGAAAATACATCTACGAAGAGTATCGCATGGTAGATAACGCAACCACCAGGATCCCCGTACTCATACTCAATATCACGGGGATGTTCGTTTCCGACAATGAGAGCTTTATACAGTTCGACGGCACCAGGATAAAAAGACTGCATTACGAGAACAAAACAACTTCCTGCTACCAGTGCCATTTCAGCGGTGATGCCGTAAGGCGCAAATACACAGTGATTGACCGGATAGATGATAAACTATTTTATACTGAGGTATTCTTTAACTCTTCTGATAAAAATGAGTTTTACCAGGAACAGGCTCTCCGGCTCCTGACTAACATGACGCCTGCCGATGCACACAGCGATATAGAAAGAAGCAAACGAATGACATTAAGAGAGGGAGGTAAATGGGAACTTGCCGGGAATTACAGCTTTACTCTTGAAGGCATAGATAATAAAAGCGCCTCAGCCAGATTCTTGCTGCAGGCTGGCGGCAACGATAGCAATTATACGGAAATCGTGGAGCGCGGGAACATGTTCGTGTACGAGCCGGATATGGAACTGGGGATAGAACGTAAAAACATAACATTATTCAGGGCGAAAGTTGCCGAAATACAGGCGGGAACGCCGGGTGTTGTGGTTCTTGAAGACATCCTTGCCCTCTCGCCCGAAATAAAAGAAATAGAAGAAATAAATGATAACACCACTATTTCGGGATATAATACAAGCTGGCTGTGGGAAAATGATACGTTCCTGACAGGAAGGATTCCCACAAATCTGCATGTACCGCTGCTGCAGCAGGGCAGGGGCGGAGGCCCGGATTGCGTTTCCTGCCACAATGTAGGTGAGCTGGGGGCACATACCGGAATCAACCCGGAGGCTCCTGGCAGTGTTGCTGCTATTAATAAAGCCTGCTGGGCATGCCACGGGACCGGGAAGGAGCCGGAACGGCACCCTGCGAACTACAGGTCACCCAGGGAGTGCAAATCCTGCCATGTAGAGCAGCAGACGCCGTTTTTCAATGCCACATACATAGGGGATGAAAAACACGGCAGTCAGGAGAATTGCAGGTCATGTCATATAGAGAATACCCATAAGTTACTGCGGTTCGATGTAGTGCCGACCATAAAGGACCTGTCATTGTCAAAAAAAGAGGTCGTTCCAGGGGAAAATATCACAATTAAAGCCACCATCATGGCGGGATACCTGATGAAGGTCAGAGCTGCCGAGTATTATATCGACTCATCTGCCAGAGCATTTCCAATGGCTGCGACGGATGGCTCTTTTGATGACCAGACAGAAGAGATTACTGCCACGCTTGATACCTCCGGACTTGCGCCGGGAGACCATACGATCTATGTCAGGGCTATGGAGCGGAACAATAAATGGGGTCCTGAGGAGGCTGTCACTTTTGTGGTGCAAGGTACCGGGGGAGAATCCAGAGCAGCCTTGTTGCCTGTTCTTGCTGTTTCGTTATTTTTAGCAGTGGTTATTTTCAGAATGAGGAGAGGTTGAGTTCACCGGAGGGATAGCTTCTGGTTTTATTTTTTGCAGTCCTGATATGGGGCAGTATGGAAGGATAGGAAAAACTATAATGCTTTTGCAAAAACCTTATTATCTATAATGTGTATGTAGCCCCCATACGCCAGGGTGGCGGAACGGCTACGCAATCGCCTGCAGAGCGATTCCATTCCGGTTCGAGTCCGGACCCTGGCTTATTATCATAGCTTTTTAAAAGAATTCTTTATTTATCGGTCCTTTTTTATCATATCAACAGCGGCATGGTGAGCCTACCTTATGTGAAATTTTCCGAAGTAACGTTTTGTAAAACCATATGCTTGCGAAATAGAAATTTTGGAAACCAGGCTCCTGCTTATAAAGACACCATATATGTATGGCATAAAATCTAAACGATAAAGGGTGATGTAGATATAATCCTTAGGAGGGAGTAGTATAAAAAAAGCAATAAAAAAAGAAGCTGGTGCCAGGTATTTCAATACCGGCATTTCAATCGATTTTAAAAAACAAAGGAGTGATTAATTTGAAGGAGCCTATTGAGAGGGTAACTATAGCCCCTTGCATGGGTATAGGCCAGACCGTGGCGGGAGTGACCCGGTTGGCAGCATACATTGTAAATGAAGAGCTGCTTCCAGACCAGACAATTTTACTTTGTATACCGGCGCTTATCTCGGGAGTTATCGAAGATATCGATATGGCAGAAGTGTATCCGACAATCGTTATAGACGGTTGCAATGAAAAATGTGGAAGCCATATATGTCATTTTTGCGGGATAAAGCCGGCTGCAAGGGTATACGTACCGGAAATCATACATGAAACCAGGCTGAGCCCGGGGCATACACGACAGGAACTTGAAGAATCAGGCAAAGAGCTGGCACGTGTCGTAGCTGAAAGAGTGGCTATTATTGCAAAAGGCATACTTGATGACCCTGATTACAACTTCAAAGTACAGAAAGTAAACATGCACGGCTTAACTCATGACCCCGAGATAGAAAAGACCCTTGATTACGATTGCTACGATGGGTTTTATAAGCCGAAAAGCATGCCTGAAATTAACCTTAAAGATGGGGAGAAATATGTTGCGAAAGTGTTGTGCCGCTGAGTGCATAGGGACATTCATGCTGGTGTTCGCCGGGACCGGCGCCATAATTATCAATGCCTTGACCGGAGAAATAACCAGCATGGGCATTGCATTGACTTTCGGGTTCACAGTTGCAATCCTGATTTATTGCCTGGGGAATGTGTCGGGTGCGCATTTGAATCCTGCAGTTACCGTTGCACTGGCACTGACAGGAAAATTCGAACCTAAAAAGACGCTGCCCTATATTGCATCCCAGCTTTTCGGAAGCATACTGGCATCGATAACATTGCTTTTTCTTTTTGGAAAAGTCAGCAATCTGGGGGCGACCCAGCCGAGATATGGCTGGCAGCAGTCCTTTGTACTGGAATTCATTTTAACTTTCTTCCTGATGTTCGTAATAATGGCCGTAATCATGCACAAGCACGGCATCGGTATGTCTGCAGCGGCTATCGGGGCTGCCGTAGGACTGGATGCGATGTTCGGCGGACCGATTAGCGGTGCATCGATGAACCCGGCAAGGTCTCTCGGACCGGCTCTGGTTTCCGCAACGTTCACGAACCAGTGGATATATCTAATCGCTCCACTGGGAGGCGCAATACTTGCGGCATTCCTGTACAGATTACTTTTCAAAGAAAACAATATTGAATTATCTGTTGAAAAAGAGATTTCTTCAAAGGGGGTGCTCTGATGACAGACGCAAAAAACAGGGAGACGGGTCTTATAATCTGTCAGTGTAATGGTAACAGTTACGTAAAGGATTTTGATTTAGATCAAGTTGTAACCTACGTCCAGGATAACCTGGACGTTTCTTTTATAGGAATGCACCCCAGTTTATGCAGCCGTAAAATCGGCATAAACTACCTTAGCCGGCTGCTGGACAGGGACATCGAAAAACTTGCCGTATTGGCCTGCCATCCGAAAGCACAGAGATGGCTTTTTGAAGAAATCCTGCAAAAAAAAAACCTGAACGGGAATTTTATCCCGATAAGCTTTCATGGAGCGACAACCCGGGACGTCATCTCCCAGCTTGAAATGGTATTCCCCAGGAAATCAGAAAAAATTAATGAATGGTTCCCGGTTATTAATTACGAACGATGTCTGGGTCTAAAAGCCTGCGGGGCTTGTTATGATTATTGCATCTATGGCGTATTCGGGATAAAAGAGAATGATAACGACTGCGTAATCGTTAAAAATCCATATAAATGCAAAGATAAATGTCCGGCATGTGCCCGTCTGTGCCCTGTCCGCGCAATTATTTTCCCAAAGTCCTCCGACGGCTGGATAGCCGGTAAAGAGATACAAAATGCAGAAAAAACCGGACAAAACGCCCGGGAGATCATGCCTGAACAGGGAAGCGCACCGCAAGTTGCAGATGCAGCTAAGAACGCAGGGACTATTTCATTTGATAAAGACATACCCGATGAATTGACCCGTATGTTGATCAGGGAGAAAGCACCCGATGCGGCAGGACGGCTGGGAGAAGCAGATGTGGAAATATTCGCTGAAGAATTTCTTAACCAGCTGGGGATTAAAGAGGATTATCGCCGCTTTACAGTGGTTGAGTTAAAAAACGAATCTCTAAAGCAAAAGTTCACAGAGACCCCATATGAGCGCCGTGTAATAATAATACCGCATTGTCTTCGCGACCAGGTGCATTGTAAAGGAAAATACGAAGACGTGGGCGGGGGAGTAAAACTTGTATGTGCGGAATGCGGGAGTAAGGAATGTAATATATTCCCGTTAAAAAAGGCATCAGAAAAGTTAGGGTATACGGTATTCGTAGCAGAAGGTTCAACCGTAGTCCTCAAATTGCTAACCGAAAAAAAGAGAGGGATAGCTTTCCTCGGTATCGGGTGTTTAGATTCGCTTTACAAATCAATACCGAAACTTGATGCATTCGGAATTAGCGCAAGAGGCGTCCCACTCCTGAAGTCAGGCTGTAAAAATACTGTAGTTGAACTGGACAGGGCTTTAGAATCCATATTCCTTGAACCAAAATAGGCGGATTCGTATGGAAGATAAACAGATTTACGAATTCGGAAGAGATAAAGTAAAGGTACCAGCATGGCTCGGGTACACAACATCCCATTTATGGGGGGTTGAAAATGATGCGGTCCTTAAGATAGGGGTTTCAGATTTTTTCCTAAAGCTTGTTAAAGAAATTTACTTTATATCCTACGATGTCGAAGTGGGCGATCTGGTCAACAGGGGGAGCGCTTTCGGTTCTGTCGAAGGTAGCAAATCGGTTATGTACATTAAATCTCCGACAGAAGGAAGCATCATAGAAATCAATGAAGAACTTTATGATGATCCGACCCCCCTCAATAAAAATCCCTATGGAGATGACGGTTGGCTGGTAAAGATCAAACAGTCTGTCCCAGCCAATTTACTTGGCCCGAAAAGGTACATGCAGGTGCTTCAGGTTGCAGTTGATGAAATGGAGAAAAAACATTAACAACTGGAGATAGCGAAATGATAAAAGAAAAAATAATAAATTATAAACGAATCGCCTTAAGAAAATCCATGAGGTATTGGTCAACAATAATCCTTATACTGGGGTTTTCTGCTTACGTAACCGCTGGTATGCATGGTGCCACTGCTTCACAGAATTCGATGGAGATGCAATCATCATGCAGTGAATTGACAGATGATATGCATAGTGACCGCTGTGATGGATTTCTTAAAGAAGTAGACACAAGCATAGAAAATTCAATATCTTTCTTAAAAGAACGGCAATTACCTTCAGGCGGGTTTCCTGCATACATCTCAAAAAGCCCGGATATGTCTAACAGTGTGTACATACCATTAGTTTTCGATACGTCATTTATCCTTCATGCACTTAATTTTGTGGATTTGAATTCGGAAGCCGATGGAATAAAAAGTAAACTAGTAGAGTACTTACTGGCTAATAAAGAGGACCCAGGAGTATGGAGATTCTATGGGAAAAATCCCATTATACCACCTGACTCGTATCTGTTAGTTGATCCTTATATACCGCCCGATCTGGACGATACCTCAGTAGCTTTTGCCTCTTTAAGAGAAAACGGAATACCTGTTGAAGATGATGGCATGGAGTACGCGCTTAACTTCAGAGCCCCTGATGGTTTGTTTTATACCTGGATGAATGAAGAAAAATGGCTGAATAAATCAGACCCGCTTTATTTTTACTATAAACAAAATGATATAGATATTGTAGTAAATGCAAATATGCTATATGCTCTCTCCCTTGATGGAAAACAGGCGCCTGAAGTAAGCGGCTATCTAAATAGTTATATAGCTAATAATTCTTTCACCGATCCTACGATATATTATAATGATCCATACATCCAGCTCTACATGTTCACAAGGGCTTATGCCGATGGGCATGTGAAGGATTTAGAGCCTTCAATGCCGGTTATAAGAAGATATCTTTTGAGTACACAAAAACCGGATGGAAGCTGGGGGAATGAAATTAATACAAGCCTGGCGGCCGTTTCTTTATTAAACACAGGATATAAAGGTAAAGCATTAGACAATGCTATCGAGTATATAATGAGCACCCAGAGAAATGATGGTGGTTGGGCAGAAATTGGTGTCAGTACAGGTGGGATTTGGCCGGTTTATATTGGCTCAGAAGATTTCACTACGGCCTTTTCGTTAGAAGCGTTGGGCAAATATAGTGAATTACATAGGAGAATCTTACATAGGAGAATCGATAATAAAGATGAGCAGAAGAAATTCAAAGTCCTAAAAACGTAAGGTACACTCTCAAAATCTGTTTATTTTTTTTTCTCCGATTATATTCCTGATGAGCTGTCTCTCTGCTTTATGCAGATGATCCAGGAGAGTCGTCTTATGAATCCCAATCTTCCTGGCAAGCTGTTCTGCATTAATTTTCCTTGGATGATCAAAATAACCGTTATCATATGCCTGCAGCAATATTTCTTTTTGCTTTTTGGTTAGTTTGCTAAAGGCATTCAAGTCCAGAGGATTATATTTTTGTAGCGACAGTATTTCAAATCCCCACCCGATTTCTCTGGCGGTTTTAAGGATATTATTTAATTCTTCAGGTGAACCTATAACCCCAAACTGACATGTATTCCCGTCAAAAATAATCGGGTACTCCAGTTTGAGGTCAAATCGTCCTATAAACCTGGAAATCTCATCAGAGATATTTCCTTTCGTCAGGCAGGTATAGTTCCTGCCCTCATTCCCTATGACGATTAAATCGGTGATAAAATCGCTCTTTAGGTTTTCTATGCTTATTCCATCCTTGAGCGTAATATTGCAAACTTCAGTGTGAGTAGTGGATGTAAAGTTGAAAATTGAAATAACTTCAAGACGATCAACCATGCTGGCTAAAGGAACACAGCATTGAAATATGCTGCCAGAGACACGTGCTGTCATTTTCCTCATAGAATCTCACTTATCTGCCAGCCTTATAAATATAATCCTACATGTAGGGGTAAAAACCTTTCTTTCTTAGCTGCATGATAGTGATATCATGACAATGCGAGACTTGATAAATAACAAGAAGTTCCTTTTCTTTGGCGGGAAAGGCGGCGTTGGGAAGACAACAATGGCTTCTTCAACTGCGGTCTGGCTGGCTGACCATGGATATGATACATTAATAGTGGCAACAGACCCTACAGTGAGCTTATCCGCAATTTTTGAACAGGAGATCGGAGAAACCGAGGTAACAAAAATAAAAGAAATTAAAAATCTCTGCGGACTTAATATAAATCCTAAGAAGGCATCCGGCGTTTTCCAGGCAAGGCTGAATGAGGTGGTGGAGCAAATCACAGGCATGTTCGGGAAGGAAGTGATGAATACACCCTGTGCCGAAGAAATGGCAGCCTTCGATCAGTTCGTAAAATACCTGAATGCAGACGAAAATGACGTTGTTGTATTTGATACTGCTCCAACAGGTCATACGCTCAGGGAACTGGCAATGCCTTTTGATTGGGCTAATTATATTTCAAACCAGCTTAAAAACAGAAGTGAGCTGAGCAAAGTATTGGGTATCAAGGGAGAAGGAAATACAATGGAAAGCCTGAAGAACGAACAAAAAAAATATGAGACTGCAATAAAAACGTTAGCCGACACACAGAGTACTTTATTTTCCCTGGTATTGCTTGCCGAGAACTTACCTATTGAAGAAACTGCTAGGGCAATAGAGAACTTAAGTCAGCTAAATATCAAAGTCCAGGCTTTAGTAATAAATGAAATAATACCAAAAGAAGTCCTGGAAGGGAACTGGTTTTTAGAGAAACGAAGATCGACTCAAGACAAATACCTGGGCATCATAGATAAGAGATTTAATGGCTTACACAAAAAAGAGGTGCCCCTCTTTGAAACTGATATTACGGGGATTGATAACATGAGGAAAATTGGAAAAATTCTCTATGGGTAATGTTATGGAGCACACAGTAGTACTATTTCAGATACCCAGTTGCTGTGCAGCAACAAAATGGCTTGCAAACAGGAATTATTCCAAGACGCTAAAAGATTTATGCAAGGAAGCAGGCGCGGTATTTAAGGAAGTTGATCCGTTAACAACCCAGGATATCCTGATAAAGATGGTGCAGGAACAGCGCCCCGATGTATGGAACAAAGTTGAAAAGCACGGGTTACCTGTAATAATTGAGTCATTCCCGGTCATTGTTATGGACGGCAAAATCATATCATTGGGCGAGATTAACGAAAACGAGTTGAAAAAACAAATACTCAGCGCTGTAAAAGGATAAGTGAATAAAACTATGGAGTCGCACAAAATCGTACTTACCGCTGATCGTGCAATGATGGGACACTATAAGACAGTGCTGGAAGGAGCATTTACCGCGATTTTCACTAATAAAATTCCTGAATATATATATTATTCACTATTATCGCCTCCGATTAAAAGTAAAAGCAACGGTGTTGTTTATGCACCTGCCGGTTTGAGAATGATAGAGACTGTTCTTTTAAACAGCGGTTTTGATGAGAATGATATAATAATCACCAATCCACAAGACATTAGCAAGGTTATCGGGGATAACACCAGAATAGTAGCAATCTCAAGCGGGGATCCGCTGGGGAAGGCTGCAAACACATCTGCAATGCGGGAAGTATTCGGCGGGGTTCCATACACTGAGTTAAGTTTCAGTAAAATTTTATTAAATAAGTCACTACAGACATTTAAACCAAGCATCTGTGCAGGGGGTCCGGGTGCATGGCAGCTAGAGCAATTCCCGGAATATCTTGATAAATACAATATCCGGAACCTCGTTGTAGGTCCGGGGGAAAAGGTGGTTCCGGAAATATTTAAACTCATCCTCGATAAGAAAGAAGTTCCAAGAATTGTGCATGGGGAAATTTCAGAAGACGTCCCGCCTTATATTAACCCTACCCTTATAGGAGTTGTAGAAATATCAAGAGGTTGCGGGAGAGGTTGCTCTTTTTGCACAATTAGATCTGTGCCAATAATACATTTCCCAAAAGATAAAATACTAAAGGAAATCAAGGTTAATTCGGAAAACGGACAAAGGAATATATCCCTTGCTGCCGAGGACTTTTTGCGATACGGAGCAAAAGGATTAAACGTAGATTCCGGGAAAGTTTTAGATCTTTTCGAGTCGATTTCCCGGTTAGACATAGACCGTTTTGAAGTTTATCATACATCAGTAACCTTCCTGTCCCAGGTTTCCGCAGATTATCTTGAAAACCTGCATAATCTCATGACTGTTAGCAAAAAATCAGGATGGTCCTGGGCCAACATAGGTATTGAAACATTGAGTCCTCCCTTAGTAGAAGCTCATATTAAAGGAAAGATTAAACCATTCACACCGAATGAATGGGCTGGTGCCCTGAAGGAATCAATGGGCAAAATGAATGATGCCCACTGGTTCCCTATCGGTTCTATTATTATTGGTCTTCCCGGCGAGTCTGAAAAGGATGTATCATACAATCTTGAGTTCATTGAAAGTGTCAAAGATATTAAAGGGCTCATAATGCCTGTTTTTTTCGTAGCCACTTCACCTGATGAAACGTCGTACACACTTGATTCAATGAGTTCAAGCCAGATTGAATTGTTCAAGGCATGCTGGGATTATAACTTTAAGCATTGGGAATCATTCTTTTTCTCGTATTA
Source organism: Candidatus Methanoperedens nitratireducens (assembly GCF_900196725.1). Taxonomy (GTDB): domain Archaea; phylum Halobacteriota; class Methanosarcinia; order Methanosarcinales; family Methanoperedenaceae; genus Methanoperedens; species Methanoperedens nitroreducens_A. The sequence continues at coordinate 14,442 of NZ_FZMP01000202.1, read as the reverse complement.
TAAAGATGCTGGAACCGATACGCTGAAAATGGTGCAAAATACGATAAGCAATAGAGGCTTTAAATTATATTTAAACCATGTGATAAAAAATTTACACGCTAGAAATAAATTAGAGGTATCTTATGTTTAAACACATCATAACAGTCCTTGCCTTGATCATGTTGACCGCCTCAACCGTAGATGCGTCAATAGATAGTTCCATTGAAAAAGAGAATTTTTTTAATGAGGATAGCGGAATGTCGGGATTTTCAAAAATCTACGTAGACGGGTTCGGAGTAAATTCCAACGGTTTCAAGCTTATCTTAAGGACATATGAGAGGCATGCAGAGACTAGTTTCAAACCGTTCCTTGCTGATATAGAATATATCCTGATGGCGCAAGGGCAGGTTGTTTATTCCAAAAGAGTTGAACAAATCCCATTATCAGTAGGTAGCGAAGGAAATATAATCCTTAATCACCAGGGGAATGTGGCTCTGGAAGGGGGCAAGAACTACACCGGAATGGCAAAGGTGTACCTGTACAGGGAAGGAAAACCAGAATATTACCTTACTACAAGCTCGAATTTCACAGCCAGGAACGATGCTGAAATAACCGAAGTGTACGGGGACGGAATAGGTGCAAGTGCTACAATTAAAAGCATGTCCATGGTTCCCCTGGACGCTAAAATCATTTTTACCCTGAAACAGGGCGGCAAGATTGTGGAAACCAGGGAAATCGCCGCCCCGTCTATCATGTCAAACGACAAGGAGAAAACCATAAACATCCTGTGGACCGGTAATCTGGGCGAAGGTACGTATATCGTCTCAGTATCATTAAACGGAAAAGATCTCACTGTCAACTACGATAAGATTTTTACTGTTGATAAGAGAACAAGTGCAAAGACACCCGAAGCCACGAACCAATCAGGCAAATCAGGAGACAGTAGTTACAGTACTCCGGGCTTTACCGTGATCATACCGGTTCTTGCAATACTTGCTCTTGTTTTAATATACAAACGGAGGGGCTAAGGAGTGCCTGTTGACTTACGCTCAGCCCTTTTCTATTCAAGAAAAGACATCTTTAAAAACAAAAAGATTTTCATATTCATTACATTATCTATAATTTTCGCAACTGCAAATATCATTATTATCAATGGGCTTACGGACGGAATGATTAAAGATCTGGTTGACAACACGATCGAATCGTCCTCAGGCCATTTAAATATTTATCCCGCTGACAACGAGCGGTTTATAGAGGGTATCGGGGTAAAGGAACAGAAATTAGCTACAATGGAGAAGGTGGAGGCATATTCCCCAAGGATCTCAGCAAGCGGGGTTTTATCCAACGAAGAGCTATCCGCATCCATAGCAATACTGGCTCTTGACCCTGATAAAGAGAGGAGAACGACGAAACTTCTTGATAAAATTATAAAGGGTTTGGCTATAAATTCCAATGATAAAAACGCTATCCTGGTTTCTTACCGGCTCGCAGAAGATCTAAAACTGGACGTCGGGGATGAGGCGGAACTTGCCTTTGAGAACGGGAAAGTTAAAGTCTACAATGTTAAAGGGATTATTCGCACCGGGGCTGCGGATTTTGACAGTTCGACCATTATCATATCCCTCAATGAAGCAAATCAACAGCTCGCTTTTGATAACAGCGCTTCAGTTATCCTCGTTAAGCTCTCAGATAAGGAACTGGCTGACGCATACATGCCGGTGATAATGCAATCTCTCGGAGTAAGTAATGTAAAAACATGGAAGAAAGAGATAGAGTATCTATTAAGTTTTGCCGGAGCCTGGCAAGGTTTTTCCAGCATTATATCTGCTGTGGGATTAGTGGCAGCGGCGATTTCGGTCGGGATTATAATATATATAAATGTAATCCACAAAAACAGGCAAATCGGAATAATGAAAGCCATAGGCGCGAAAGATGATTTCATTTTTACTGTATTTTTAATGGAGGCAGTGCTTTTTGGCGTTATCGGCGTATCCATCGGGGATGGTCTTGGATATTTTGCGATTAGGTACCTGGAAGAACACCCTCTTTATGACGCTATTATGCAGACCTGGATAGGTGCAAGGTTCGAATATTACCTGTTCTACAAGGCAACTATCGTATCTTTTGCAGTAACAATACTTGCAGGAGTATATCCGGCTATCAAGGCTAGCAGGGTAGATATCATTAAATCCATATGGGGTACGTAGTATGTCAGCCGTATTCTTTTATGCAAGAAAAGATGCAGAAAAAAACAGGAAAACATTTATTTTCATTATTATAGCGATTGCCATATCGACTGCAAATATCATTATCCTGAACGGGTTTATGGATGGTGTGACAAATGATTTCCTGGAAAAAACAATGGAAACATCGTCAGGGCACATTAATGTCTATCCAAACGAGAAAGAGATATACATAGATGGTCTGGGTATAAAGGAACAAAAACTTGAGACTATAGACGGGGTGGTTGCTTATTCTCCGAGACTTACGGCAGGCGGTGCTTTATCATATAAGGAGAAATCCAGGTCTGTAAGAATTTTAGCACTTGATCCATCAAAAGAAAACAAAGTTACTATCCTGCTAAGTAAAGTTGATTCCGGTGAAACGCTTGCTGCCAATGACAGGGATGGGATCCTGGTATCTTACCGGCTGGCTGATGAACTAAAGATAAAACCCGGTGATGAGGTGAATATATTATTTGAAAAAGGGAAAACCAGGGTATTCACAACCAGGGGGATACTTCACACAGGCATGGCGATGGACGCGAATACAGTAATAATTAATTTTGATAGTGGTGCGGAACAGCTTAACCTGAATAATAAAGCCTCGGTGATTCTTATTAAACTTTCAGATGAAGTCCTTTCAGGGCAATATAAAAATAAAATATCCGAAGAACTTGAAATGCAAAAAGTCAAAGAGTGGAAGCAGGAGATCGAATCCGTAGTAAGTTCACTTGAAACTTTTAAGGAAATCTTTGCCATAATAAATGCAGTCGGGTTATTTACCAGCGCAGTGTCCGTGGGTGTGATACTGTATATAAATATTTTGCACAAGAGAAGGCAGATAGGCATATTGAAAGCTATGGGAATGAAGGATTTGCAGGTATTATCTGTATATATTCTTGAGGCTGTGTTTCTCGGGGCAATAGGTATTCTGATAGGGGATGCACTGGGATATGCAGGTACAATATATCTGGAAGCCCACCCTTTTCCTGAGCCTACGCTGGGTTCTATGGCTCCAAGATTTTATACGTATCTCCTCTACGATGCCTCACTGGTAACCATGCTCACCGTACTATTTGCTGCTGTATATCCTGCACTTATCGCCGGCAGGATGAATATAATAAAAGCAATCTGGGGTAATTGAAATGGAAATGATCAGAACAGATAATCTTAAAAAGAGCTACATGCCAGGCAAAGTCGAGGTTAAAGCACTTAACGGTGTGGATACTTCCATAGAGCATGGTGAATTTGTTGCCATCATGGGTCCGTCAGGCGGCGGGAAATCAACTTTTCTCAACCTGGTCGGCATGCTTGATACCCCTACTTCCGGGGAAATATACATAGATGGCAACGATGTAACAAAAATGAGTGGCAACACGAGAGCAGAGTACAGGTTAAAGCACATTGGCTTCGTATTCCAGTTCTTTAATCTCTTTAATGAGCTCACGGCAGTTGAGAATGTGATGTTCCCTATGATGCTAAATAAGCAATCCGGTTATAAGGACCGAGCGAGGGAACTGCTCGGTCTTGTTGGTCTTGGCGACCGGCTGCGCCACCTCCCGTCGGAATTATCCGGCGGGCAGCAGCAGCGCGTTACTATTGCAAGAAGCCTTGCCAATGATCCGAAAATGCTCCTGGCTGATGAACCGACGGGCAACCTGGACACTAAATCTTCTTTAGAAATCATAGAGCTTTTCAGGAAACTGAACGTGGAGCGGGGACAGACGATTGTGATGGTAACGCACAGCCCCGAGATTGGCAGGATGGCTGACAGGATTATACACTTCAGGGATGGAAAAATAGAAGCTCTATGAAAAACACCATTAATGTAAGTCTATTCAATAATCCGATGCAATATCTTATTCTCGGCTTTACGCAGATGTTCAAGCAAAGTTGCCTTCTTTATCCCCATTTTATCCGCAAGTTTTTGAGGGTTTATTTTTCTGGGATAACTGAAATATCCGCTTAAGTATGCCTGTTTGAGCACTTCTTTTTGCATTGCAGTGAGTGAATCCAGCATATTCTTATTAGCGGGGTCATATTTTTCAAAAGACAGAACTTCAATTTTCCATCCCTTTTTGAATTTTTTTATAATATTGTATAATTCTTCACGTTTACCTATAAGGCTAAATCGGCAATTACGCTGTTCAACGATTACTGGAAATTCTATTTTAATTTCAAAATTTTCAATAAAAGCTGAAATCTCATCCATGATTATTTTACCTTTAATAAAGCAGGTATATTTCTGACCGACCTGTCTTATTACATGCAGTTCAATGAAATCGTTTTCCCTGATCCAGTCTTCTATATGAACGCTATCCTGGAAAGTAATTTCACAAATTTCGGTAAATAATGAAGGCGTAAGATTAAATATTGAAATTATCTCAAATCTCCTAACCATATTGTTCAAGAAGGGCAGACAACAGTAGCCATGAACCGAATCATCTATACTAATCGTCATCTTCCACATAAAAATATTTAATCATTTTAACCCTATATAAAAGGCACGCTGTGCTATATTCTGTAAATAACTACTTGACTGCGGATTTTATTTTCCTCTCAGAATATACCTCTGCTTTTTCCCATATGGCAAAGAACTTCTCTCTAAGTTCCTCCGCAAGCTTCGTGTCCCTTACATTAACCACAGCAAAAAGCTCATTCGGAGCTAACGGATTCAGCATCTGGAGCAGGACATTTTCCCTGTCTATTATGTGGAAAGGTGTTGCAGGTATGGCGGCAAGCCTGCAATTGAATTCATTCCCCATGTGCATCAACAGTTTTTTAATATTCGAAGAATCCTCAAGCTCGCTGAAATCCACTTCTTTGCTAAGAATGACTTTAACATCCGTCCCTTTTTCAAGTGCTTCGGAAATTGCATTTATAATTTCAGGTAATTTTTCGAACTTCAACTTGTTTTTTATCCTCTCTGAACACGGCTGTGAAGCCAGAAAGAACAATATTTCCTTTCTGGCCCCCAGTATGCACTCCTGCACAAGCTCCTGTGATTGGTCCCCTATCGCGACGGTCCAGAATGTTTTACCAGGTTTCCTGGCTCTGACTCCTGATAGTTCTGATGCAAGGTCATTAGTCAGCATCTCCACTTCTTCACAGGCATGTTTAAGCTCTTCTTGCTTGTTTCTTAGAAGCCTCTCAAGAGCAGTTGAAGGCTCCACACATTCGTATCGCCTCGGTCGCGTGTCCTGTGCTCGTATTAAGCGCAGGTCTTCAAGATTTGAAAGCACGTTATATATCCTGCCGATCGGTATCTTTGCCCTGTTAGCTATCTCATTTGCTTCCGCATCGCCAAGCTTAAGCAAAGCAACAAATGCCTGCGCCTCATAGCCAGTGAGCCCTAATTTTCGTAGTTTTTCAATCACACTGGTTAATTTTTCTCCCTCATATTTAAAACTTTTGAATTAAACCACTCCAGAGTTGTTTACATTGGAACACTTTAAATATAGGTAAGGAAAGAATAGGGGGGGTTGGAACTGAACCCTGATTAAAATGATCCAAGGGATTTATGGCTGATTTCCTCGAAACAAACCTTAAAAAGCTTGCCGGGATACAGAGAAAGCATACAAGGATACTTGCGGTTTTAGTTATTCTCATAACAGTAGTGCTCGGTATAGGTCTTAAAGACCTGACCATTAACTCGGATATCAGGAAAGAAATGCCTACAGAGATGCCTATATACAAACTCAACGACCGGATATCTGACAAGTTCGGGGGTGCTGATACCGTGGTGATAGCCGTACAGCTTGATGAATCCGTGGATTCAAAAAGCGCTGTCCGGGATATCCGGGACCCTGAAGTGATAAGATCCCTCATGTTCCTCGATGAGAACCTGAAAGGTGAAGGTGGTGTGACCAGCATCGCTTCGCCTGCAAGTTTTTTCAGGGGCAATAAAACAGTCTCGCCTGAGGAAATGACCAGTACCCTGCGCAGCCCCCAGGCAGACGCATTTTTCAGCCGTGATTACAGGATGGCGCTCATGTACATTACAGCGGATATAGGCTCTGGTGAAGATAAAGTACAGAGCTTCAACAAGCTTATCCAGCAGCAGATCGATTATACCCCGAAACCACCGGGCGTAATATTCAGCATTACGGGTGCGCCAACCCTGAGGATGACCATTTTCGATCTGCTGAAAAGAGATGCAGCTTTTACCCTCGTAGTTGCCTCAGTCCTTATACTGCTTTTACTTTTCGCAATGCAGCGGTCTTATACGCAGGGACTGCTCGTGTTTATCCCGCTCATCCTCGGGCTTATATGGACCATGGGTACCCTTGGCTGGCTCGGGATACCGCTATCCGTGGCTACGGTAGGTCTCAGTTCTATGATCATGGGGCTTGGAGTGGAGTACGGTGTGTTCGTGGTAAGCAGATACAAAGAAGAGAGAGACAAGAAGGTCAGCCAGCTTGAATCGATGAAGACCACGGTACACGGGATAGGCACCGCCGTTATCGGCTCAGGACTCACAACTATCGTGGGTTTCGGAGTGCTGTCGTTCACTTCCATGCCCATGATACAGCACTTCGGCCAGACACTTGCGCTGGGGATAGCCTACTGCCTCCTTGCCGCACTTTTTGCTAACCCGGTGCTGATACTGCTGGAAGAGGACTATGAGTATAGCAGGACACATAGAAAGCTTGAGAAGCTAACTGCAAAAAAGGAAGAACATATTCTGAAGGGCAGATAATATGATCGGCAAATTCATTGAAAGATATTCAAGTTTTGTTACGCACCGCCCCTTTATAGTACTGGTGGTTGTAGTTCTTATCACGATATTCGCGATCCAGATGGCTGGTACCATCCAGACGAAAAAGACTGAGCAAAAAGACTTTCTTCCGCAGGATGTAGGGGCTATTAGTACCCTTTTCGCAGTAGAGGATGAGTTCGGAAGCACGAACATCGTGCATCTTGTCATAGAGAGGGAACCCCGGTACACAGGGTCAGATGAGGTCTCGGATGTCAGGGACCCAAGGGTTATACTGTACATGAACCAGCTCTCTGACCTTGCGCTTCATACACAGGACGTGCTGGAGGTCACAAGCCCGGCATCGGTCTTAAAAAGCATCAATGATGGCAGGATTCCACAATCCCGGAGGGATATACAGGAGCTTACTTATAAAAACGGGCTGCTTGATAGCTATATCAGTAAAGACTATGCCCTGGCGCTGGTCAGGATAAAAACGACCGATGACGTTGACCTTGAGAACCTTGAGCTTGAACTTGATAAAATCATTACGCAGGTACCAAAACCTCCGGGAATAAAAACAAGTCTTGGCGGAAGCGTGATGGAAAGCAGAGTAATGGAAAAAACCATTGGTCCCGATATGGCGAAAACGTCTCTTTACTCGCTTATCGGAATCCTTGCGATTATATTGCTTGTTTTCCGCTCGATCAAATACGGGTTTACGCCTATGACCACAATTATTTTCGGAAGCATATGGGCAATGGGTTATGTCGGGTTTATCGGGATGGGAATGACATCCCAGACATCGGGCGTTCTGTCCATGATTATGGGCATAGGTATAGATTTCGGGATACAGGTCGTCACAAGGTACAGGCTTGAGCTTCCCGGCAAATCCCCGGAAGAAGCGATGGCGGTCTCGCTGAATAACGTCATAATCCCGATGTCGACCACAACACTTGCGAGCCTGATAGGATTCGGGGCAATGTCGCTGGGCAAGCTGACATTTTTAGCCGATATGGGGACCATGATGGGCTATGGTGTCGTGGCAAGCATGCTTGCAGCTATAACCATCGTTCCTGCGCTTATTGTAATATTTGACAAAATCGATTTGAAAACTATGTTTAAAAATTTATTGAGTAGATTGGAGGTATGAACATGAAAAGCAGATTAATTCCAGATATCACCTTTATAGGCATGCTGATAGTAGTTTTGTCAACAATGATCGGTCCAACTCTGGGGGCTCCCATCGCAGGGGGCACAGGAAGTAAGGTACAGATGAATTTCATGTACCAGGACCCGGACCCGGCTGAAGCGGGAAAATACATCGATCTAAGATGGCAGATAGTGAACACCGTAGGGGGAACGACAGAAAATCTCAGGTTCCGTCTTGAAGCAGGCTATCCATTCTTATTTGAGGCAGGCGATACCCCGGATAAGTACATCGGGACATCAGCGGGGACAAATGATAACCTGGTTTATTATGTCCTGCATTATAAGCTCAGGGTAGCGGATAACGCACTCAAGGGGACATATAATGTAACGCTCGGATGGACGACAGGGGAAGGATGGACAAAGAAAGAGTTCCCCGTATATATCGACCCCAAAAAGCCTGACTTCGTGGTCGGGGCACTTGTGACATCCCCTGAGAGACTGATAGCGGACACGGATGAGGCAAAGCTGTCGGTTAACATAGATAATATCGGGAAAGGCAATGCTGAGAATGTAAAAGTCAAACTGCTGCTTCCTGAAGGCTTTAAGCCAAGTTACAGTTATTCGGACGAGGACAGTCTTGGCATAATCGAAAAAGGTGGCAGTAAAGAAGCTACGTTCTATGTTGATATCGATGAGAACGTGTCAGAAGGCGAGCACGATGCAAAACTCAACATCACATACAGGGATGAGAATGACGAGAATAACCAGTACAGGACAAAGACGCTTGACCTGGCGCTTCCCATCAAGCCCGCCCCGCGCCTTGTAGTGGAATCTGTTGCAGCTACCCCGGAAAATATCGTGCCGGGAAGTAATGCCGATATCCTTATAAAAGTCAGGAATGCAGGTAATGAGAAGGCTCAATCGGTCTCTTTACGCGTGTTCAAAGATTCGTCACAGCCGTTTGAGTTCAGCGAGAAGTCCGATTTCATCGGAAAACTTGAATCCGGCGAAAGCGGCGACGCCGTAATCAGGATGAAAATAGATGATACTGCGCCGGCAAAGAAGTACCTGCTTGACGTGGAATTAAGAGGCATCGACCAGAAAGAGAACGTGTTGATATTCAGGCGGACTGTACCATTAACAGTTGCTGCTGATGCAGGTTCGCCCTTAGAGTCCGTGGGTTTGCTGGCCGGAGCAGTGGTTTTACTGGGCGCGGTCGGAGCTGCGTATTATATGAAGAACGAAAGGAAGAAGGGTTTGTAGTTCTTCAAATAATACTTTTTCTTCCATGAAGAGCAAGACATTTACCAGAACCTTACAAAAGATTAATACGTTGAATTTACAATTTTATGGTAGAGCTGATTTAATTGCCTGGACCTTCATTGGAAGATGTTTATTATTTATTTGACCCTAAGACAACTTTTGGCACCGAATTTTTTCGAAAATACTATGTTGAAATTGAACATAGTGAATCAAATATTGATGAATTAAAGACAAGATTAGAGTTAAGTTTAAAAACCAGAGAACCGATTAAAATATTATTCACAGGGCATAGAGGTTCTGGAAAAACCACAGCGCTTCACAGATTAATTTCAAAATTAGGGGGTGAATTTTTTATCGTTCATTATTCGGCATTTGATATTATGGATATAAATGACATATCTTACACGGATGTGCTTCTCTCAATGCTATCAAAAATGCTGGACAAAATAGATGGAGAAGGTCTGACTTTGAATGAAGCTCTCTCAAAACGTATTATGACATGGGGCAGCTCAATTGAGAAAATAGAAGTTGATGAAGAGACAGAAAGCGGTGGAATTGCAGCGAAAATATCCATACCTTTCTTGACTTTAATGGGGAAAATCAAAACTGAAACAAGTTCAAGAACGGAGATTCGTAGCAGAATCGAGCCCAAAGTTTCGGAGCTTATAAACATTATTAATGATGTGATTGCTGAGATTGAAAAAACAACAGGCAAACAGGTATTGATAGTTATTGATAATCTTGAGAAAACTGACCCCAGTAAAGCCATTGAGATTTTTTATAATCATGGAACCCAGTTAGTTCAGCCGCTGGGAAAAATAATCTACACCTTCCCAATAGCGCTAAAAAATTCTGAAAAATTCAGCCAGATAGTAATAAATTTTGATAAAGTTTGCATGCATCCTAATATTAAAATTCTGGATAAAGCTCAAAATCCTTACAGTAACGGCGTAAAAGTTTTGGAAGAAGTAATAAGTAGACGGGCACCGCTGGATCTTATTGAAAAAGATGCCCTGGAATATATTATAAATATGAGCGGTGGGGTAGTAAGAGAATTAATCAGAATTATACGGGATTCTTCTATCAGAGCGATAACCAAGGGAAAGAAAAAGATAGACAAAGAAATTGCAATTACAGTTGTAAATGATATGAAGAACCTATACAGAGGGCAAATAAGCGAGGATGATTATAGAATACTGGGGGAGATTTATAAATCTAAAGAATTAAAGAGAGATGAAGGGCTTGTAAGATTGTTACATAATTTAAGTGTTCTGGAATATAGAAACGATACTGATTGGTGCGATGTAAATCCAATTGTAAAATCACTATTATCTGAAAAGGGGTTAATTAGAAGCTAAAATGGAACTTAATCAAGAACAGTTAAGCAAATTGGACGAACTGGTTACTTTAATAACTCTTTCAAAAGAGGGAGCTATTGCGTTTGTGCTTTGTAATGAGCCGATTTTAAGAAAAGAATTATACAATGAATTAGAAAAAAGGCTTCGCTCCCTTAATATAAATATAATAATTATACAATTAGATGAAGGTTCCAACGATTTAGTTAATGAAATTAGAAAGAAAATCTCACTAATAAAAAATAAAGTAGCAATTTTTGTTTACGGCATTGAAAAAGCTTCAAAAGCTGTTACCCCATCTGGTAAATCTGCATTTTTAACAAAACTGAATATAATGCGGGATGAATTTTCTGCTATTAACCAGCCGGTTATCATCTGGTCAAATGAAGCAACATTAAGCAAAATTGCAATCGAAGCGCCGGATTTCTGGAGCTGGCGGACTACTGTGTTTGAGTTCAAGATGGAAAAAATATCTGAACCTTTAGAAAAAACAGAAAGGATCACCGAAAGCGGGTTAGAAAATCTAACAATTGATGAATTAAAAGAGCGATATAAAAGGTATTCAGAGCTACTAGAAGAATACAAAAAGAAAAATATTGTTGATAACTATAAATTTGCAGATTGGTATTTTAAATTAGGCATGATTCATTATTTTAGGGGAGAGTACGATGAAGCTCTTATGAAGTACAGCCAATCACTGGAATTAGCCGAAAGACTCGGCGACCAGCTCGGGATAGCTTCAATACTTCATCAGATAGCAATGGTTCACCAGGATAGGGGTGAGTTTGAAAAAGCTCTTGAGATGTACAACCAATCACTGGAAATAAATGAAAAACTCGGCGACCAACTCGGGATAGCATACGTACTTCATCAGATCGGAAATATTCATTATGTCAAGGGTGAGTTTGAAAAAGCTCTTGAGATGTACAACCAATCACTGGAAATAAATGAAAAACTCGGCGACCAGCTCGGGAAAGCATATGCACTTCATCAGATAGCAATAATTCATCAGGATAGGGGTGAGTTTGAAAAAGCTCTTGAAAAGTACAAAAAGTCTGCGGAGATTAAGAAAAAACTCGGCGACCAGCGTGGGATAGCATACAATTTTGCACAAATTGGTTTACTTTATTCACAGATTGACAAAAAAGAAGAAGCAATCGAATATACACAAAAAGCTCTTGATATATTTGAAAAAATCGGACTTCAAAGTGAAGTCCGAAAAGCAAAAGCCCAGATAGAAGAAATGAGCACGTAGCGTTCTTCTACGAGTTTATACTTGTTCCTATATCACCTTTTTGTATCGAAACAACTCTTACGATTATAGCTTCAGCTCAAACCCGATAATCGGATGCTCCAGCCCGAAGTTCGAGATAACCTCAGGGTGAATCTCTCCGAGCACCCCGGCTCCCTCGCCTTTGATCATAATATCCGCGCGCCTGCCTTCTATAAATGCGGGGTCATCTGATTCCGCTACCTCATACTCAATATGTCTCTCCCTCAGCACAGCATCCACAACAGCCTGTATTTCTGTGAAATTAGCCTGCGGGTGGATGGCGACGGCGCCGAGCCGCTGCCCGGTCTTGCAGTCAAGCACGACCTCGCCCACCTCAAATATCCGCTGCGGGAGTTCGCGGTGCTGGTTAATCGATAATATCTCAAGCAGGTTCGGCAGGATGGTGGGGCGCACGATTGTATGGTCTTCGCTTATGGGATACAGGATATGGGTGATACCCTTCGCCTTTTCCCGGCGCATCGTATCGAACTGGATGCGCTCATTGGTGAGCGTGAATGGCATTACTTCAAAATAACCCAGCCCTACCATTATCTCGCGGATGGATTCCCGGATTTTGGAGATAGGGTGGGCGTTCCCGATGGTGGAAGTGGGCGGGAGTTCGGTTTTGATCTTATCAAAGCCGTAGCCGATGGCGATATCTTCTATCAGGTCCCAGTTATGCAGGATATCTGCGCGGTAAGCGGGAACTGATACTTCTATGGTACTTCCCGAAGCTCTCGCTCCGTATCTCATTTTTTCAAGGCATTGGATGACCTCTTCATTTTTCAGTTCAAGACCAAGAAGCTCTTCGATCTCGCTGCTTTTTAGTTTCATGGGTAATGGTTCAAGTTTTGGTGTCCGGGTCGTGCTGTCAATTGCAACAGATTCTATCCTTCCTCCGCGCTCTGCAAGCGCCGCCGCCACGATGTTAAGGGCAGTAGATACGGCAGGGTCAAGACCTGTCACTTCGATGAACAGGTCGGTTGTTTCTTCTGTAACCCTTGTAAGTTCTCCGTTGATTATGGGTGGGAATGATAACACGTTATTTTCAGAATCAATAATAAGCGGATATTTATCAAATTTTTCAAGAATATGTGCAAATTTTATACCCTTCGGATGTTTTTCAAGTATTTCCCTCATTGTCATCGGTTCTGTGAAATCAAGAGGTACGAACCTGAAATTCGGCTGCTTTGCAACATACTTAAAAGGCGGCTTTATCATCCTGAGGTCATGCACACCTATGGAAACTTTTCTCCTGTTCCTGCCTACAGCCCAGTGGAGTGATTCCTGAAGCGCCATAAGGGACTCGATGCTGCGGGAATTGAACCTCATCCCGCGAACTACGGCGCAGGCAAGGTATGGGCGGATTTTTTCAATTTCCGCGTCCTTTGTTATCTTGATATCCGAAGGTGTGACTTTAAACTCCCGTATCCCGGTCTCGATATCAAGGAATCCTTTGAGTGCGCGCGCAACGCCCTCGGTGCTGTAAAGATCGGGTCTGTTCGGGAAGAATTCGATATCCACGTGGTCTTCCTCGATACGCTCGATATCGCATCCCATCATCGGGATACGCTGGATGACGGTTTCTTTATCGATCCCTGAGAGTTCTTCAAGGTCATCGTAATATAGTGTAATGACAGGCATTTTAATCGGTGCAAAAATGAGCGGAAAATATATTAATTATTCCTTTTTCTTGGATAAGGTTGTTAGGCATCATCACCTTAGGATTGTTATACATTATCTTTTAAATCAAAATGTGTCCCTTTCTATCTTTTGCTTGCGGTTTTGAATCTCTTCTTTAGTCAAATTTTGGACAGGCACACCTGCTTCGACTAGGATATCCATTGCTTCCCAGTATGCGACCCCAAGCTTTTCTGCCACCTGCCTCAGTGTAATCTTATTATTCTTGTAGTCGTTGATAATTTTATTTTTTGATATTTCTTTTAATGCCGCAAAGAGAAGTTGACGTATGGCAGTAGACCTATCTTCCTGGTGTTCTTCTGCATAAGAATCCAGTTCTCTCAATAGGTCTTTTGTCAACGTTGTATTTATTCTGACAACTTCAGTGTTCATGTTATTTCTCCAAATATCCAATCATATTAGCTTCTGATATCCTTTTCTTTTCATAGAGTCCAATTATAAATTGATTATATTGTACCTTATTAATAATACTTTTTCTCAAAAGCTTAAGTAAAATGTCTGGGCTTCCTCTGACTTCTATTCCCTGAATTTCTGCCTTTCTTGCAAGCTTAGGATTGATGATTAAATAACATTCTCATTTCTGCATGGTGAACTTTAACAAAAGTGATATTAGTCTGTTCGTCCGAAATATCAGGCATGATACCCTATGACGTATCTGTAGAACAAGAGATGAAAAAATTCTATGATACGCTTTCTGAAAAAGATAAAAGACGGTACGCTGCGATTGAAGCTTTGAAGCTTGGTCATGGTGGAACTGTTTATATTTCTGCTGTTCTCGGATGTAGCCGAAAGACCATTACC
>NZ_FZMP01000203.1 GCF_900196725.1 Candidatus Methanoperedens nitratireducens | reverse complement strand
TGAGACTTATGACGGTACAACTCCAATAGAATGTACTATAAAGAGCGCAATGGAAGATGAAATATGGCAAATAAGCTAAAAGTAAATATAGATCGTGATGATTGTATCAGTTGCGGGACATGCTGGACCACCTGCCCTGAATTCTTTGAGCAAAACCCTGAAGATACTCACAGCCAGATAGTATAGGAATACAGGATCGGAGGCAAATTAGGCGGGTGAGGCGCCTGAAAGGTTAGAGGATTTAGTGAAAAGGGCGGCAAACCTGTGCCCTGTCCAAGTAATCCATGTAAGATAGGGGATAACCCTGAAAGCTCTATAGCGCAGGTTCTCTAAGCCTTTGGTATTTCTACATAGAAAATGCTCCCGCCTTCCGGATTGTCCTCTATCCATACTCTGCCACCATGCAGCTTCACAATACGCTTCACTATCGCAAGCCCTAATCCGGTGCCTTTCACCCCTTTCTTCGCCACCCTCTGAAAGCGGGTGAAGAGCTTATCCTTATCCTCTTCTTTTATGCCGTAGCCCCAGTCCTTAACATAAATCCTGTTGAGTTCATTCTCGTCTATAATGTTTATTTCGACCCTGCTTCCCTGCGGTGAATATTTTATCGCATTATCGAGAAGATTTGAAAAAACGTCCTCAATCATTGGATTCACCATTGCGTAGAATTCACTCTCCGGCAGGTATTCAAGATGTATGTTTTTCTCATCAATCTGAGGTTTGAAGTTGTCTGCAACTGTTCTGAATATCGTATTCAAATCAAGTCTTGATTTCTCTAATTTATCGGCGCTCTCAAGCTTTGCGTACATACTGGCGTTTTTGATCATTTCAATAAGTTTATCAGAGTTGCGCTTTATCATTAAGAGGGATTTATGGATATCGTCGTCTTTTGTTTTCTCAAGCAACAGTTCATCCGCCATTCTTATAACATTCAAAGGGTTCAATAAGTCGTGGCGCATAATGTCCGTAAAAAGATCTTTAAGCCGGTTCGCCTCCTCAAGCGCTGCTGCATAGTTTTTCAGCATCTCTTCAGCTCGCTTACGTTCAGTGATATCGCGGATGATGCCTGTGTAAAATCTTCTCTCTCCAGTTTTCCAGGTCGATAACGAAAGCTCTAAAGGGAATTCACTGCCATCCTTTCTCAATCCTGAAAATTCAACAGTTTTTCCGATAATGCGGGTCTCACCTGTGGCATTAACCCGCTCCAGACCCTTTCGATGAGGTTCTCTATATTTTTCAGGTATCAGGATAGTAAGCGATCTACCTGAAGCTTCTTCCTCTGTGTATCCAAAGATAGTTTGGGCACCTTTATTCCATGAGATTATATTGCCAGCGGTATCGGCAGAAATAATAGCATCGATTGCAGACTGGGTGACCGAGCGGAACTTTATTTCCGACTCTCGCAGTGCCAGAAGAGCCTTCCAGCGCTCAGTGATATCCACCAGCATACCCTCAAACCCTGCTATTTTGCCGCTGGCGTCACGGAGAGACCAGGCATTTACTGAAGCCCGTATCCTGCTGCCATCCTTACGGCAGATCTGGATCGTAAAGTCAACTACAACCCTCTGCGTTTGTATAAGGCGGATTAGCTCATCAAGATGACCCGGGTCAACACAGAGTCTCCTGAAATCATTGATCTCGCTCATCAACTCTCCGGGTGACCCATAGCCCAGCATACCGGCAAGTCTGGGGTTCACTGCCAGAAAGCTGCCATCCGGGGTAATCTGGAAAATACCTGTAATAGCATTCTCAAAAATGCTGCGATATCTCGCCTCCACTTCCCGAAGCTCTTTTTTTGTCCTCTTACGCCTGAGCCCTGGTTTCCCAAATTTAGAAGTCATCTGATATCCTTTTTATTAATTATTACTTTATTTACTTTCTGGGACTGACTGCGCCTTATTAACCATTCGTATCTGAACACAGGTTATCTGGCAGCAGGTAAGAGAAGATGGACTGTAGTTCCTTTTCCAGCCTCGCTTTCAATCCATATCTTACCTCCAAAAGCATCCACAACGGACTTTACAATATACAGACCAAGACCAGCACCACCGTACTTTCTTGATGCAGAAGCGTCAACCTGGTAAAAACGCATGAACAATTTTGGTATCAGTTCACTGGGAATACCTATGCCGTTATCAGCCACGATGAGATGAACATTTTTTCCTTCATCCCATGCTTTTATCCAGATTTTTCCATAATTAGGTGTGAATTTTATCGCATTGTCGAGCAAATTGTTAATTACTTCTATATATTTATCTCTCTCCCCACGACCCGGGATATTTCTGGTACGGCTTTCTCAAAAGAGATGTGTTTTTTATCCAGCATGCTCTTGAAATCACTGACGCATGCCCTGATTATTTCATCCAGATCTACGGGCTCAAAATGAAATTCAACTTTTCCTGCCTGCAATTTACTGATGAACAAAATGGAGTCAATCAACTGGATCAACCGGTCCGCGTTTCTTAGAACAGCTTCAAGACTCTTTTTTTGTATTTCCAAAAGGCTGCCGATTTTTTCATCATGTAATAATTCTGCGTATCCTTTTATTGAGACAAGCGGTGTCTTCAATTCATGGGAGACGTTCGATATGAACTCATCTTTCATCTGATTGAGAATCTGCAATTCATCGTAAGCTTTTTGCAATTTTTGTAAATTTTCTACAGATTCTCTGTACAACCGTGCATTCTCTACCGCGATTCCTATCACATTTCCGATCGAAAATAACAGATCAAGATCATCCTGTGTGAACGCTCGCTTTTTCTTTGTTCCGAGGGAAAGCGCTCCTACCACCTTCCCTTTTGACATCAAAGGCGTCCCGATAAATGAGACAAGTCCTTCCTCCATCACATAAGGAAGTAAAAGTGAGCTTGGGAATTGAGATACATCCATGGCTATCGCTTTTTTTGATTGTGCAGCAATTCCCGGAACCCCTTCCCCCATTTTTCTGATCATCGCTTTTTCCTTGAATTCAGGAGAGAGACCTTTAAAAGCTTCCAGGCGTAGAATATCTCCATCAAGGGAATATAATGTGCCTGCCTGGGCATCTGTGACTTCAAGTACCTTCGATAAAGCCACGTTAAATATCTCCTCCAGATTTAATGATCTGCTGACCACATTCTCAATGGTGTAAAGAGTATCAAGCATTTTATCGTGAAGTTCCAGTTCTCTAAACAACCGTGAATTCTCGATAGCGACTCCTATCTGACTTCCTATTGATGCCAGAAGGTCAAGATCATCCCGGGAAAAGGAGCGGTATCTTTTAGATGCCAGAGCTATAACCCCGCTGACCTTTTCCTTTGCAATCAGAGGAACGCTGACGCCTGAAACTATCCCCTCTTTTATCAGGAGAGCGAGCATTTCCGGGCCCGGATATTTTGTGAAGTCCAGGGTAACCGGTTTACCGGATTTCACCGCCATCCCGGACATCCCCTGTCCCACCTTTATAGTCGAGAAAACCGCGGTTAGCTCCGGGGATATGCCCCTGTGGACCTTAAGGCTCAGAGTTTCCCCGTTTTCCTCTAATAGATATACCCCCCCGATATCTGTTTCTGTTACCTCCAAGACCTTCGTGAGAGCGGATTCCAGGATTTCTTCCAGGTCCAGGGACTTGCTTATAACTCTATCGATTTCATAGAGGGCTTTGATTGTTCGATCATGGCGGGAAAGTTCCTTGAAAAGATAGGCATTATCGATGGCTGAGACTGCCTGGTAGGCAAAGGAGACGAGCAGATTGATCTCCTTTTCCTCGTAATGATGCGGGTAGGTAAAATATATCCCCAGCGCGCCCCGGATTTTGCCTTTTAAACCCAGCGGGAGCGCAATAACTGAGCGGATCTCTCTTCCATCTTTTAAGTGTACCGGATATTTTTTCTCCTTCAGGTCGTATACTAAATCCATCTTCCCGTCGGTTGTTACTTTTAACAGGAATTTTTTAATGAATTCATTTTCAGTATCCAGACCTTCGGAAGCTTTGATTATCGTTCTATCCTCTTCCAGCAACATGATGCCACATCCGTCGGCATCGATGAGGTTTTTTACAATATCCAGAATAACGGGGAGCATTCTCTGGATGTCCAGTCCTGCGTTCAGGGCTTCCCCGGCTTTGTAAAAGGCATTTCTGATCCTTTCATCTGCCTGCTGGAGCATCTCAAAATAGTTCTGGCAAACAAGCCCGAATCTGATGCTAAACTCTATAAGGAGATTGGAAGACCGGAGCACTATATCATGAACACCGGACGGCGGAGCGGATTTAAGGATTTCCTCCAGAGCCCGGGTA
The DNA here is from genome assembly GCF_900196725.1 of Candidatus Methanoperedens nitratireducens. GTDB lineage: Archaea > Halobacteriota > Methanosarcinia > Methanosarcinales > Methanoperedenaceae > Methanoperedens > Methanoperedens nitroreducens_A. Next base: position 83,118 of record NZ_FZMP01000203.1, on the reverse strand, counting down.
TGGAGATTCATAATATCCTCTATACCTATTTTTGCCTCAAAACACTCTTTACCGAGCTTGTAGGCTCTGTACAGGGCTTCCTCTTCTTTGCCCTCGAACAAATATTTTCTTAATAATCCCGGATATGTGGATTTTAATTCTTCCAGATCCATTGTATCTCTTTACTTATCCTTTTTTACTTTGCCACCAGTACAGTTGCGTCATCAGTGTCTCTTGCATAGTTGTCAAATATAAACTTCGCTATCTCCTGTGGCGTCTTTGTAAGCATCTGCTGTGAAAGGTCAAATCTTCTTGAAATACCGTCTGAAAAAAGTACTATTGCCATCCCTTCTATATAGGGATATTCAATAACACGATAGTTTTCCATAGCCATTCCGAGGGTGCCGTTAAAAAAAAATGGCTCTACAGGCTCGGTGGCTCCGAAGACCCGCGTCTCAACATTTCCTATGCCCACATGCTCAAACTTCTTTAGCTTGAAATTCACCCTGCACAGCGCCATGGCAGCGCCTCTTGTATGCCTGAGTCCTGTATGGCATATGTCTATTATTTTAGCCAGAGGCTCTGTGTAATTATCCTCCAGTATTTTAAGGACGCTCAGGGCAACATCATGTGCATCTCTTCCATGACCGAGGACATCAATAACGCTGAATATCACATACGATGAGAACCGCTTTATGAAATAAGCATCGCCTGAAACATCCTCTCCTATCCTGGGTCTTGCGAATACGGAAAATTTCATCCCCTGCGAAGCGTCTTTCAGAAGCCATTTTCTTGCTACGACCGTAGTGCCTTTACCTGCCTGGGATTCTATTGAAAACTCGTCCATGAGCCTCTTTACCCCTGAAAGTCCTATGCCAAGCGTACCCGCTGTTGACCCGCCCTCTTTCATAGCCATCTCTATGTTCTTTATCCCGCGACCCTTATCCTCAGACCTGACCTCAATGCCTGTCCTGCCTTCGTCGTTTAAGGGTATCAGGATAATCTCGCCATATTTTGCCGCGTGCTTGATAAGATTTGTTGCAAGTTCTGATATGGCAGTCTCGATTTCACCTGCGCCAATTTCATCAAACCCGAGGCTGTGTGCCATTTCCCGCCCTGCCCTTCTTGCCCTTAAAACATCCGTCTCAAAGGTCACAATTATTCGTTCTTCTTTCATAACCATTTTGTAATTGTCACGGTCGTTCCCTTCCCCGGGAAAGATTTTATATCAAATTCATCCACAAGTCGCCTGGCACCTTTAAGCCCGATCCCCATGGAACCTACTGTGCTGAACCCCTCTTCCATGGCTTTTTCAATATCAGGTATACCAGGACCATTATCTTCAAAGACGACCTTTAACCCGGTTTTATCTCCTGCCTTAGCCTTAAAAACAGATACCCTGCCTTCTCTCGCATGGACTACGATGTTCCTTGCAAGCTCGGAAACTGCTGTTACGAGCCTTGTCTGGTTAAGGAGGCTGAACCCCATCTCTTGAGCCTGCAATCTGACCTTCTGCCTTGCGAGGATGACATCTTCATCTCTTACGACGGATATCTCACCGACGCTCATCTCAGCCCTATTTTCCATTTAAACTTCCTGTTCTTTTATCGAAGGTCTACCGGACTTAAGCTTCTCAAGGAGCACCATTCCATCCTCGATATTGATCGATGTATGAAGGTCCTTGATGACCATCCCGAGTTGAATAAGGGTGATGACCACTTCTTTTTTCATACCAACAAGCACAGTTTCAGCTCCAATAAGCCTCGCCATTTTTGCGGTCTCGCCAAGAAGTCTGCCTAAAAAACTATCCACAACGCTCACAGCAGATACATCAATGATCAAGCCGGTAGATTCTGTTTCTTCTATCTTTTTGAGGATGTCCTCCTGCAATCTTAAGGCTGCCCTGTCATGCAGTTCAACCTGGATAGGCACTATGATATTTTTCCCCATCTTTAAGATAGTGACTTCAGACATGTTCTCTCCTATTTTGAGACGATATCCTGGTCCGTGAGGTCAAAGGCAACTTTAAGTCCCTCTGCCAGCGCAGTCTTTGTGGTTATTCCCGAAAGGTCAATCCCGAGCTGTACTATGGTCTGGGAAATCCTTGACCGTATCCCGGTTACGATGCATTCCGCACCCATCAATTTCGCTGCCGAAACGGTGCGGATAAGATGCTTTGCCACAAGTGAATCCACTATGGGGATTCCAGAAACATCGAGTATCGCTACCTTTGCCTGGGTATGTTCTATTTCCGTAAGGAGCGTCTCCATCACAAGTTGAGCCCTTTCGCTGTCAAATACTCCGATCAAAGGAACCAGAAGGATTCTATTCCAGACCTTTACTACAGGTACTGATACCTCCATGAAAGCCTTCTGTTGTTCTTTCAACAATTCCATTGCCTTTGTGAGCTCTGCTGTCCGTTCCTGGACCCGTACTTCCAGTTCCTGGTGTGCCCTGCGCAATTGTTCTTCCGCGCGCTTGAGTTCGGTGATATCCCTGGCAGCGGCAAATACGCCCTGCACTTCCCCTGCCTCGTTCTTATAAACCGTGGCATTGTAGAGTACGTACGTAACTTCACCTGAGGTGTGGCGGATGGCAAGCGGATAATCCTTAACAAACCTTTTTGTGAATACCTCCCTGTATCCCTCTCTGGCTTTTTCAGGTTCGGTGAAATACTCCGAGAAATCGCTCCCTATGAGCTGCTCACGGGGAACCCCGGTCACGAGTTCTGTAGCTTTGTTCACATCCGTGATCTTTCCATCCGGACTGATGGTCACGAGGGGATCAAGGCTAGCTTCGATAAGACTTCGCGCATATAATGAGGTTGCACGCAGCTGCTCTTCAGCACGTTTACGCTCGGTGATGTCCCTGGCAGCAGCAAATACGCCCTGCACTTCCCCTGCCTCATTTTTATAAACCGAGGCGTTATAAAGTACTTCAGTTACTTTACCTGAGGTATGACGGATGGCAAGCGGATAATCCTTAACAAATCCTTTTGTGAATACCTCCCTGTATCCCTCTCTGGCTTTTTCAGGCTCGGTGAAGTATTCCGAGAAATCGCTCCCTATGAGCTGCTCACGAGGAACCCCGGTCACGAGTTCCGTGGCTTTATTAACATCCATAATCTTGCCTTCCGGGCTAATGGTAGCGAGCGGGTCGATACTTGCCTCTATAAGGCTGCGTGCGTATAACGAAGTTACACGCAGCTGCTCTTCCGCGCGCTTGAGTTCGGTGATATCCCTGGCTACTGCAAATACACCCTGTACCTCCCCTGCCTCGTTTTTATAAATCGAGGCGTTATAAAGTACTTCAGTTACTTTACCTGAGGTATGGCGGATGGCAAGCGGATAGTCCCTGACAAATCCTTTTGTGAATACCTCCTGATATCCCTCTCTGGCTTTTTCAGGCTCGGTGAAATACTCCGAGAAATCGCTCCCTATGAGCTGCTCACGGGGAACCCCGGTCACGAGTTCTGTGGCTTTGTTCACATCCGTGATCTTTCCATCCGGACTGATGGTCACGAGGGGATCAAGGCTAGCTTCGATAAGACTTCGCGCATATAATGAAGTTGTACGCAACTGCTCTTCAGCACGCTTACGCTCGGTGATGTCCCTGGCAGCGGCAAATACACCCTGCACTTCTCCGGCTTCGTTCTTGTAGACAGTGGCATTGTAAAGCACTTCTGTCACTTTGCCTGAGGTATGGCGGATGGCAAGCGGATAATCCCTGACAAACCCTTTCGAGAATACCTGCTGGTATCCCTCTCTGGCTTTTTCAGGCTCGGTGAAATATTCCGAGAAATCACTCCCTATGAGATGCTCGCGGGAAACGCCTGTTACGAGTTCTGTGGCTTCATTCACATCTGTTATTTTTCCGTCAGGACCTATGGTCACAAGAGGATCAAGGCTTGCCTCGATCAGGCTGCGGGCATACATCGAAGCCGTACGTAACTTCTCCTCCATCTGCTTTCGTTCAGTTATATCACGGGCGATAGTCGAGAAGCCTACAATCCTGCCCCCGGCATCCTTGATGGGAGATATTGTTATGGATACATCTATTTGCCTGCCATCTTTTCTCACGCGTGCGGACTCATAATGTTTGACCATTTCCCCCTTCTTGATCCTATCCATAATTTTTGGCACTTCGTCAACAATGTGAGGCGGGACAAGGATGGAGATATGTTTACCTATAACCTCCCCGGCGGAATAGCCGTATATTTTTTCAGCACCCCGGTTCCAGCTCACAATGATGCCGTCCAGTGTCTTGCCGATGATGGCGTCATCCGAATACTCCACGATGGATGCAAGCCGGGAACGCATCTCTTCCTCACGCTTCTCAGAGATATCGCGGTCTTCATCTTTCTTTGCTGTATTGAGTTCTTTCTTTGCGTCTGACCTCATATTAGCCTCCCTTTCTTATCACGCTCTAATTAGCTGGTTTTAAAGATAGGTTCCTCCTCTTTAATCGTAGCCTCTTTCCGCCGCATTATGGTAGTGACCATGAAATAAAGGAGAGGTAGCACCCCAAAGACTATAATGAGGGTATCAGGGATAATCCTGAAACTGCCGAGTAACTGGAACGCAGGCGAGTTGAAGAACTCTGGCGACCTTGCATACCAGACGCCTCCGGCTGCCGAGGTGGTGTAGCCGAGCTGCACCAGCCCGGCAAGGAAAAGGGTTCCGAAGGACATTATAAGGAAGCCTGCGTTCAGGGCTATGAAGGAAAGCTTGATGGGTCTATCGTCCCAGAATTCGGGCTTGACAATCCCGCGGTAGGCGATAAGAATGAGAGCGATAGCAAGCATCCCGTAAACCCCGAACAGGGCTGTGTGACCGTGATTCGTTGTGAGGTAGGTACCGTGCTCATAATAATTGGCTACGGGGGTGGTAAGGATGAAACCGAAGGCTCCGGCTCCGAGGAAGTTCCAGAGGGATGAAGCGATGATGAACCTCATAGGCCATTTGTAAGGGAATTTAACCCCTACTTTTTCAAGATGGTTCTGTTCCCGCCACGCCCTTGCCACCAGGGTTATAAGTGGAATAGGCTCTAAGGTAGAGAAGACGCCACCCACGCCCACCCAGAAGGCAGGGTCTCCGAACCAGAACAAGTGGTGTCCTGTACCAAGGATGCCTGAGATGAAAGCGAGAGTGGCGGATAGATATACAACCTTGAGCGCCCCCTCCTTTCCTGCCAGACCCAGGGAAACGGTGATCAGTGCTATTATCGCCACAGCAAAGAATTCGAATATGGATTCTACCCAGATATGAACCATCCACCACCTCCAATAATCTGCCATGGTGATGTGGATATCCCTCCTGACAAGGAATGTGAAGGCGTAGAACCCCACAATGGCGATGGCACTATAGAAGTACATGTGGGGCAGGTCCCCTCTCTCCTTTCCTTTCTGGAAGATGCCCTTGACCACCCTATAGACTATGAAGAGCCAGATAACAAGGCCCAGGAAGAGTAGAATCTGCCATAAGCGTCCAAGTTCCAAGAACTCCCATCCCTGGTGCCCGAACCAGTACCACAGGTCTCCATTCAGGAGGCCCTTTATACCAGCAGCCTCTCCCAGGAGACTGCCTGCTGCCACTATAAGAATCGCAATAAAGAGCACACTCACTAAGAGTCCCTGATGCTTAGGCTCTTTGCCTGTGAGTAGCGGGGAGAGGTAAAGGGAAGCACCGATCCATGAGACAGCAATCCAGAATACTGCCAGCTGAAGATGCCAGCTCTTTACAAGGTTGTAGGGCAAGAGATTGGCGATAAAGTCCATGCCGTAGAACGACAGGGGATTGACAGTGTAATGGCTCATCAGTCCCCCAACCAGGGTCTGTACCAGAAAGAGGGCTATCGCTACAAGGAAAAACATACCTGTCATCCTCTGGCTGGAAGTTATTGGCGCATTGGCTATAGCCACAGCCACATCGGGGTTCTGCTTACCGCCACCCCAAAATCCATAGGCATGGATGATATATACCACTACGCCCAGTGCCACGAGCATGGCAAGGAGTGAGACATACGTCCACAGGACTGACTCTGCGGGTAAGTCGTTACCCACGGAAGGGTCCCTGGGCCAGTTGGTGGTATACGTATAATCCAGTCCGGGTCTATTGGTGCCTGCAGCCCAGCCGGTCCAGAAGAAGAAATCTGCCAGATCATTCCTTTCATCACTGCTTTTTACGGTATCCGGCAGAATATTCTCCTGTTTGGAACCCCCGGAGAAAACATTCTGGTAATACTCTTTTATCTTCTGGTATGCATAGGCTTGAGCAGGAGCAAGAGTGAGGACATCCCCCCCGCCATCATAACGGTTTTCCTTGATCTCGGATATCACCCTTGTGTCTATGGCTGCCCTGGAGCCCTGGTCAAGTTGGGCGTAGGGCATTTTGTAAAGCTCTGCTGCATAGTAGTTTCGCATTTCCTGCCCCATCATATGAAGGGATTGTGCTGAGAAATCTGGACCTCTTACTGTTCCGTGGCCCCATATAGATCCCAAATCCATAAGACCATATTTTTGCCAAACCGCTTCTCCGCGCTTTATGGCTGCCCCATCTGTTAAGGTCTTATCACCTGATACAACCTTCCCCGGATAAGGGACAGTTTCACTGGAGGTGTAGTAACCACCAACCAGTAAAAATATAATAGATACAGCAAAAGCCAAAAACAAAACTATCTTATAAATCCTTGATACCATAGTATTACCTCCACTACATGTATATTCTCACAAATGTTTAAAAATTTTCTGGTTCTTAGTAAAAGTGAGAGATGTGAGCGGAAGTAAAAATTATGAGGAGCCCAAAAATTTGATCGGATTCGATAGATAGGAGTATTCATTCAGACCCCTCAAAGGCAGGCAATGTTTTTACCACTTAAATTGATTTTTCAGCATTATGCCCAAACCCATCCTGAATCAAACTGAAAATGAGCTGCTATGCCTGTGGTCACTATTCCTGAACTCCCTCCCTGCTAACCACTTGATATCAGACAAAGATATGTGATATTCTTTAGATACGTCAACCTGGGCTTTAATCAGGGCATCATGTTCGTTTATACCACTGCACATAAATGCCTTCTTCCTTTTTGATATGGCCGTAAGTACATCGAATATATCCATTTATCCTCCTTCACAGGTTGTAACATATTTTTGCCTTCATATAATTTTTCCAGCATTATGCCCGGATTTATCCAGTATTCTCCTCTCAAGACTTGTTTTACGTCTAAACATATGAAAGAATTTGAGCCTTCGCTGCATAATTTTATATTTGGATCTTATAAAAGTTATCGGGTATATGCCAATATTTAATTTTACCTATCAAAAATAGTCTGTTTTACAGTTTTGAATATTATTTATAGTAAATGAATTTATAAGTTATTATTACAATATCAAACCACATACGCAATATACTGTTTGCAGTGTAACAAAGTTTGTAGTAATGATTTGATAGGAGATAAATTAATGCCGAAAATAAAACGAGACTTTACGGAACTGAATACCTGCGCTATCTTTGACGGGTTTTTTATCAAGAGACCGATCGCAGAAGGAAAAAGCATTGTGAATGATTTTGAGCCTGGGTGCTTACCATGAGTTCCGAAATAGACACTTGCCGCAGTACTCCTATGGATCAGGAAAAGGTTACGCGAAGAGGTTTTGTAAAAACATCCCTGGCTGCCATTGCCGCTCTCAGCCTGAGCAGACCTGTACTTGCCTCTTTAAAGTTCATCCCTGAGATCGATAATCCCCTGGATTTTTATCCTGCCAGGGACTGGGAGAAGATATACCGTGACCAGTTTAAGTACGATTATACTTCTCACTTTTTATGCGCTCCGAACGATACCCATAACTGCCTTCTGAGAGGATATGTAAAAAATGATATCATTACCAGGATCGGTCCAAGCTACGGCTATGGAAAAGCCAGGGACATATACGGGAACCAGGCATCGCACCGCTGGGACCCTCGCCTGTGCCAGAAAGGGCTGGTGATGGTACGGAAGATATACGGACCGCGAAGGGTGAAGTACCCGATGGTCAGGGAAGGCTTCAAAAAGTGGGTCGATGACGGGTTCCCAAGAGACGGGAATGGGAAAATGCCGGAGAAATACCAGAACCGCGGGAAAGAGCCTTTCCTCAGGGTGACATTCGAGGAGGCAAGTGAAATAGTTGCAAAATCGATGAAAGATATCGCGACCGCTTATTCGGGGAAGGCTGGAGCGGAACTTCTCAAAAAACAGGGCTACGATGATTCGATGATCGAAGCCGTGCAGGGCGCCGGGACACAAACCTTAAAGTTGCGCGGTGGAATGGCGTTCCTTGGAGCAACAAGGCTCTTCGGGTTATACAGGTTCGCGAATTCTTTAGCTCTCTTAGATGACAATATCCGGAAAGTAGGTAAGGAGAAAGCTCTCGGCGGACGGGGTTTTGATAGTTATTCATGGCATACTGACCTGCCGCCCGGGCATACGATGACTGCGGGCCATCAGACAATTGATTTTGATCTTTCAACTGTGGAAAATGCAAATCTGGTCATCTGCTGGGGAATGAACTGGATCTCAACAAAAATGCCCGATGGTCACTGGTTGACAGAGGCTCGCCTTAAAGGTACGAATGTGGTCACAGTGGCATGCGAATACCAGTCAACATCAAATAAAGCTGACAACGTGATTATGATTCGACCCGGGAGCGACGGCGCATTTGCTCTTGGGCTTGCCAATATCATAATACAGGAGAAACTCTACGATGTAGATTTCGTGAAAGGGCATACCGACCTGCCATTGCTGGTCCGAATGGATACGCTCAAACTTCTAAAGCCACAGGACATAATCAAAGATTACAAACCGCGTGAGCTGAAAGACACACTGGTGCTGAAACCGGGCGAGGAAGCGCTCCCCAACACAGAGCAGGACCGCCAGATAGCAAAAGAAAAACTGCGGAATGAGTGGGGCGATTTCCTTGCCTGGGATTCAGATACGAACCAGGTGGAGGTTGTTACCAGAGATGATGCAGCCTCAGCTAAAAATTTTACTCTTGAAGGTGAATTCGAAGTAAGCACAACAGATGGTAAAAAAGTAAAAGTACGACCAGTGTTCGACCTGATGAAAGAACACGCATCACATTTTACACCCCAGGTTGTCAGTGATATTTGCCGCGTGGATGAGGACGCAGTTGCCTGGCTTGCCCGTGAAATAGCCAGGAATAAATCAAAAACATTAGTCCCGGTAGGAATGGGTCCGAACCATTTCTATCAGGGGGATCTCAGCGCCCGGGCAATTTTCCTGGTCTGCGCGCTGACAAGAAATATAGGGTTCCACGGAGGGAACATAGGGAGCTTTTCAGGCAATTATCGCGGTGCCTATTTCAACGGGCTCCCGTATTATATCGCCGAGGATCCTTTTGACATCGAACTGGACCCGGCAAAGACCCCGCGGCATAAAGACTTCTATAAGTATGAATCTGCTCACTACTACAACTACGGCGAGCGCCCGCTAAGGGTAGGTAACAAGCTCTTCACGGGTAAAAGCCATATCCCAACCCCTACCAAGTTCTTCTGGTTTAACAACGGGAACTCAATTCTCGGGAATCTTAAGTGGCATCACGATTTTGTGATGAACACGCTACCGAAGATCGAATGCATGGTCGTGAACGACTGGTGGTGGACGGCATCGTGCGAATATGCCGATGTTGTTTTTGCCGTAGATTCATGGGCAGAGTTGAAATTCCCGGATATGACGGCGGCAGTTACCAATCCTTTCCTGTCGATATACCCGAGGACACCGATTAAAAGGGTACACGATACGCTTGGCGACATAGAGGTCCTGGCAGAAGTGGGAAAGGCGCTGGCTAAAATCACCGGGGATACCCGCTTCACTGACTACTGGAAATTCATCCATGATGGAAAGGTCGAGGTGTATCTCCAGCGGATCATTGACCATTCCTCTACATTGAAGGGCTACAGGATAGAGGAACTCGAAGCCAATGCTAAGGAGGGTATCCCTGCACTTGTTATGCTGCGTACATATCCAAAGACCATGGGATGGGAGCAGTCCAACGATAAAAGACCGCATTACACGAAATCCGGACGGCTGGAATTCTACCGGGATGAGGATGAATTCATAGAGCATGGTGAGAATATCCCGGTTTACCGCGAGCCAATAGACTCGACTTTCTATGAGCCGAACGTGATAGTCTGCGGTGCGACCGATCTTATCCGCCCGAAGGGACCTGAGGAATACGGGCTTTCACGGGACGACCTCTCCTGCGAGGTCCGGCAGGTCAGGAACGTGGTGATACAGCCTGCAAACGTGACAAAAACCACTCATCCGAGGCGCAAGGACGGTTTCTCCCTGATATACATCACCCCCAAATACAGGCATGGGGCACATACTACGCCTGTAGATATCGACCTCATGTCATTATGGTTCGGTCCTTTCGGGGATGTCCACCGCAGGGACAAAAGAATGCCCTGGGTGGGGGAAGGGTATATCGATCTCAATCCCGAAGATGCAAAAGAACTGGGGATAGAGGATGGCGATTATGTTTACATCGATGCCGACCCGGAAGACAGACCTTTCCGCGGCTGGCAGAACAAGCCTGAAGATTACAGGGTACACCGGGCAATGATGCGAGCCCGCTATTATATGGGGATCCCCAGAGGCATTGCGCGTTCATGGCACAATATGTATGTGGCTACCTATGGTTCTGTGAAAGGTCATGAAACAAATCCCGATAAGCTTGCAAGGAACCCGGACACAGGGTACCAGGCGATGTTCAGGTACGGTTCCCATCAATCTGCCACAAGGGCGTGGCTGAAACCGACTTTAATGACGGATTCGCTTGCGCGCAAGAACTATTTCGGGCAGGAAATGGGGAAAGGGTTTGCAGCAGATGTTTACTGTGTAGTCGGGGCGCCCAAGGAATCTTTCGTAAAAGCCACTAAAGCTGAACAGGGCGGTGTAGAGCATGCACTCTGGAGACCTGCTCAACTCGGGTTCCGTCCGGGCTACGAAAGTGAAACTATGAAAAAATTCATACAGGGAGGATTTTCATTATGACCGTCAACTCAAAATTCTCTAAAGTATATAACTGGCAACTGAAGCGGGAAATGGATTATAAATACCAGGATATACGTCCAGATAAACAGGTTGCCTGGGTCTTTGATACAAATAAATGCATCGCATGCCAGACGTGCACAATGGCATGCAAGAATGCCTGGACGGCAGGAAAAGGGCAGGAATTCATGTTCTGGAATAACGTTGAATCCAAACCATGGGGCTTTTATCCGCTCGGCTGGGATGCCAGGCTTTTAGAGAAACTCGGTCCCCAGACATGGGACGGCGAAAAGTACACAGGTAAAACCATCTTTGAAGCCGCACCGTATGGAGAGGAAATGCTGGGCTACCACCCGGATGAAGAGGATTATTCACATCCGAATTTAGGTGAAGATGAAGTCAACCAGCAGGTTAAAGAGAAGGATTATATCACCATTCCTCACCAGCCGTGGATGTTCTATTTGCAGAGAATATGCAACCACTGCACATATCCTGCGTGCCTGGGAGCCTGTCCAAGAAAAGCGATATACAAGAGAAAAGAAGACGGAATCGTTCTTATTGACCAGGAGAGATGCCGCGGATACCAGGAATGTGTGCGTGCCTGCCCTTATAAGAAGCCAATGTTCAGGGCATACACCGGTAAATCAGAAAAATGCATCTCCTGTTTTCCGGCAGTTGAGCAGGGCAAGCAAACCCAGTGTGTCCAGAACTGCATTGGAAAAATAAGGTTATTCGGCTACAAAAGCAACTGGAAAACACCTGTTGAAGATAATCCGATCGATTACCTGGTACATATTAAAAAGATCGCTTTACCGCTTTATCCGCAGTTCGGCACAGAGCCAAATGTTTATTACATACCCCCTATACATGTTCCTGAGGGCTTTAACAGGCAGTTGTTCGGTCCTGGAGCCAAAAACGCTGTCGAGCAATACAAAAAAGCCTATGAAGATCTGAAATTGGTCGGTCTTTTAATGCTTTTCGGGTCTACAGATGATATAATCAATTCATTCAGAGTTGAAGGTGATATCAATAAAGGCTACTGTATGGGGTATAATGGCAGCGGTAAGGAACTTGTCAGGGTCCCGTTAAAAGAGCCTATCATTATCAGGGAGGGATATGATGAAGAGCGCAACGTCTACAGATACAATGTCACCTGATAAGGAGCGGATGGACATGTACAGGAGTTTTTCTACAGCGTTCTCTTATCCGGATGAAAAGCTGTCGGAATCATTCTCTTTATCTTTTGAAGAGAGAAGAGAATTGGCGATAGAATATGACAGGCTTTTCAGGGCGAATAACGTCTGGCTTTACGGGGCAGAGTACGTAGCAGCGAATGAGTTCCAGAGAGTACAGCATCTATCGGATATAATGGGTTTTTACCATGCATTCGGGCTGGAGCCTGATAAAGATAGACCGGATTCCCTGCATATCGAGCTTGAATTTATGCACTATCTAATCTTCAAGGAGATCCACGCGCTTCTAAGAGAGGATGCCGATTCGATAGAGAATGCCTCTGTCTGCCGTGATGCCCAGAAAAAATTCTTTAACGAGCACATGCACACAGCAGCAAAAAATATAGCCGAGGCTGTTATTTCCCACACAAACAATCATTTTTATTCAAAAACCGCAAAGGATTTGCTTGGGTTTTTAGAAACCGAGGCGAAGTTTTTCGGGAGGAATGCTTAAATGAAAAAAAATAATGCTTTTATAATTTTTGCTATTGCACTGTTCCTGGCGGCGCTGGCTTATGGATTCGGAACCTCAAGAGGAGTCACAGCAGCAGATAATATGCAAATGCAAATGCAAACCGTTTTAGAGGTGCCTTTCATTGATAAAGATATAGATTTCGCAGAGGGTATCTCTAAGGATGTATGGGACTCGCTCCCTCTGAAAGAAGTAGAGATGGAATATCAGGTCATGGTATTGCCGTGGGGAAAGAGCCTGATATCCCCTGTTACTGTAAAAGCGTTCCATAATGGAAGGGAGATATACTTCTATATGGGCTGGAAGGACGATACTGAGAACAGGGATCCTGGGACTAACAGGTTCTCTGATGCCAGTGCGATCATGTTCCCTATGGGGGATAATGTTCAGAACTCATCAATCATGCTGGGCTTTATGAGTGGAGCAAATATCTGGCAGTGGAAGGCAAGCCAGGATAAAGAGTACTGGCTGAAAGAGACACCAGAATCCGGGGCTTATTCAGATTTCTATTATCCTTTTGAGGAGAACGAAACCCTCGCTGTCTCAAAAGTCGTGCCAAGATCAGCAGTAAATGATGTGTTCGCGATAAGGGTGGGCACGCTTACGCCCAAAGAATCACAGAACGTGGAGGGTAAAGGCTTGTGGGATAATGGAACATGGCATGTGGTATTCAAACGCTCCCTGAAACAGGCTGACCCTGAGGTTGATGCCGCATTTAATTCTGCTGAAAGACTTATTGCCTTTGCTGTCTGGAACGGCGCAAACGGTGACAGGGGCAGCAGAAAATCCATCTCCCATGACTGGACTACACTTAAGATAAGTCCTAGGGGGGTGGCAAAATGAAGAAGGATAAGCTGCTCGTGGGCATAATTGTATTTATTATGCTGGCCAGCCTTCCGCTCATACTCGTTAAGCCAGAGGAACCCAGGGAGCATGTGATAACAGTAGAGGCTAAGCAGTTCACCTACACCCCTAACATAATCGAGGTGAATAAAGGAGACAGGGTTACTATCAGGTTCATCAGCACTGACGTGCACCATGGGCTTTACATCGACGGGTACGAGCTTGAGACCAACGCTCGTCCGGGGCAGGACGGCAGTATCACCTTCACGGCAAACGAGACAGGTAAATTCACAATGCGGTGCTCTGTCACATGCGGTGCTTTCCATCCTTACATGACTGGCTATCTCAGGGTCAAACCTGATTATCGCCTGTTCGGTTCGATCTGGCTTGCTATCGGCATACTCATCGGTTCGATCGTTCTTGTATCCAGGAGGAAGAAACCATGAGCGACAAGATACTGGGGATATTCCCTGTGGACTGGAGGTTTGACCTGACCTCACTTCCCTATGTGCGCAGGATGCTGAAGAGCAGATGGATGCCATTCCTCCCCATCGTGATAAACCTGTTCGTCTTCACAATAATACTTATGGCGGGCTTCACCGGTGGATTAGCTACCGGCAACTACAATTTCGGGATAATGTTCGTCTGGATAGTCTGGTGGGTACTGCTAATGATGTTCTTTGTGCCTGTCCTGTCCAGGGTATGGTGTATGGTCTGTCCGCTTCCTGCGTTTGGGGAATGGATGCAAAGGGGAAGTTTTTTGGGCGTGAGAAAGAAACTCTTCGGGCTCAACAGGAAATGGCCCAAACCGCTCAAGAATATGTGGCTTATGAACTTCCTGTTCCTTGCAACTACATACACCACCGGATTCATAACCACCCGACCCATTGCCACCTTCATACTGTTGATGTCTATAATCGTAGGCTCAATAATCCTCTGCATGGTTTTTGAGAGAAGGAACTTCTGCGTATATGGCTGCCCTGTGAGTGGTTTCCAGGGTCTATACTCAAACCTTGCAATGACAGAGATACGCGCAAAGAACCCTGAAATATGCAAGAACCACAAACTCAGGGAATGTGTGATCGGGAATGAGAGAGGTTATGCCTGTCCATGGATGCAGATGCCATTTTCCATGAAAAGGAATACTTACTGCGGCATGTGCCTTGAATGTTTCAAGACCTGCTCTTATGATAACATGGCACTAAACCTGCGTCCCCCGGGCACCGACCTTCTCGTGGATGAGAAGAGGGGACTTGATGAGGCATGGAAGGCTTTCATTATGCTGGGTATATCCATATTCTTCTTCCTGATCATGCAGGGTCCTTTCGGATTCCTTAAGGACTGGGCGAACGGAAAGACTTTAGAAGGCTACCTCACGTTCGTAGGAGTGCATTCGGCCTTCAATTTACTGCTGCTTCCCGGAATGTTCCTTGCCTTTGCATACGCCTCCAGGAGTCTTGGAAGCAAAGAGGTGGCGCTTAAGAAGGTATTTACAAACTTCTCTTATACGCTCGTACCTCTGGGGCTCATGGCATGGGTAGCATTCAGTTTTGGCATACTCTTCCCCAACAGCAGCTATGTGCTCCATGTGATCTCTGACCCCTTCGCATGGGGTTGGGATCTCTTCGGGACGGCAGGTATCCCGTGGATGCCATTTTTTACGGGGATAATGCCCTACTTCCAGATAGGGGCTTTGCTGCTCGGTCTTGCGCTGTCACTTGATATTGGTGTCAAGATATCCAGGCAGACCTATGCGGACAGGGATAGCGCTGTCATGGGTTATTACCCGATCGCAGTGTTCCTGACTGCAATGACCGTTTTCTTGATATGGCTTTATACAGGATGATAAAGGTGAAATAATGCAGAAAAAACATATTACAGAAATCATAGCAGGATTGCTCGTCCTTCTCGCGACAGCCGGCACCATTGTGGGAGCGCTTGTTTATGAAGATAATCTCTATGCAGGGCGTAAGGTCATCGAGCTTCAGGCGCGCGCCCCGGAAAGAGGCAACTGGAGCATGCAGGAGATACATCTGATTAAGGGAGAGCCTGTAACGCTCAAGATAAGGAATGTGGACACAGTAAGCCATGGGTTCGCCATACCAGAACTTGGCATAAGCCTGAGCGGTGCCGGTGAGATTAAACCGGGCAACGTGGCGACCATAGAGTTTATACCTGATACGACAGGCAGTTTCATGTTCACCTGTACAACGTGGTGCAGCACCCGGCATATGCAGATGACGGGGAAAATCATAGTGTCTGAAAAATAAAGGAGGGAAAATATGAGTGTAAAAATGATAATTGGAGCAGTAGTCGGAATTATAGCAATAGGGTTAATCTCAGGGGCGCAGGCTGTTGAAGAATTCCAGATCAGTTACTCCTGCACCGATTGTCACCCTGACAGGTACGAAGAGTGGGGGCGGTCCATACATGCGCTCGCTGTGAGCGATCCTGTATTCGAGGCTGCTTATATGAGGGCACTCAAGTCCGACCCAAAATACAGGGAATACTGCCTTGGCTGTCATTCTCCAATAACAAAAGTAACAAAGGACTTCAATCTGACAAAATCAATATCTGTTGAAGGTGTTACCTGCAGCTTCTGTCACAGTGTAACCGGGGTTGAGGGTAACGATTATGCCTTAAATACAGGGAATTTGATGGTCGGTCCATACACGGACTCAATGACCGATGCGCACACCTCAATATACTCCCAGATGCTCACAACATCAGAATTCTGCTCAGGGTGCCATGAGTTATCGATTAATGGTGTGCCCGTCTTTGAGACGTATTCTGAGTGGAAGGAAGGTCCTTACTCCGCAGAAGGCAAGCAATGCCAGGATTGCCACATGGAGGCAAAACGTGGTGTTGCAGCAAAGAACGGAACCCTGCGGGAGAAGGTTTACCAGCACTTCTGGTATGGAAGCCACTCAGGGCAATTTCTGGCAAAGGCTTTCCGGATAGAGTCTAATATCCAGCAGACAGGTAGCAGGGTTAAAGTTACGCTTAACATTACGAACAACAACGTCGGGCATAAAATCCCGAGCGGTATTCCCTCGCGAAAGGTCATTCTGGATTTTAAGGCAACAGATGAAAATGGAAAGAGTTTATTCAGCGCTCAGAAGGTTTACACAAAGACATTAGTTGACCAGTACGGTGACGAAGTATATGATTTCTGGAAGGCAGCTTCCGTAGCCAGCGACAATAGAATCAAACCGAGGGAAAACAGAATTGAAGTGTTTGAGTTCGAAATCCAGGACGGCATCAATAAATTGGAGACCCATGCAACGCTCACTTACCAGAATGAAGCTGAAATAATCACCAGGTCAGTGGAATCAATGAGCGCTGAGATTGCGAGTAATGGTACGACAACATGGTTCAACCAGACAGCAGCCCCCGGAAATACAGCTCCCAAAGAATCGCCCGCACTAGGAGGGATTGGCTCTGTTGTTGCCCTGATAGCTATATATCTTGTAAGGAAGAAAAATGGATGATAAAGCAATCGATACTGCAGTTGCACTGCACGGACACATGGCACCAGGCATAGCTCTGGGTCTTCGGATGAGCGAATTTGCACTTTTACGATTGAATGTAAAAAAAGGTGATAAGCATCTCATCGGGATATCTGAGACCGCAAGGTGTCTTGCCGATGCCATGCAGGTGGCAACAGGCTGCACCCTTGGTCACGGGAATGCTGTTGTAGAGGACTATGGCAAGCTTGCAATTACTATTGCAGATGCAAGAGATGGCAGAGGAATAAGGGTTTCATTAAGGGAAACTGCATCCGGCATATCTCCTCTGATGGAAATATGGATGATGCGCCGTGGAAAGCTAACAAAAGACGAGGAGAACACTCTGGCACATCTGCTATTGAGGGCGGATGAATCTTACTTCGATATTAAATTGGTTAAGGTTCGAATGGAACAGAAGTTCGAGAAATCACCAATAATGCGGTGCGAGGGTTGTAATGACCTTATACCGGAGAGCCTCTCATTAAGAAAGGGCGAGAGGCTATATTGCAAACCGTGCGCCGATGAAGGTTACTATACAATGTTTGCTGAAATCAAAACATAGGAGGTGAAAACGAATGATCGGATCACAGGAACTGCTATTGATAATCCTTGTGGTTGTTCTGCTCTTTGGAGCCAGTAAGCTCCCCGAATTTGCAAGGTCTTTTGGAAAAGCATCAGGTGAGTACAAAAAGGCTCGGGTTGAGACTGAAAATGAGGTACGCAATCTGGAAGCATATCTCCATGAAAGCGATAAAATTAAAGCTGATAGAAAGAGTTGAGCACAGAGAACTTTGAAGCCTGTTATGTTCAAATCTCTTCTTTATCTAATCTTTCAAGTAGCTCCCTGACCCAGCTATAGGTCATTATCATTTTCGGGAAGCCTACAGTGTTTAATGTGAGCAGTATGGTGTGGTATATTTCATCTGCTGTTGCCCCGGCTTCATATGCCTGTGTTGCGTGCGAGCGCACTGCACCGTGCAACTGGGCGGACGCAGCCATCCCTAATTGTATCAGATGGCAGGTCTTTTTATCAAGCGGTCCTGCACTATGCACCAGTTCGCCTGTTTTTTCGTGTGCCTCCCAGACCTCAGGGTATTCCTGAATAAATGATGTGAGCTCTTCTGAAAATTTCTTAATTCTTAATCCTCCTTTGATTATTGTTTTAAATCCTTGATGTATTAAAGATTTCGACTTCCAGATATCAAACTCATATTGCTTATAATAAGATATAGCCAATTTCTATTTTTTAATTATAGTTCATAATGGTTAGATATATGCATTGAAAATATCAACATAGCTATTGGAAATACTTAAAAAGTAAAAAGGTAGGATGGTAAAAATGAGAAACAGACTGATCGGGTTGGCTGTAGTAACCCTTATATTGACAGGAATTTCGGCAATAGCAGATGCGCAGAAGAATGAGATAAAGGACAATGCCTGCATTGGCTGTCACTCATCAGTAGGTGCTACAAAAGGTATAATCAATGACTGGAGCCAGAGCAAGCATGCTGCAAATAATGTGACATGCGATAAATGCCATACAGCAGACGCGGGGGATAAGGATTCGTTCAGCCATAATGGTTTTCTAATCACCAGGACCGTATCGCCCAGGGACTGCAGCAAATGCCATCCCAGCCAGGTATCCCAGTTCAGCGCCGGGAAGCACAGCATAGGATGGAAAAAAATGGAGGACGCTGCACGGTACAAGGCTATTCCAAATGACAAGATGAGGGCGAGCATGTGCGAGGGCTGCCACAGTGTGGGAAAAGTGCACGCAGACGGCTCGGCTGGAAAATGTGATTCCTGCCATACAAGGCACGTGTTCAGCAAGGTTGAGGCACGCCAGCCCGAAGCATGTGAGACCTGCCACATGGGACTTGACCATGAGCAGATAGAATATTACAGGACTTCAAAGCACGGGGTGATATCTGATATCGATAGGAATACTACGCGTGTACCTACCTGTGTTACCTGCCATGCGGATGGCGGAACGCATGATGTGAGCCAGGGAATCACGCTGGGCACCGTGTCTCAGGGTGCTTTTATAAGCAACAATAATAGCGGTGATACTTCTGTCACTGACCAGTACGGGATAGTGCAGAGGTCAATAACCCGGGAAGATTTCAATGCCGGAAGAGCCAGGATGCTATCGATCTGTTCGCGCTGCCATTCCACTTCCTTCGCAAGTGATGTCCTTGCCCGGGCGGATGAGATAAAAATGCAATCGGATGCGAAGCTGGTGAGGCAATAAAGATTATTAAGGATCTGGAAAGGGATGGGCTGCTTGACCCCATGCCTGAGAACAGACCTCCAAATCCTGTAACAGGAAACAAACTCCCTCTTACAGGGCAGCAGACCTACTCCAACACCTCCAGAATTGAGGCTGAATTCTTTGAATTGTACAAATACGCCCTCGTACATGCATGGAAAGGCGCATACCACATGAACCCGGATTATGCCCACTGGTACGGCTGGGCGCAACTCAACCTCCAGCTTGAAAAGATTAAGGGAGAGAACGCTACTCTGCGCAGGTTAGCGGCGCTTGAGAATGCGGAGAAGACAGGTGAAGCAAAGGCAACGCCGGGATTTGAGGGAATTGCAGCGTTCGCGGCGCTGATAGTACTGGCGTCGCTGGTATTGCTTAGAAAAAGACGATGAGAAATAAAAAGGCGAATACATGATAGAAGATAAAATTTCCGGCAGATTGGATCTTAGAGGAGTAATGTGTCCTATTAACCTGGTCCAGATCAAGCTAAAAATGAAAGAGATTGAAAATGATAGCATTTTAGAAATAGTTCTTGATAATGGAGAACCGATGCAAAATGTGCCGCGATCGATAAAAGAAGAAGGTCACAGGATAGTTGAAGTTGAAAAACTTCCCGAAGGCTGCTATAAACTCCTGGTAAGAAAAGGCGCTGGTGTCTGAGATGGTAGATTTTAACACCCTAAAATCCGGCGGTCTGATTAAGCAGCGCCAGAAGGATTTGTTCACGGTCAGACTTCGCTGTCCTGGCGGGAGAGTCCCGCTCTCAAAGCTTGAGAAAATCTTAGAAGTGGCAAAGAAATACGCCGGGGACTATGTACACCTTTCAGTAAGGCAGTCTATAGAACTGCCGTACGTAAATTTTCACGATTTTAAAAAACTGAATGAAGAACTGCTGGAATCAGACCAGAAAATAGCATCATGCGGCAGGCGGATAAGGGTGCCTACAGCATGCTCCGGCTGCGAGTATAACCCGAACGGCATTATGGATACGCAAAAAATGGCGGAACTCGTAAATGAGAAGTTCTTTGCCCACCCAATGCCCCACAAATTTAAGATTTCATTCTCCGGATGCCCCATAGACTGTGCCCGTACTTCTGAAAATGATCTTGGCTTCCAGGGTGCAGTCAAACCAAAGTGGGTTGATGAGCTATGCATCGGATGCCGCATATGTGCCAGTGCCTGCAAGGAAGGAGCGATAGAGAGCAGTCCGGATAACGGAAAACCCATTTTTCACCCTCAAAAGTGTCTCTATTGCGGAGATTGCATCCGCTCCTGCCCGACCGATTCATGGCAGGAGGAGAGAAAAGGCTGGATAATCCGCGTCGGAGGGAAGCATGGAAGACATCCCGTTTTAGGTCACAAAATCGCTGAGTTCGTGAGCGATGAAGATATACCGGAATTCATTGAAACCATCATAAAATGGTATGAAAAAGCCGGAAAAGAATGCGGGAATATGCGTATCGGAGACGTTCTCGGAATACCGGAACAATGGGCTGATTTCATAAGCGATTTAAGGATTAAATTCGACGGGAAACTGCTCCCGAATCCAAAGCCGCCAAATAAAAATGAGATACACTTTGAGTGAAGGATCATGTACAGGGCCAGAGCGTATAAAAATCAGGATAGATTCATCCTGCACCTATTTAGCGAAGGAGGAGAATGGGAGGCAGATAAGTTAACGGTGTTATCAAACCTGATGGAACGGTACCGCATACCTTTTTTACACATACCGGTTGGAAAAGCATTATTTGAAGTAAAAAATATCCCGTCTGATGATATGCATTCGATTCTTCTTGAATTGGAGAGATATGGTTTTACTGTAAGTTCTGCGCGACAGCACAGAGGCGAGAAATGATAATAGATGCGCATAACCATGCAGGTGGACCGGATAGAGGCGATGGAAAAATGCAATCTCCCGGTGAGATCGTTGCTGAAATGGACCGGCTTGGGATAGATCGGGCAGTTATATTCCCTTTCAATGAGGTACAGCCTGGCGTGTCCTTTTCTTTAGCGAACAACAGGATTGCAGATGCTATCAGGGAATATCCCGACAGGCTGGTAGGCTTTGCACGGCTTGACCCTAATTATGGTGAAAATGCTATTGAAGAGTTAAGACGGGATATCAGGATCGGACTTGCTGGCTTAAAGCTGCATCCCTCAAGCCAGAGCTTTTCTCTCAGGGATGGGTACCTGAGAGAGATAATCAAAGAGGCTGCAAAATACAATGTTCCCATCATCTTTGACTCAGGTAAAAAAGAATCGCCTCCTGACCAGTTCGGAGAACTGGCAGAATTATTTCCTGAAGCCAGGCTCATTATGGCGCACATGTACGGAAATTTTCTTGAAGTTGCAAAGAAGCATCAGAACATATATCTCCAGACGACCGGCATGTTCAAGCTGGAAGTAGTCCGGGGGGCTGTGGAGACCCTGGGCGCAGAAAGGATCATAATAGGGTCGGATTCCCCGTATATCAGTATGGAGCGGGAGATTGGAAAAATAAGGTCGCTTAATATATCCCCGGAAGAAAAGGAGCTTATCATGGGTGAGAACATGAGAGCGCTATTACGGTTGTGAGGGTAATGCAAGAGATAGAACTTGAGAGCGAAGATTTAGAAGCTGCTTTGAGGGAACTGCGCCAGTACATTGATATCACTGAAGGTGATCTAAAAAAGATATACACGGTCGCAATAAAGCATGCAAAAGAAAGGCTTTCCCTCAAGGTTCCTGTTAGCGATGTGATGACTAAGAATGTTATATCTGTTAAAAAAGATGCCAATCTTCACGAAGTGGCAAGAATCCTTTCGGAAAACAAGATCAGTGGGGTGCCGGTCGTGGATGACATGAACCATGTGATCGGTATCGTTACAGAAGCTGATATTCTTTATATGGCAGGTATGAAAAGAGGTCATACTTTCAAAGATATACTAAGGCATATCATCAGTGAGCCGCATCCAGGGAATAGAAATGGGAATACGGTAGAGGACATAATGACCTCACCGGTAATAACAGCAAAACCTGATACAGATATAAGAGAAGTATCAAGGATCCTGGATGAGAAAAGAATCAAAAGGCTCCCTGTTGTGGATGATGAAAATAGACTTATAGGGATCATATCGAGGGCAAACATAGTGCGATTTATGGGGGAGAGATGAGGGCATATCTGTTAAAGATGAAAGGTGGTGCAAGAAGCCCGCCTGGAGTTGGATTTACGGAAGTGATGTGGTCATGGCTTGGCTCGGCGGTCGGCATCGCAGCCATTGGCTTTCTTTCTTCGATATATTTTGAGCCAAGGGATTCAACTTTAATAATAGGCTCGTTCGGTGCATCGGCTGTTCTTGTTTATGCTGCGATCAAAAGTCCGCTGGCTCAACCAAGGAACTTGATCGGCGGTCATGTAATATCGGGATTTGTTGGCGTTTTGTGTTTCCAATTATTTGGGATGACCCTGTGGATAGCGGCTGCATTTGCAGTATCTTTTGCCATTGCTTCAATGCTGCTAACAAAAACTCTTCACCCCCCAGGAGGGGCTACAGCATTAATTGCCGTCATTGGGGGTGAAAAGATACACGATCTTGGTTTTTTCTATGCCTTTATGCCCGCAGGTCTCGGTGCTCTTATACTCCTGATTGTTGCTCTTGCAGTTAACAATCTCTCAAAAGATAGAAAGTATCCAGAATACTGGTTTTAGCTTTCTATTTCTAAATTCCCAGGGCTTTGCGCTTTTTCAACGCATAGGAAAGTATAAACGCATTTTCTTGACGCATAGGAAAGTATAAACGCATTTTCTTGCCCCGCTGCCGAAATGGATAAGTTGATTTCATCCGGTTACTTCTTAGCCATATTCCTGAAAAGAATTTCAAAATCGTGAGGTATGTCGGAATCTATTCAAGAAGAGGATACAGGCATAGGCAAACTGAATTCCACGAAGGGGAAATGATCCTTATTAAGAGAAGCTGGAGGGGAGAAATTAAGAAAACTTTTGACTATGATCCTCTATTATGCCCGGATTGCAACATTGAGATGGAGTTTATTGGAATATGTTACGAAGGGACTGAAAGTTATCCAACCGAAGAGCCACCGCCAAAAAGTTGTGTCTGAGGCTGAAAAGAGAGGGATTGATAAAGAACAGGTACTTTGCGATTTTCAACATCTGAAGATGCAAGGAGAAGTATATGAATCTAAATCGGGTGAAATAAGATATGTATTTTGAGCATCATCAAGCGTTAAATTGCCCCGATAGGGGCTTTCTTGAATTTATCTCTTTCAGGAGTTCCTCTCTGGATGTCCTTCCTACAAATACTACCTCTCCGTCTATGGCTATCGTGGGTACCGACATGATGTTAAGCTCGCTGGCGCGGCGCTGTCCTTCGGGGTAGGAGATATTGATTTCCTTGAATTTCATGCTTTTAGGCACTACCTGCATTAGAAGCGTCCTTAACTGGTGACAGTCGCGGCATGTATCCGAATAATAAAGTTCAATAGTGGTCATTATTTTCCCCTTTTAGTGTATGATAGCATTAATGGGTTGTTTTTGAGGCAAGATTTGTATATTTATCAATCTCGGTTCAGATTAATATTTGCTTTCACTTTATTCTAAAATTGTCAAGGTTTATGACGTACATAAGAAGTATAATTAATAAGAATTATAATTTAGAAAGATTTATATAATATAAAGAATGTGACTTTGTGTTCAATTATGTGGGAGCTACAAATAGAAAAACGGTAACATGCTGTTTTTCGCAAAACATGATTTCAAAACTACTAAATTAAAACCACATTTTAAAAAATCCGAGATGCATGGGGATTTGCCTTTATGGGTAAGGTGGTTAATGCATCAAGCGCCAGTTGGGGCGCTATACATGGCAGCCGTAGGCTAGCCTTGTAAAAGTAACTACTAAAATATTAGGAGGAAGACAAATGAAAATAAGAATGAAAACAACTGTGCCGGCTCTGCTACTGACGTTAATCCTAGTAGCAGCATCGACAATCACGCCTATTTTGGGTGGGCCTAATGATGGAACGGTAACCGGAGCTACGACTGTTTCTTCTACTGGGGTAATAACCACAACGGTGACACCCGGAATATGCGGTCCGATAGACCTCACGATAGCATTGGATGACACCGGCAGCATGGGCGGCGCAATAAGTAATATTAAGGCGGAATTGCCAACAATAATTTCAACAGCAACCACAGCATCTGGCGGGGATTTGATGGTAGGGTATATGACTTTCAAAGATGATGTTACGGTGCACAATAACCTGACTACCAATATCAGTGCAGTGATGGATTCTATCAATGCCACCTTTGCAGGCGGAGGAGCAGGCGCCCCGGAAGCGTCTGACGAGGCTAAAAATACCTCTGTGAACAACCTGCCAGACGGAACGAGGCCGGATGCCGCAGGTAACATTGGAACTCAAACCGGGAACTACACGACGCCGTATAGAGCAAGCGCCACAAAAATGGTTGTGCTGATAACAGATGCTCC
Organism: Candidatus Methanoperedens nitratireducens; assembly: GCF_900196725.1. Classification (GTDB taxonomy): domain Archaea; phylum Halobacteriota; class Methanosarcinia; order Methanosarcinales; family Methanoperedenaceae; genus Methanoperedens; species Methanoperedens nitroreducens_A. The sequence goes on along the minus strand of NZ_FZMP01000203.1, from coordinate 58,285 downwards.
ACCGGGTGGATTCAATGACATCCAGGACGCTGCGGACAACATTTCACTGAATACCACGCATCCACTTGCTGCCTTGGCTAAGGGCATCAAGGTATCAGATGTGTTTGTACCAACAAGCGGAGATTATGCTGGTCAGGCTGCACTCTTAGCTGAGGATGCAAATGTTACAGGCGGTGCATTCATAACAACAGCAGCCAATGGCAGCGGAACAGGGGCAGCAATAACTTCGATTATAGCAGCATGCGGTGGCGTAACACCGCCCAAAGTTGAAGGACGAATGACAGGTGGAGGCAGTGTATTCAATGCTAGCATGCGTGTAACTCATGGTTTTATGCTCAGCAGTAATATAAGTGATGAGTCCAACAATCTTCAGGTCAACTGGGACAAAGGCAACAAGTTCCATCTTGAAAATCTTACATCAGCCACTCTTAGCGATGATCCAGCAATTGTGCCCAATCCACCTGCTGCAGGGTTTGATACCTATGTGGGCAATGGTACAGGTCGTTACAATGGCGTATCTGGCGCAACGATAGAGTTTACCTTTACCGATGCAGGTGAACCAGGCAGCAACGACACCGCCAAAATCATCATCAAGGATGCCAGCGACAACATTGTCCTATCGGTATCTGGCAACCTGGAAAATGGAAATCAACAGGCACACAACGAATGAACATTGTATAAATATTTATGGGGTTTAACCCTCTCTTATTTTTTAATTTTAAAGATTAAAGTTTCATCTCTTATTCTCAGCAATATTTATCTCAATGTATTCTAATTATGTTCTCATGCTATCCTACAATGAACTGATTTCTTCGATCAATAAAAAACCTCCCCTGGTGGAAGAGATGATCGACCCCGGTATCCAGGTCCAGCCAAATGGCATTGAGCTGACTTTGCAGAGGGTCGAGGTTCATAGTGGTTCAGGTGCTATAGCTTTTGACAATTCAGAGCGAAAGCTCCCTCAAACCAAAAACCTTGAGTTCGATAAAGATGGCTGGGTATATCTAGCCAAAGGCAGCTACAAGATCGTATTCAACGAAATCGTGAATATCCCTAAAAACATCGCTGCAATAGCCAAACCCCGCTCAAGCCTGCTCCGGTGCGGGGCGACGGTTGAGACCGCCGTGTGGGATGCAGGATACAGCGGGAGAAGCGAGAGCCTGCTTGTTGTGTATAACGAGAAGGGTTTTAAGCTTCGGAAAAATGCGCGGGTATTGCAACTGCTGTTTTTCAGGCTGGGCGAAGACGTGCCGCAGGGTTATTCAGGTGTTTACCAGAACGAGAACATTTGAGATCATAGGGTTGTGGGAAGAACATTAGTTTTTCTTTTTTTATAACCAGTCTGTTTTTAAATTAAGGCTACCGGTAATTAAAAATTGCATATTTTTAGTTATTTTTTATGAGTAATAATTTTTATAGTTGGCTTGCTGCCATTGGTTACGCAACATTATAAAAAAACACAAGATTAAATTTTATCTAAAGATACTGCCGTCCGATAATGTTTTATAACTCTTCGTTGTATTGAAAAATAAACCTCAATTTTAACTAAAAGGGTTAAAACATGGAAACTCAAGAAACTGGAAAAGAACTTAAAGAGGTTGTATACCTTGGTGACGATGTAATAAGAATCGACCCGGATGAATTTGAGCGCAAGGAACTCAGCCTGGACGATTTTCTAACTATGTTCCAGGAACGCCCGTCCCTGGGCTTTAACGCGTTCCAGCGGTTATATGCCGCACTGAGAATGTTCGGGACTGAGGAATCCAGAAAGCCCTGGAAACACAGGAGATGGAGATTCCTGGATGACAGGGTAGAAAGCCCCTGGAAAAGAGCCGGGGCGACAAACCCGTTCGAGATATATCTTTACGGTATAGAAGAGCCGGTAAATGAGATCATGCATCACCTGGAAGAAGCATGTATAAACAGGGATGCTCAGAGCAGGTTCTTTATCCTGATAGGTCCTCCGAGTTCTGCAAAGACCGATTTGATCAATCTCATGGCATACACCCTTGATGGCTATGCGACAAAACCCGAAGGCGAACTGTACAGTATTAAATTCGATCTTGGCGGTGTCTCGGAACTCTTCGGCGGACTGACCGAGCTATACTGTCCAGCACATGAGAACCCGCTGAATTTTATTGACCGGAAAAAGCTTAAACCGGTTTTAGAGGAAGCCAATTCAAAGGTCCATCACAATTTCAGGTGGAGAGAGATATATCCGACGCTCTCAAGATGCCCGACCTGCCAGCACGTTATACAGGTACTTAAGAACAACGGCGAAAAGGACTGGAAAGAGAGGGTCAAGGTTGTAAATCTGCTTCCGCAGACGGACGCAATGATGGAAGAGTTCCGCCCGACAGCTGAGAAGGCTTATGACCCCTCAAAGATCTTCGGTGGTTCCGTGAACATGAAAAGGTTCTCAAAATTCCTTGACAAAGAGCATCCGCTGGCGCTTAATTACGGAATAGGCGGCGCTATAGACGCCCCCTCGCCGCAGCACCATATCGTACATTTCTCCGAGATGTACAAAGCGCATGAGGTCGGCCTGCTGGATGAAGTGCTTGACTTGATCACGAGCAGGAACCTGAAGGTCATCGGGAAATACGATGTCAGGATAGATTCGGTCATATTTGCCACGACCAACCTTGAGGAGTACGGTAAAATAAGCTCCATACCGAGACTGGGGGAATATCTTAAAACACGGTCTAACAAGATTGTGATGGGGCATCTGGTAGTAATGGATGACCTGGCAGAAGCCCTGAAAAGAAGGATTTTCAAAAACCTGTCTGAGAAAAGAGGCATCCATGTGCCGCCGCATTATATTGAAAGGCTGCTGGCACCGATAGCTGTACTCTCGACCCTGGACGCACCTGATTCCTCGCTAAAAGTAACACTGCTCCAGAAGGCGCTGGTATATAACGGCGAGATACCCCATGGATTTGAGAGAAAACTGGAAGAGATGCACCAGGAATTAAAAGACGCAGCCCAGTTAAAACCCATGGAAGAACTGACCGAGGGAATAAAATACGGCATACCCTTCAGGTTTTTCCAGGACCTCCCGGCAAGGATGCTGTTAGCACTGGATAAGATCCCGGAGGAAAGTAAAGCCGAGATCCTTGACCCCGGTTACAAAGGCTGCCTGTGCATGATTAATATCCTGAGCTTTTACAATGAGGTCGTCCGGACTTATGACGGGATAAACCCGGAAACAAGAAGAAGGATAGTGGACATGAGAACACCCGGGCAGAAGAACGAGCCTGCCGAGCTGTCTCTTTTTGAAGCGAACGAACTTTATCACCAGTCGGTCGTCAAGGATGTCAGTAAAGCCATCCTCGGAGAGGAACGGATAAAAAATATAGCCCTCCGGTACCTGGTACAGGTATACGAGGATGAGATCGGGAAAAAGGATTATAAAGACAAGACCGGGAAGACCCAGTCCATAGATTATAGCTTCCTGGAATCTATAGAAAAAGCTTCCGGGATAGCTAACCCGAAGGACTTCAGGAAGAACTTCGCCAATCACGTAAAGTACAGGCTCCATGACTTTACCGAAGAAAAATACCCGATGGAGAAGCTGACCCTGCAGCTTCTGGCAGAGGACAGGACTTTCAGGAAAGCCATAGAGGATTATGCCATAAAAAATGTCCTCCCAAGCATGGTCGATGATGTTTCAATAGTATACAGCCCTGCAAATGAACCTGTGATGCAGGAACTGTACAAGGCAGGCTACTGCAAGTCGTGCGCATCCATAGTGCTCCAGATAGCCTCAAAAGTCAGGAGAGAAAAGAAATAACAGTCTATGCTATCATGGCTGAAACAAAAAAAGATATAAACAAACTACATAGCCAGACCCAATCCCTGTTCTCAGGGATATCGTTCTCAGATTATCTGGCGCTGGTTAAAGAAGATAGCTCCATTGCCGAAAAAAGCGCACAGAGGCTATACAGGATAATCTCAGCCAATTACAGAAAGTCAGGCGGGCTCCGGGAATACCCTTTTTTTAAGGAAGGGAAGTATAAGATAGAAGGTCTTTTTGAATCTCTGGGCAGGTTTGTCAGGGGCGTTTACATCGTATCAAAATCCTATGAAAGAGGGTTGGTGCCGCTTGTCCTGCTCATAGGTCCTACCGGCAGCGGAAAAACCGAGATAAGTAAGATCCTGGATAAAGGGTTGACAGAAGACCTGGAAAAAAACCCGAGGTTTACATTCTATTTCGTCGATAAAGATAAAGAGATATATTGTCCGTTTAACGAAGACCCCCTGAACCTCATCACCACTTCAAATTCGTTGATCCCTGAGGAGCTAAGGGAAAAATACTCAAAATACGGCGGAAGTAATTTATGTCCCGCATGCTCGAAGATCTATAAAAGGCTGGTCAGGAAGGCTGCTAAAAGACTTGAGGATAACCTCCGGGAAATGAAAAAAGAAAACACATCGGATATAATAGCCTCAATCGAAGATGAAAATGAGATTATCTATATCCTGGATGACATTGTCCGGGTAATCAGGCTTGAGCCTCAGATAGCCTCGGTAGAACTTGTGCATAAAGACTTTCCGGATATTTTCGAAGATGTGCTGAAGAAAGCCAACCGGGGTATCCTGAATATAGAGATTGATGATAAAGCCATTAACACAACCCCTGATACGAACTACCAGCTTCTGCTAAGGCTCAGGGACCTGAAAATCCCGCTCAGGGACGGTTCGATATTTTCTCCAGATATGGTCGTGCTGATGTACGCGAACACGGAGATGCATGAGATAAATAAAGCAGCCCCTTTAAAAGATGCGATATATCCGGTTTTTATAAGAAGGAACCTGTCCTGCACGGCAGAGGAAAATATCCTTAAGAAGGGGGAATTGCCGTTCAGGCATATTTCTCCCGAAGCCCTGGCTATCTTGGCAAAGTTCGCCGTAGGGAGCAGGATAGATGTAAATTCTACAGCAGATCTGAAGAAGTACCTGGACGCTTATGAAAAATACGAGTATGGGAAAAGACTTTCGGAAGAGGAGACAGAGCTGATAAGGAAAAGGGTTCCTGAGGCGGCAGAAAGCAAGGACGGCTGGAAAAAAGGGCTCTCATCAAGAACGCTTCTTTTTGACCTGTTCAACATGGCAAGACCCGATGAATGCCTTACTCTGGAGCATGTCGAGGGGTATCTTGAGAAGAGAAAAGAAGATTCCAACTTCAAAACATCAGCAGAGGTACCACTTGAGGCGTTAAGGAATACAGCGCTCAGGGATGTCATACTTGCTTACACGGTAAACTCTCTCGGTTTTGATAGTACTATTAATGATGCGGAAAAACTGTTCTCCTACTACATCAGCCTGTTCAAATCGAAAAAATTCGAAACCAAATCAAAAATACAGGTAGTCGGGGTCGGTGAAGTTCCTGTACAGGAAGAGATGGAAAGAATAGCCAGGAAACTCAATGTTTACAAAGCAGATGGAAAGGTACTGGATGCTGCTATCGATAAGTACTTCATCGAAAATAAAGAGCCTCCGGCATTCTCCCAGCTTCTGGCAATGAGACCCGACGTAATAGCGATCGATGAGGAGATGCTGAATTTCATACCATGGAAAGAACTGAAGCAAAGCGGAGAACTTAATCCGAAAGACTCCGAAAGGCTTGGAAAAATTACCAGTATTTTGAAAAAAGAACTTGGATACTGTGATGACTGCGCCGAATCTGTGGTCAGGATAACATCAAGGGCGGTGATAAAATAATGAGCGATCCAATAGGCTCGGCAAGAAAGAAATACAGGAAAAGGGTGGAGGAAGCGAAAAAGAAGACAATAGGCCAGCTAAAATACATCGAGCTCGGCTCGATGAAAAGAGGAGAAGTAATAAGGCTGAGGATACCCATCGTCCATCTCCCGCATATAAAATACGGCCCATGGACGCCGGGAGTCGGTTCAGGTCCGGGGAAGGAAGGGGATAAGGTATTCCCGAGCGAGGGAGGGGCAGGAGGAAGGAAAGGTGGAAGGGGCGTAGTTGAGGCGATATACGAAGATATTACGATAAAAGACCTTGTAAGCTGGATGAAGAACGAGCTTGAACTGGAAACGATCAAACCCTCTAAAAGGAAGAAAGAGATTGATAAAATAACCTATCCTGCAATCTCTAAAAGGGGTTCGGAATCGCTTCTTGACCTGGATGAAACCCTGTATGCCATGGTGGACAGGCAGATAGTTGCCGGTGAAATGAAGCCCGGAGACGGGTTGCGGATAAAGATAGATGAAGAAGACCTCAGGTACAGGTTCCCGAAGGTGAAATACAAGCCGTCCAAGGATGCACTTGTGATTTATATCCGGGATGTTTCACAGTCAGTTACACCGGCTGACCTGGAAGCCTCGTACATACTGAGTTTCCTGGTGGATACGTGGTTAAAGGAGTTCTATCCGAAAGTAGAGAGAGTTTACATAGCGCATAATGATTTTGCCTGGGAGGAGTCAGAAGAGAACTATTACAGGCTCCAGGCAAGCGGCGGAACGAGCTTCGGTCCTGCCTATGAGATACTGAATGCAATGATGACGGGCAGGGATTACGAAAGAAAAACGCAGGTAAAAAGAAGGATAGATAAAGGCGATGTTGATATTTACTTAATTCAGATGACCGACGGGGAGAACTGGGACCACGAGGTAGCCCTCTCCAGGCTTGCAAAACTGATGCCAGACCTGACCAGGCTATGTTTCCTTGAGACCCATCTTTACGAGGAAGAGGATACTAAATTCCTGACCGCACTGAGGAACATATACAGTCCCCTGGTCAGCGAAGGGAAGGTCAGGTTATGCACGATCGGTAAAAAGGACGACCTGTGGAAAGCCATGAGAGAATTTTTCGGCAAAAGAGGATAAGATGAGAAAACCGATAATAAAAGTCTGGAACGACGGGATGGTTGATAAAGAGCTTACTGAAATAGCAAATGAGATAGCGGAGTTCTGCGTGGAAAAATACAGGCTTGACATCACCGATATAAATTTCAATATTGTAAACCTGGAAGACCTGTGCAGTATTATTGCGACCGGCGGATGGGTGATGTTCCCTCAGCACTGGAGCCTCGGGCAGCAGTATTTCATACAGAAGAAAGGGCATACTCTGGGATACTGGCAGGTTTATGAGATAGTAGTCCCGAGCGAAGTCTGGGAAGAGAAAAGAAAGGAGCCTGCTGAAGCTTATATCTACAGCGGCGACAGTCTTACGGACATCAAGCTCGTCATGGCGCATGTTTACGGTCATATACATGCCTTTGAGAACAACTGGAAAATGAACGAGTTCAAGCCTTCTTCACCCATGGCGTTCATGGCAGAACAGAAGGAAAGGATAGCAGAGATCGAGAAGGATGTGGGTGAAGAGAATGTTGAAAGGCTTATGGACATAGGATATACGTTATCCACACTTGTTGACAGGTATCCGGTAAAAAAGAACGGTGAAGAGGTTGTCAAGGAGTTACCGTTTGAGAAGTTCGTTATTTCGCCGGGTGAGAAGAAAAAAAGGCTGATAGATGAGATCGAAAAGAAATCAAAAAGAGAGAATATCCCGGAAGAAAGGGATTATGACGTTTTTAAGTTCATAGTAGATAATGCCGATACGCTTGCGGATTGGGAAAGGGAGATATTAAGTATGACGTGGGAGCAAAACCGCTACCTTTCTACATGGGGGCTCTGCAGGTACCTGAATGAGGGTTTTGCAGCGCTTGTCGATTTAAAGTACTGTCTTGACAGTAGGCTTCCAATGGGTGAAACTTTCAGGTGGCTGAAACAGAGGACGACCGGAACTTACCAGCCCGGGCAGAGTGAGAAGGAAGGACAGGAAGGTTCTGAATCGCATGGCGGCAGGACCGTAGAAATAAATCCATACTGGCTTGGCATGAATATGCTGCTGGACGTTATCGAGAAATGGGATAAGGGACGGTTTGACCTTGACTATGAGCAGTTGGAAGATGCCAGGGAAAGACATGATTTTAATCTGAGGCTTGACAGGGGCTGGGATAAAGTCTTGGAAATAGTTGCGACCAACACGGATTATACTTTCATCAACAGCTATTTTACGGAGGATTTCTTTACTAGGGTCGCAAGCGGCATGTTCGTGTATGCAGGCAAAGAGCCTGAAAAAGATAAAAGGGTGGAGGATACCTATACCATAACAAGCAGGAAGTACCAGAGTATAAAAGATACTTTGCTTTTTGAGACTTATAATAACGGTCTGCCCAGGCTATATGTGGAGAAGGGCGGAGGGAATTATAATAATAAGAAAGAGCTGTACCTCGTCCAGGACTTTTCAGGTTATGATAAACTGGGTCTTTCTCCCAGAGAGCTGACGCTCCAGCCTGCAGAAACAAGCGAGGTATTGCTGAAAGCCCTGTATGAGGCATGGAGAAGACCGGTGCACCTTGAGACCGTTAACAGGGAAGGAAAAACCATCGTGCTCAGCACTTACGATGGAAAGGAGATAAAGGAGAACCGCCAGGATGGCAAGAAAACAGATGTGGTTGTCGTTCCGGTACATTAGTGGGGCGGGTAAGGCGGAAAAAGTGCCGGTGGGGTTTGGTTATTGGGCAAGGCGCAGTATAAAGTTTAAAATAGTATAGAAGCAATGTTTTAAACCGGGTAACGTCCATCGGTATTGGAAAAAAGGAGGAAAAGATATCTCAATTGAATATCTTGGATATGTCAATCCGGAATATCTGGAGACCCTTGCTCTAAAAGTTAAGCCGCTTAAAGAACGCAGTTACGAATTAATGCATTTACAGACCGGGTACCAGGTTATCGATTTAGGCTGCGGTTCAGGTACAGATACAATCCCATTGGCTGAATTTGTTGGCCCTGCCGGCAAGGTAATCGGAGTAGATACCGATAACCAGATGATCGTAACCGCTAACAAAAAAGCGAAAGAAGCTGGTGTTGCGGATCGGGTGATACATAAGCATTATGACGCAATTTCACTTCCCTGCGACTCTAACTACTTTGACTCCTGCCGTACTGAGCGTTTGTTCCAGCATGTGTTAAACCCTGAGAAGGTCTTATCCGAGATGGTCAGAATTACCAAACCAGGAGGATGGATTGTAGCAGCAGATTCAGATCATAGTACATTGAGTATAGACAATTCTGTTACTGATGTTGAGTGGAGAATGCGTCGCTTTCGCACAGACAAGTTTAAAAGCGGCTATGCAGGTCGCCAATTATATCGCTTATTCAAGCAGCAAAACCTTGCAGATATCATCGTTGAAATATTCCCGTTTTTTCAACTGACTACACCTTAGTACGATATTTTGCTTTACTGGATGAAGCCGAGCGCGAGGCTATTGCCGCCGGTATTATCACTGAAGAGGAACTGCAACGCTGGCATGCGAATCTTGAACAGACTGATGAAGAGGGTGTGTTTTTTGCCAGTTTCACTATGATGTTGGTTGCGGGTCGTAAGATGCTTTAAGAGCCTATCCGAAAAGTTAAAACCACAGAGGCACAGATATTTTTAAACACATCTCTGTGTTCTCTGTGCCTGGTATGAAAACAGACACTATTTAAACAACGAACTAATACGAACTCACAACGAACTCCGGTTGCGTGAGTTCGTATTAGTTCGTACGAGTTCGTTGTTAATGCCTGTTTTGTTGTACTTTTTCATGTTCATTTATGAACCCGCAGTTCATGGCAGACTCTGTGGCAAATATAATCAAAAGCCACAGAGACGTAGAGAGTTTTTTCAAAATACTTCTCTGCGTCTCTGTAGTTCATTCGGAATATACTATTGATTGATTTCCTGAATAGGATCTTACAGCCATTCCCAACCGGTATTGGCACGAAGGAATATCTATCTTAATTATCCCTGTACTCTATTGATGGCCGCCCCGATTTCAACAACCTGTCCATGCTGCGTGCAAACCCCCTCAGGAATCTCTGGCTCAGCACGTTGTTGAGTATAACAGGCTCACCTATCCTGAGCGGTTCCAGCCAGTCCCTCTTTTTTTTATCCATTAAAGGCAGGACAAGCTCGCCTATAGGCGATTTGGATGAGGCATCCGGTGAGGTCTCATCAAGGGGAACAACAGTGAAATACTCCTTTGCGAACAGAGGCTGCGGTCTGTTATTCTCCAATTTCGATACAAGCACACTATCCTCGTATGGCACTATATCCGTATTTACAGCGAGCGCTTTCTTGTTCACTCCGATCTGGTTCGGTTTCAACTCTGCGGACTGACCGCCAATTATAGTGACATACCAGTGCTTAAGGGTCTCAACCGGATAAGGATACAGGTTATTTCTCATAGATTTAATTCTATCTCTCATTGTTCTTAAATATTAACCATCCCGGCAGAATCACCAAAAATACTTATCTACCTTTAGAATTAAATATGGGCTTCATGGGAGAAACAATCATCAGCCCGATCACTTCCGATGGTAAGATAACGCTTCCCAGAGAGCTAATAGAAAAATTCAATCTTAAGGACTTTGTGGAAATTGAAGAAACGCTCTGCAACAAAGGGATATTGATAAGAAAGCACTCGGAAGAGAAACTATAGGTAATTTGCGAAAACAATTAGATATCACAAAGATCCATACGTAATCGGTTAAAGAAACATTACGATAAAACATGGATAGCACGGATGCGCGCTGATTTCGTATCCGTGAACATCCGTCTGATCCGTGTCATCCGTGTCCTGCGTCGTAGCGTTTTTCATACTAAGGCGCAAAATACGAGTTTAACAAGAAACAATGATGAAACCGGTACATACAGGACTCGCAAATAATACTGGATTTGCGAATTTACTATATCTCCAATACTTTTTTTATTTTTTGATTTACTTCTCTCCTTAATTCCTGATCAAGTTCCCCAATCTCGCCCACAATTAAATCTTTCAGTACAGTTGCGATTTTATCAAGCTTTATAACTGAATCCACTTTCAATCCTGCGTTTTTAAAAGCAGAATGATTCTTTGTTATTAAAACATCTACCATAGAAGGTTCTGATGGTAGTTTTGAGGAAATAAATGCCATGATTGCATCCTTGTCGCCGTCGTATAGCACTAAAGCTGGTCTGAGCTTTGCAGCAGTTAAGTCAGTAAACGGAAAAGGCACAAGCACTATTTTTCCTTTCATTTATATCTGACCTTTAAATCCTCTAATTTATAAATATCCGGCTCATTCTCAAAAAAACCTGATAAAGACTTTTCAGCAAGCTTCATCATCGAAATGATTTCTTTTTCGTATAAAAGCTCATCAACTTTTTTAGAAATCTCGATTACATATCGCTTTATATCCTTTACCTCGGTTTCTATATCTATCATATTGTTATCTTTACGATATGTACATATAAAAATATGATTGAGAAGTCTTTTAAAATAACTTGCAATAATTTCTTTTCTTGGCACTTTTAAAATTTTTAAGAATTATTTGCAGCTAATTTCAATAATCAAACAAAGACCTCTGAGGTTCAGGTCTGTCAGGAACCGACTCAGCCTCCGATAGCTCAATCTTCCCATACTGCCCCCCGCCGCCCGGATGCACTTTCACCCTCCCTTCCCTGAAAGCCGCTATCGCATTGATAACGCGCTCATCCACCCCCGAATCCTTAACATTGGCATCGACCAGCACCGTTACCTCGGAGCCGTATTGCTCTATCAGCGCATCCCATATCTTCTTCACACCCTTCGTATTCGTCCCTATCCCCAGAGCCATAGCAATTATTTCGGATAACGGTATCAGGTGAAGATAAGGCGGTCTATGCGGCGGATGCTGCGGCTTATCATACATTGCAAGCTCATTGACCCTGTCCTTTACGCCCTTTTTTATCATCCCGCCGCAGGAGCATGTCCAGTTCTTGATAATGCTCTCCCGCAATGTGTAATGCTTGAAGCACCGGATGCATGCGCTCTCGTTATATTTTCCCTCTTCCGGAGGCAGACCAACATTGAGAACTGGCTTTCTTCCTTTTTCGCGTATTATCGCCATCTTCAATTCATCAAAACTGATGCTCTCCATCTCAAAGCGGTTGAACTCGCGCGCCAGTTTATTCACGTAGGGGGAATGGGCATCGGAGTTTGTGAGGAAAGTGAGGCAGCGAAGCTCCGAAATCCTGTCAGCGTACGATGTATCAGCGCTCAGGCCAAGCTCGATAAGATAAATATAATCAGCCATGTCCCCGTAGCAGTCTTTCAGCGAGTTGTGATACGCGTACATCGCTGTCCATGGCGTGAACGCATGCGCAGGACCGATGAGCGCACCCGCATCCTTTGCAGCCTGTGCGATCTCGGCGCCGTTCATTCTCACGTTCGGCCTGCCGTCGGAGTCGATACTGTTCGACCTCGGTCTCATGAGTTCGTACAGTTCTTCAGCCTTGGATACGGAAGGGATGATGAGGAGATGATGCACCTGGTTCATGTCCTCGACCTCGGCAGTGAGGACAAAGAATGCCTCATTTAGCCTGAAAACCCCGTTCTCTTCTTTTAATTTCTTTATCTCAGCAAGCCACTTAGGGTGCAGGCAGTCTCCGGTGGCCACAAGCTGGATCCCTTTCTTCCCGGACTCTGCGGCAAGCGTGTGCAGGTCCATCTTGGGGGATGTCGCCATGCTGTATTTTGAATGGATGTGGAGGTCGGCGTTCACGAGCATGAGAGGAGCTAATGGATCAAATGGGATATAGGGATTGCGTTAATAATTTTTCATCAACAGTCAGGTATTTACCTTTTAGATGCTATCTTGGAACTGGGGGAATATCAAGTGAACAAGGAGAAAGAATCCAGGTCAGTCTTGAAGCGTATCAGCCGCAGAAAATTCCTGATATGGCTCGGCATTTTTCTGGGTATAATACTTGCAGGAATCAGCATAATCAAAGAGAAGGCGATAAGAACAATCAACAGATTCCGGATAAGAAGTGTTGAACAGACACCTTCTTTTGACCCTGATACATGGAAACTGGCAATAGACGGGCTCGTAGACAAACCTCTTACTATCTACTATAAAGAACTCCTGGAACTTAAAAGCGAAGAACAGATATCTGATTTTCACTGCGTGGAAGGCTGGTCTGTGGATAAAGTAAAATGGAAAGGCTTGCGGTTAAGAACTCTTTTCGATATGGCAGGGCTCAAGCCTGAAGCTACTGCTGTATCGTTCCATTCGGCAAGCGGCATATACACGGACAGCCTCACCATAAAAGAGGCGCTTGAGCCTGAGGTCATGCTGGCTTACATGCTGAACGATGAACCTTTGCCCGGAGAACAGGGAATGCCGCTGCGACTGGTGATGCCCAGGATGTTCGGATACAAGAGCGTGAAATGGGTCAACCGGATCACGCTCACGGCAGCGCAGGAGGTGGGTTACTGGGAGGCTCTTGGATACAAGATGGACGGAGTGACGTATCCGTGAGACTGCCAAGATTTGATGCTTCGGCAAGGGTTTTGCACTGGTCCCATGCTGTTATCTTTATCTGGCTCCTGGCAACAGGCATCCAGCTTTTCCTGACCCCAAAATCGCTTCTTGGCGACCCATTAATAAGAAGGATACATCTCTATGCTTCACTGCCTTTTATTCTACTGCCGGTCATGATTTATATCGCCGGAAGTTCCCTGACCCGCATAGATATAAAAGAGCTGATTTCGTGGACAGGCGATGACCTAAATTGGTTCGTCGAACTCTTAAAGAACAGAAAAACCGCAGCTACCGGAAAATTCAACGGCGGGCAGAAGGTAAATTTCATAGTGATGCTGCTGCTGATAGCAGGTCTCTCCTTTTCGGGTTTTGTGGTCTGGATGAAGTCGTTGTTCAGCGTAAATTTTGTGGAATTGAATTTCCTTGCCCATGACTCGCTGGCGATACTTTCCATATTGCTGCTTGCAGGTCACATCACATTCGCGCTGTATAACAGTGAATCCCTGCACGGTATCATTTTCGGGACGGTGGATGAAAAATGGGCGGAGGAACATTACCCGGCGTGGTTTGAACAGGAAACCGGAATTAAATAATACATCAAGCTTTCTTTTCAATAACCTTCTTTTCAATAAGTTCGGCAAAAGCGAGATTCCCTGTAATCTTTTTAATTTTTATTTTGACAGAATCCCCTTTAACAACACCCGGCACATAAATAGTATATTTATCCTTTTTGGCGATGCCGTCCCCTTTCCTTCCGACAGCAGCTATCATTATATCGTAGGTTTCGCCTTCTTTCAGCGCTTCTTCCTTTATGATAACGCCCGCTTGCCGTTTTGTGACCGGTCTGTGGGCACCGCATGCATCGCATCGCAACGTCAAAATCCTGTCAACCTTGATCAGGTGCGTATCCGGACGCCCGCATTCGGAGCATGTTACGTATTCCTGGATATACGCATCGATAAGCTCCGAAATAACGCCTGATGTGAATTTGCCATGGAATACCGCCCTTGAACCTTCTAGTTTACCGGCTGTACCCAGTTCCCTGAGCAGGAATTTAAATACATGCTCAGGTTCGCGGTTCAATTTATCTGCTATGGCAGCGAAGTTCTCAAGTACCGTCGTCTTTCCTTCGGTAAGCAGCCTGGGCTCAGGAACTACAAAACGCTCCCCTGAGCCTTTTATTTCAGGCAGCTTGGAAAGTGCCCTGTCAAGATCTGCAAGATAATCGTTCATGAGTTTAAGTTAAAACCAGTTCCTGGCCCTTTTCGACGACCAGTCTGATCGGTGTCGGCAGTTTATGTCCTGCTGAGACCAGTGCTTTTTTTGCCGCAATAAAGCTTGCCGGATGTATGGATAATGTCATGAGCTTTTGACCTGCCTTTACCCTGGCAGCAGTGCCCACAGCCTTTCCGAAAGCCTGGCGCATTCCCTGTGATACACGGTCTGCTCCTGCCCCGGTCGCCTGTTTGTTCTCCCTGAGAACCTCATGCGGAAAGACCCTTATCTTCAAGTGGTAGCTGTTAGGTCCGACGCCTTCAAGCAGCGGCCTGTTCGCGGCGATGCGTGCAGCTTCAAGAGCGCTGTGCCGTATCTGGCACGCTTCTTTAGCTACGACGGATATTTCTACAGGGAACTCATCTTTTAAGTTCCCAATGTCAAATGTTACGATCTTGCTTCCAGGCACACCGCCCATGTACTCCCGTCTGGTATATGAGCGCTGGGTGATGTTCCTGTACATTCTTCCTGGTTTTCTTGCCATTGGATAATCCTCCGATAATCTGGATATGCGTATAAAAATGTATTACGCGGTTTCAACTCAGATTACTTCCAAGCATATAAGCTTTATTGAAACTGGAAGCGATGGCGGGAAGTTAAGAATTTACAAAATAATATATCCAACCGAAATATTAATATATATCTTATTACTCACAGTAATATAATGTTTCTCCCTACACCAGCTGATTTAAAAAAGCTCCGGACAGATTTGCATCTTACCCAGCATGAACTCGCTTCCCGCGCCGGGGTAAGCCAGCCGCTGATAGCGCGCATCGAGGCAGGAGATGTTGATCCCAGGCTCTCCACGCTGCGTAAGATATTCAATGCCTTTGATGCTGCAAGAAAGGAGAAGATAGACGTTATTAATATAATGCATGCCCCCGTCATACATACAAGCTCGGATAGTTCGATAGAGGAAGCTGCAAGGATCATGGAAGAGCACGGCTTTTCCCAGATGCCTGTCATCGACAGTGGAGTCCCGGTGGGCAGCATCTCTACCGACCAGATCGTGCACTCGATGACAGATCAGGATATAAAAAAGGTATCGCATTTCCTTGTGCGTAACATCATGGGCGACTCATTCCCGACCGTATCCCCGACGACAGATATGAATACAGTGTCAAGGATACTTGAGGAGAATCCTGCCGTGCTCGTGCTTGAGAAAGGGAAAGTTGTGGGTGTTGTGACCAAGCATGATTTCATGAAGATGTTAAGGGGATAACGACCGGAAAATGTATAAGTGGAAACGATGTGAAGAACATTTACTAAAATGCAATATCGATGGACCCAACGAACAAACTCATTTGATATCTTTACCTTTCGTAGTTCAAACCGCTGGCGAATAAATACTCTGCCCCTGCCCAAAATAAGAATCATATATGTGTTGATACACCACATCGCACTTATGCTGATATAATTCAGGTATATAGCTTCGCGGCAGGCGGTCCAGAATCTCTTCGATAGACAGCCTTACAGCTGCCCTTGATTGCTGGCGTTTACGCCAATCAAGAACAAGTTTTTCCTTTTTAAGTGTCTCCAGAAGATCATGCGCCACCTTCTTGACCTCTTGCTCCTCCTTCTTGCTCAGTGTCATCTCCGGTTTTGTGAGCAGGTCGAATATTGCCAGTTCTTCCTCGGTAAGATTCTCCGCAATTCCTCTCTTTTCTTCTGCATTGAGTCCCTTGGCGAATTCCACAAGTTTGGTGAAGAACGTTTCTACATTATAGGAGCCTGAATTGTATTCATCTATCAGTTTCTGGAATTTCTCCAGGTAATCCACCCGGTTTTTGTTTAAGCTGACCATCTGGACCAGTTTGCGATTGATGGCGCCTCTGAGTTTTTCTGCCTCAATCCGCTTGCGGCTGTTCTCAAATTTCGCTTTTAATGCCTCAAAGTCAATCCGGCTCAAATCCACAGGGCGATACTCATCAGAGCTTTCCCGGATAACATATCCCTCAGTGGCGATGGATTTATCAAGCAGATTTTCGACCGAATCCATAATCTCGGAAATGTCAGTTTCCGGCGCCAGTGAGCGAATCGTTTCTGCAATTTTAGCCAGGAGCATTTGCATTAAGCCGAACTCGTTTGCTGCCGGGTCTGGGAGGATAGCCCTGTATATTCTGACCACGTTTCCTGCCATAGACAGATACTTCGCCTTTGAATCATCGCTGGTCAATATTGCATTGATCGCGTCATCCATCAACTTAACACGCTCAAAGCCCTGGGCAGCCTGTATCTTCGAGAGGTCGATACTTCGTTCTGTGCAAAATGCTGTGGCATCCTCGATCGACTGCTTTAGCAGCTCAACAAGCACGCTCTTGTCCTTTACCGGAGTATCGCCTTCTTTTATTCCCCCTCCTGCGCCAGAGCCGTAGATTGCCAGTGCTTTTTGCAGGTTCCTGAACACGCCGACGTAATCCACTACCAGGCCATTTAATTTATCCCTGAACACCCGGTTCGCACGCGCTATGGTCTGCATGAGTGTGTGGTTGCGCATTGGTTTGTCAAGGTAGATGGTGGAACAGGATGGTACATCAAAGCCAGTCATCCACATGGCGCAAACGAATACGATGCGGAACGGGTCATCCGGGTCCTTGAATTTCGTGTCGAGGTCCTCTTTTACAATTCTCTTGCGATGCTGAGCTATGTCCAGACCCTTTTTCTTAAAGTCTTCAATCTCATTTTGCGACTGGGACACCACGACGGCCATATCGGTCTCGTCCATGAATTTGATTTTCTCTTCAAGTTCCTGCTTCTCAAATTTATCGCATTTTACCAGCTTAGCCTGCAGGTCATTCAAGTATTTTTTCCAATACTTCTGAACCTTATCGTGCATCCTTAAGGCAGTTGCTTTATCGATGGAGACGACCATTGCCTTCCCAAATTGCCCGCGTCCCATGAAATGAGCGACAATGTCCCTGGCTATCTTATCCAGCCTGTCGTCCCTCGTAATCAGGTGGTATTCACGCGCGAACTCTCGCTCAAGCTTTTTCTCCTGCTCTTCATCCAGTTCTGCCTCGTCGATGAGGCGCTGGAGGTCTTCATTCAATTCCTTGTTGGTCAGTTGAAGCTCTGGGATGCGATTTTCATAATAAAGCGGAACAGTGGCGCCATCATCTACAGACTGTTTGAAGTTGTAGATGCTGACATAATCCCCGAAAACCTCTTTTGTCTTTTCTTCACCGAAAATGAGAGGCGTGCCTGTGAAGGCGATGAATGCAGCGTTGGGCAGGGCATTTCGCATGTTCAGGGCAAGGGCATCGTACTGGCTTCGATGCGCCTCGTCCGTGATAACGATGATATCCTTGCGGGCTGAAAGCATGGGATAGGTTTCGCCCTTCTTTTTATGGAACTTCTGGATAAGAGTGAAGATATAGCGGTGGTCTTCACGCAATAGCTGTTTCAGGTGTTCCCCGCTCAGCGCCTGCACCTGCTCCTCAGTCACAGCGCCTGCGCCTGCAAAGTTCTTGTAAATCTGGTTGTCCAGATCCTGCCTGTCGGTCACGATAACGAACGTGAAATTACCGGGAATTTTTCGCAGCACTTTCTGGGAGAAGAAGACCATGGAATAGCTTTTCCCGCTGCCCTGTGTGTGCCAGAAGACTCCGAGGCGTCCCCTGTTCTTTTCTATCTGCTTCAGTGCCTCAGTAGCATTATTCACACCCAGATATTGGTGGTTTTTCGCAACAAGTTTTACGAGACCGCCTGTAGCTTCGTTGAATAGCATGAAATTTTCAAGAATATCAAGAAGACGAGCTGGCTCGCATGTTCCCCGGATCATTGTATCCAGTGAAACAATACCCTCTTCACCTTCGCTGTTTATCTTTTTCCATTCTGCGAAGTGCTCCCACTCTGCTGTCATGCTGCCTATTTTGCTCTGGCTTCCGTTTGAAAGAATAATGAAGCCATTATACCAGAAGATCTGCGGTATATTTGATTTGTAATCACGCAGATTACCCTTAAAAGCATGTTCCAGCCTCTTATATGAGGCTTTGAGTTCGATGAAGACAAGCGGAAGACCATTAACAAAACCAACCAGGTCAGCACGGCGCTTGTACATCTCGCCCGACACCCAGAATTGCGAAGCAAGGAAGAAGTCGTTATTGGAAGGCTCATTCCAGTCAATTACCCGGACGTTCTCAACGGTCTCTTCATTTTCTTTGCCCCGGAAAGCGACTTTCACGCCGTTCTTGAGCAAACGATATACCTCGCGGTTGGCATTTGCCGGGCTCATGATGCTGCGGTCGCGGGTGAGTTCTTCGATGGCGAGTTCAATTGCTTCAGGAGGCAGACTGGGGTTCAAACGCTTCAGGGCTTCACGCAATCTTAGCACAAGAATAACTTCACCTGTCGTTTCACGTCCAAGTGTGCTTTTTTCCCCGAACTTCTCGTAAAAACAATTCGCAGCCTCCCAGCCGAGGTCAGAAAAGAGTTCGATAGCGGGCTGTTCGACAAGTGAGTCTTCGGAGTAATCAAAGCTCATTTTTTAATCCTCTTCATTGCCGATAAACTGTCGATATATTGCCGATAAATTGCCGATAAACCATATGCTCGTTTTCGGTTGGATGGATTTGCTATAACCAACCAGCCATCTTTGACCCACGTATTGAGCAACACCCGCGCCATACGCTCTGAAAGTCCCAGAGTGGTAGCGACCTGTGAAGTAGTAACCTGTTCTGCTCTGGCGAATAACGCAAGAACAGTCCGCGCCCTGTGGTCAAGACGGCGCAGTTCTTCGGGTTCTGCCGGCACACACTGCGCAGCATAGTGCAGCGCCTCATCTTTTGCTGCGGTGAACACACGAGCCAGGGTTCTGGCAAAATATTCAAGCCATGGCGTCAGGTCAGCTTCTGCCCGCCCTTCGTAATAGTTATGATGCGGATGTACAGCAAGGGAGCGGTAATAGCCCTCCAGGTCGCGCGCATGATGTTCTTCCAGCGAGAAGAAGCCGTTCAGTCCGTAGCCGCCCCGGTGCAGGATAAATGTCGCAAGCAGGCGCGCCGTCCTCCCGTTGCCGTCATAGTAAGGATGAATGGTAACGAACTGGTAATGCACAAGACCGGCGATGAGCGGTACAGGCAGCCCCTCTTTTTCTGCCCTGTGCACCCACCCGACCAGCGCCGCCATGAGCGCGGGCACATCTTTTGCTTCGGGCGGCAGATAAATTATTGCACCTGATGCCAAATCGCGAATTACGTTCTGACCATCCCGGTAAGGTGTGGGTTTAGCACGCGCTCCCTCTTTTATGAGCGCATGAAGCCTTTGAATAAGCTCTTCTGTGAGCGGCATCTTTTTAGCAGCCCATTCCTCTACGCGCAGCAGCGCATTCCAGTAATTCTTCACTTCGCTGACATCCCGCTCCCGCCCGTGAAAATGTGCCTGTTTTCCCTCGATGACCTGTTCAGCCTCCGCCAGCGTCAGGCGGTTGCCTTCGATGCGCGTGGAATAATGTGTAGAACGTATGCGCGCGCGGCGGCGCAGTTCAGCCTCTGCTGCCGGAGGAAGAGGAGTATGCTCGACCACGGCGCGCGCTGCTTCGATATCCATGAGCGCGCGGGCGATGGCGGGGGTGAGGGTGTAGCGGGGGTGCCAGAGGGGCATGTTCTCAGACATCCTAGCCTACAATGAGATCTTTACTTATTTCCTCGCTTTCTTCTATCGGATCCTCGCTTATCCTGAAATCGAGCGCATCGCTTTCCAGATCGATTTTTATTCTCATCTTCGGTTCCTCAACCTTTTATCATAATTTAGGACATTTAATATATAAAAACTCTCCATATCTATGCTCCTCCTGAGCCGTTATTCTTCATTCGCACTTGGATATTCTCCACATCCATCTCGCCTGATATGAGCTTCGGCAGCAGCAGGTCGCGGGTGCGGCGGAGGTTGGCATTTTTGTTTCTCAAATTTTTGGTATGTCTAAAGACATCTTTAACAAAATTCTCAAAATTCAATAAAATATCCTTCTTCGGCAGCAAGAAGGGTAACATGTACGCCTGATTTCTATTTAGTCCGGGAACAGCGGCATCATTATTAATGAAGTTTTGCGATTGCAGGTTATAATAAATATAAGGTAGCGGGATTATGCTCTTTACATAATAAACGGTATCTATTGGGAAGAAATCATAATCCGACCAGTATACGCTACCCACATTACCTTTACGACCAACAATAATCCCAGGCCCTTTAACTAAACACTCATTATGATAACCAACAACACCACCAGAGCCATAAACTGGAAATGAACCTTCAACTCTATCATCTGCTTTCAGGGCTTTACCATATGCGAGTTCAACAACATCACCTAATTTTTTCACATCCCACCCCTCCGGCACCATCCCCAGCTCCGATTCTACCATCCTCACCTTCTCATGCCCCGGAAACCTGAACTTCACAAACCACTCACGGTAGAGCGCCTGCGCCATCTCTTCCAAGAGTTTGATGCGCCGCGTGTTGTTTTCGATGAGGTCGTCGTAGGCGCTGAGGATGGCGGCGATTTTGCGCTGGGTGGGGAGAGGGGGATATGTGATGGGTACGCTACGGATAATATCTGTATTCAGATTTGGCAGTGTTGCACCAATTGCTTTGTTATAAATCCACGATATTACTTGCAGTTGCCCTAAATAGTAGTAAAGGAAAACTGGATCTAATACAGAGTTTCCTAAGCTGATGCGAAGGCAACCTGTTCCACATAGCCATCCATCCTCCCTTTCGGTTATGAGAGCTCGGCGACCTATGTCACCTCTGCGGCCATAGACGATGTCACCCTTTTGAAGCCTATGTTGGGAAAGGCGAGATACATCAAAATCCCCAATACGTGCAATCCCTTCCGTAGATACTTTGCCATCGATTATGTTCTTTGGCATGATAACAGGAACACCCTCATCTTGATAATCAGATTCATGCAACTGTGATCCAAAAGGACCTGTGCGGATAATACCCCCAACTTCATCGCAAATATTCCCAAGGGTGCGTGTATTGAAGTTCATCACTTCGCCCCCTCCAGCAGCTTCGCGCTCTGCCGGGGCGCGGTGGGCTGGCACTTCCAATTTGACAGGATAACAGGATTTATAGGATTAAAAAATGAAGCGTATCCTGTAAATCCTGTAAATCCTGTCCGAAAAATCACCCAATTTAAAAACCGCAGATGAACGCAGATAAACGCAGATACCTTCATGCATGTTGGTTTCATGCCAGAAAAACTATAAAAGAACACGGATTGCACGGATGACACGGATGCGCACGGATTAATCGTATCCGTAAAAATCCGTCTAATCCATATCATCCGTGTTCTAAGTTCGCTGAGGCGGTGCTTTTTCATGCTATGAAGCAGAGGACACAAAGGTTCCTGCCGCTTTACTTTGCGCTCTTTGCGTCCTTTGCGGTGTAATTTCTCATCAAATTCCGTCACGGAAAATAACCAGTCAACAAAAAGTTCTATAAACCCTCTCACAAGAAAAAATCTGCGTTCATCTGCGGTTTTTAGATTAAATAATGAATAAATGAATACAGGCATATGCTAAATCATGGTCTCCAGTTCTTCAGAAAATCGACCCTATCGAAATCCTGGTCATTAGTGGCAATATTTTTTATACCATAAACTTCGCATGATGCAGCATGTATAGCATCCGAAAATAAGAGGTTATGATTCTTTGATAATGTTTTTGCATGGTGCAGCACCTCCAAAGTGAGAGGCAATATAACAATACTAGAATCAAATACATCATCAAGCGCGCTATAGGCAACCGAACACTCGGAGATTACATTCGGATGCTCTTTAATGAAACGGATGATTTCAACGTCCCCGTATTTCAGTCTAACTTCCCCAATAAGTATTGAATGAAATAGCTCATTAATCACTGTTGAAGATGTAAAACCAATCGTTTCGCCCTGATTGATTCTTGATAGAAGTTCCTCGCATATATTTTTATAGCGATGCTTCTTTGCCAGCGCATAGATAAAAATATTGGTATCTCTAAAAATCTCCGGCTCAGTAAATTCTGCAATATTCATTCTACCACTGGGATATCTCATCGCTCAGTAGCTCATCAATTTTTTCTTCAGGAACATCCATTTCAACATGAAAGAACCGTTTCTCTTTTTTCTTAGGGACTGTAATGAGCCTATCACCTACAAGTTTTATATCTTTATGTTTAATGATAGCTGTAATATCATTTTCACTTATCGCCATTTTTCTCACCAGTATGTATTATTTGTAACACCATATATATGTCTTTAGTCATTAATAGCGGATATTCCTGACAATTGATTACATGAAGATTCGCATTTTTCATCTACGCCTCATCATAGCGTTCAGCCAAGGCGCAGGCTGGTACTTCGAACGTAAAGACTCCAGCCGCTTTTCTTTGCGCTTTTTGCATCCTTTGCGGTGGGTTGCGCCGAAATCCGTTACGGAAAATAACTTGCCATTAAAGAAACTTATAAAATCCGTTACGGGTTTATATCTGCGTTCATCTGCGTTTATCTGCGGTTCCTTTTCTCTAAATCCACATGCAGCCATCACGCCACCCCCTCCAGCAGCTTTTCCATCCGATTCACGAACTTCCCGGCGATATCGATTCCTGATTCCACCTCTTCCTTTGAAGGATGCGCCTGGAATGAGTACTGGTCGGCGTGCCGTACGCTCCTCATCCTGTCGAATATCAAAACCCAGTCCTCCTCTAAAACGCCCTGCTCAACATATTTCCCAAGATAAACACCCACACAGTAATGACTCTTCTCCCTCACCCCATCCCTGAACAGCACCGCCCTGGCAGAATGAAAGATCGCAAGATATAATGATGAAATGGCTGATTTATACGCCTCTGCCAAAACATTTTTTCTCGCTTCGGATAGCCATTCCCTTGCCTCAGCTATTGACTCCTTGCTTTTTGTTAAAGAAGGCTCCACTTTTCGCAATAGACCCTTCCTGAAACAATCCTCTATATTATTCAATCGAACCACCCTTTAGCACAATAGATGTTCGCAGCAGCGAATTATAGAACGGCTGGTCTGCCATTTTGATTGATTTAATTTTTTCCGGCGTCAGGACAAGCATATTAACTTCCACGCCAGCCATTGCACTTATATCTCTCTGCAAACGCGCCATCTGATATTCGGTTGGATAAGCATCGACTTTAACCCATATATCAAGGTCACTCTCATGGGTATTTGTTCCCTGCGCCCAGCTTCCAAATATACCAATGCCTGTTATCCAGCTTATATCCAGGGACTTTATATTGATTTTATTCAGGTTCAAGAGCAATTTGATGGCTCTGGTATGAGCGCAGTCGATTGGTTGGTATATGTTTTTTATCTTTGTAAAAAGTCCGACTCCATACACGTATTTAAGGTATCGGGAGACAAGACCTTTTGTAATCCCTGTTTCATTTGAAACCTGGTTAACTGTAAAACTTTTATGATACAATATATACGAAATGATTCTAACTCGTTCTTTTGTTTTAAAAAGCTCGGTCAGCATAATAACTTACACGAGTTTACAAATTATAAACTTTTTGTTTACGGTTCATAAACAATATGTTTACGATTTGTAAATTAATCTGTAATCGCACATTCGGACCCATATCAGCATGATACATATCCGAATCCTTTGTCACTCAGCCTCCAGCAGCCTTTCAACATTCTCAGCAATACGCACTTCCAGTTCCTGCGCCTCTGTATTGAGCGTCTCAAGCTCCTCGTTCAGTTCCTCAAGGCGCTCCTTGAAATCAAAATCATCAGCCTCGCGCTCAGCCACTCCCACATAGCGCCCCGGGTTCAAGCTCCAACCCTGCGCTTCTATCTCAGAAAGTGCAGCCACCTTACATAAGCCAGGTATATCCACGTACTTATCTTCTGGGAACTTCTCTTTTAACATCGGCGCGCTGCCATTCGTTACCTCAGGCTGTTCGCCCCGGTAGAGCCTTACGATATTGGCAAGGAACTCAATCTGGTCAGGAATAAAGTCGCGATGGGCGCGGTCAACCTGATGAAATATGTGCCGTGCATCAAGAAACAGGACTTTGTCTTTGCGCGGTGTTTTTACCTTGCCGCGATCAAGGAACCAGAGGGTGCATGGTAACGTGACTGTATAGAAGAAGTTTGAGCCCACAGCAACCATTACATCCACCGCGCCTGCTTCAATAAGCGACTTTCGGATATCCTGCTCACTTCCACGGGCATCGCTGGCAGAGTTTGCCATCACGAATCCGCTGCGTCCATTGTCATTCAGGGCGCTGTAAAATATCTGAATCCAGAGATAATTAGCATTATCGGGCTTTGGCATACCAAAAGGGAAGCGGGGGTCGTCCTTGATCCGCTCCTTGTCCACCCTATCTACATTGAAAGGTGGATTTGCCATCACGAAATCGAACTTGCCGACGCTTTTGTGAATATCTTCGTAATAGCTGTTGCCCTCGCGAATATCTCCGGAAAGACCATGCACAGCGAGGTTCATCTTGCACAGGCGCACGGTCTCAGCGGTCTTCTCCTGCCCATAGACGCTGATTTCGGCGTTGGGATTCTTCTTATGGTTTCCTACAAAGCGCGCACTCTGTACGAACATGCCGCCTGAGCCGCAGGCAGGGTCAAAGATGCGCCCGTGGTAGGGTTCGATTACCTCCACGATGAGTTTAACAACAGAAGTAGGTGTAAAGAACTCGCCTCCTTTCTGCCCCTCGCTCATGGCGAATTTGCCCAGGAAATACTCGTAAATCTTACCGAAAGCATCACCTTCGATGTCCATAGGCACAGAATTGAAAGTCTTTAATAACTCTACCAGGGTGCTGTTATCAAGATGGTTATAGGTCTTGGGAAGGATATCCTTGAGCTCTTCGTTCTCAGCCTCGATTGCGCGCATCGCCTCATTGATGGCTTTTCCGATATCAGCACCTTCAGTAAGGTTGAGAAGCTTTGAGAATCTTGAGGTTTCAGGCAGGTACAGGACACCGCGCGCCTGGTAATCGGTCTTGCCCACGGGGCGCCTGTCTGTGCTTTTGCCTGCCAGTTCTTTCTGGGCTATGGTGAATTTGTGGTCGGCATAGCGGAGAAAGATGAGCCCTAGAACCGGGACCGAGTATTCCGAGGATTTCAGCTTTGAATTTGCTCGCAGTTCGTCTGCGGCATCCCAAAGGCGTTTTTCAATCTCGTTGTGATTGCCCGGCATTTTTACACCTTATGTCTCCTTTTTTACCACAACCAACATAGATGATTGGTGTCACTTTAAAGTAAGCCCCGGGAGGGATTTGAACCCTCGACCTCGTCCTTACCAAGGACGCGCTATACCCCTAAGCCACCGAGGCGCGATATCTCGATTTGCGTTAATTTTACTCTTAAGCGGGCCCGGAGGGATTCGAACCCTCGACATCCGGGTTAGAAGCCCGGCGCTATATCCAAGCTAAGCCACGAGCCCAGCGCGAACCCTCAAGATGTCTTGATTATTTAAAAAGCTTTGGCATTTGTATAAGAAACCTGAGAGCTCGACTATGCACTGAATTATAAGCTGAATTATACACCGTATTCTTTTTTCAACGCCTCTATCTCTGGCAGCAATATATAATCCAGCGATGTCCCTTTTGCCTCTTTTATTCTCATCACGTCCGTAAGCTCGCTATATTTACCTCCTGCAATGCCGCTGGCAATAAGGGCGGCACCCTGTGCAGCTTCTTTGACCTTTTTGACCTTGAGTCCTTCAAGTCTCCTTACAGGCGCAAGAGTAAGGCGTTCTTTTAAATAATCGAATATTCCCCCGACTCTTGACATCCTGCCTGAGACCAGGATTTCCTGCGGTATTACCGAGGCAGTAAGCGATATAATATCTTTAACTGCACCTTCAAGATACGCATTCAGGGCGTTCCTGTTCTCCATCAGTTTTTCAGGCGTTCCTGCGAGCGTCTCCACACCCCCTCTGAACAGGAGTTCTTTGTTAAAGCCTCCAAGCAGATATGCAAGCTCGGCATCCATACACCCCATCGAGAGAAAACCGATACTGCCATTACTTCCTCCGATCCCATCCACGATTTCCCCGTCCTTAACCGCAATTGCAGCGGTGTACCCGAAGCCCATCTCAAGCAATATAAAAGAGGTTTCACCGAAACTCTTATCGAGCCTCCGTGCCTGTTCCCATATTCCGAGCGCAGCGCAGCAGAGCTTATCAGCCGTGCCAATATCTATTTTATTGATTTTCCGGTAATCCGGGACTGTAGGAAGGTGGATAACAGCAGGAAGGAAAACGACCGGAAGGTTGTGCTGTTTCATGCGGTTTATGGATTGCCGCATGCCCAGCATACTTTTCTTATCTCCCTTTTTAATGAGCGACATAAGAAACAGTTCCCGCTCCCCTATATCCCGGATAGGTGTCAGCGGAATGCCAAAGCCAGATGGTCCTGCGACCAGGTCAGCCCCTGTTTTTATTATTATATCCGAGATCAGCTCCGGCTCACTGGCAATATCCTGTGTGGATACGGACCTGTCAAGGATAACCGTATCTTCATCAAGACCGCAAAAATCAAAACTTTTTGTTCCGGGGTCTATGCCTATTACTCTGACCATACCTCAAAGAAGACATCCTGATTATTAATATTTGTGTTTTAATTCGTTGTTATGTCTTTGCAGGCTTCCTCTCGACCACTACTACCCAGTGACCAGGGCTTACCTCTGCAAGAATTGGAGCTTGCGGTGGAATTTCATCAAAATAAACGGTCTCACTGCCGAAGGAGACGGTTTCTTCTTCACCCAGCGGATGCAGATCCCTGCCGCATACCGGGCATTTTTCAGCATATGTTTTCCTTTTCTTTAGAACTGGCATAGAGCGTAACCTCCCTATAATATCTCGGTTATATGACAGCATAAGAGTATTGGTTGCGAAAAAAGTAAAACGTCCGGACCGGGATTTGAACCCGGGTCGAAGGCTCGACAGGCCTCCATGATAGGCCGCTACACTATCCGGACATGGGATTCGCTTAAAGGGTTTATTCGCATTTAAGCCTTTTGATAATAGCTGGCTTTCTGGCAGGTTGTCCTGGTCTAGAATTCATGTTGCCGTATCAAAGCACGCAATGTATCAAAGCATGTAGTATACCATATACACTGCAACCGTGAGCAGGTTTGGTAGAGTCGTTAACTGAGGAAGCTATCTATAGTACCAGATGTTAAGGAAAATGATACCTTCTGACAATGTGCGCAGGCTTCTTAATATGGGGACGGCGGTCGAGAACATACACATAACAATGCTCGAATCGCTGATGGACCCGACGACAAGCCATTTAGAGCATGCGATGATCGGCGAACTGATGGAAATAAAAGCCCACCGCCAGGGAGTGCAGTTCGCACAGAGCGACAGCGCAAGGTCTGCGCATGAATATGCCCTGAATGAAGACGAGGAACACCTGAGCTGGCTCAGGGACGTCTACAGCGCCTACGGCTCATCCGCGAAATTCAAGGCTACGGACAAGCTCTTTGCAAGACCCCAGATGTCAGCCAGCGAGTATATCAGCCAGATGGCTGCTGCTACAGCCTGATAAGGATTAAAGCATCAGGATTAAAGCAGATATTAAAGCAGATGGGCGCAGAACTTTAGCGCACCTGCGTTCATCTGCGGTTCGTTTTAGTATATAAACCACAGAGTCGGCTATAACTGCGGTTATAGATAACGATTAAAAGGTACAACAAAATAGGCATCAGTAACAAACTCATACGAACTCACACAATCGGAGTTCGTTGTGAGTTCGTATGAGTTCGTTGTTAATCTAAATTTGATTA
Organism: Candidatus Methanoperedens nitratireducens; assembly: GCF_900196725.1. Taxonomy (GTDB): domain Archaea; phylum Halobacteriota; class Methanosarcinia; order Methanosarcinales; family Methanoperedenaceae; genus Methanoperedens; species Methanoperedens nitroreducens_A. Next base: position 29,888 of record NZ_FZMP01000203.1, on the reverse strand, counting down.
CACATTTCTACCTTAAATGCAAAATCTTATTAGGGATACACGCTATCATTGCGCATCGAAGGGCTCGTGGTCTAGTCGGCTATGACGTCGCTCTCACACAGCGGAGATCCTGAGTTCGAATCTCAGCGGGCCCATTCAACACCAAGTTTATTTTCTTCTTATTAATTTATAAATCCCGGCAGCCCACAAACTAAAATGCGTCCTCCGCCATTGTTACAAATGTATATATACACGCTCATATACATGTGATTCTAATTATAATGATTGGTCATCTAAAAAGGAGCGAGCAGTTGGGCGATGAATCTCCTTCTGATTAGAGGACTTTATATACTTTTTTAAAAAAGGTGGTGTTAAAACGATAATATGCGAATGTGGAGAGATTATCAAGCACTGTAGTTTTAAGGATTACATACGAACCTCTGCAAATCCTTCGACGCCGACCATAGGACATAAAAAATGCGGGCATGTGTTCAATTTTATTGATGACAGGATGCCCAGGAAATATTCGTCCAAAAAAGAACTGAAGAGCCTTGCGATGAGGTTCGCGGAGAAAAATCATCTTGATTGTGCAGGCAGCGAGAGGTTTTTGATCGAAGTGGACAGACTGAAGTCTTGCGGGAACCTGACAGACTGCGACATACTGGTTGCAGCGTTCCAAAAGATTGTAGAGAATACAATATAATCCAATATGACCATCTACGAAAATAACCTTGAACATCTTCTTGATGAGTTGTACAGGATTGACCTTATAATCCGTCTCAACATTGAAAAATGGAGAGCTGAGCATAGCGGGAGCGCAGATGGTTTTCAGGGATTATATATATCCGAGAATGAAGTGAACGCACTTCTGCAGAACACGCCTTACGAGTTAAGTATGGATACCTGCCCCGCAATGGAAAAAGAAATCAGGGAGATCGAAGCAAAAACCAGGGAAATAGAAAGGAAAAAAATTGAGAGCATAAAGCAGGGGAAAGAGCTCAGGCTTCAAATACTATCCGAACTCTTCCACCTCCAGCCTTTTGAGATCGATGCGCTTTTGATCAGTCTTGCCCCGGAGCTGGAATTAAGGTATGAAAAACTGTATTCCTACCTCCAGAACGATGTGACAAGAAAACGTCCGACCGTAGACCTGGTGATGAGACTCCTGTGCTGCTCAGTTGAAGAAAGATACAAGGCAAGAGAGAAATTTTTGCCTTATGCGCCTCTTGTCGGGCACCGGCTTCTTTATCTTATGGCGGACGGGCAGGAGAGCCAGCTTCCGCTTTTATCTAAATCCATCAAGGTCGATGAAAGGATAATCAGCTTCCTGCTCGGAACTGACGGGATAGACCAGAGGTTACAGAACTTCTCAGCGATAGTAGAGCCGGAAAGCTCCTTTGACGATCTGATTTTAGCGGATGATACAAAAAATACGTTAATAGAATTAACTGAAGGACATCCCGGTTTGGATTCTCCGCTGATGTTCTATTTCCATGGTGCGTACGGCACAGGAAAGAAAATGGCTGCCGAGGCCGTTTGCAGGGAACTGGGAACTCCACTGCTTATAGTGGATTCAAAGGCTTTGATAAAAAATGATCCGAATGAATCATTTGAAATTTTAAAAATAGTCCTGCGCGAAGCCCTGCTGCAGGGTTCGTCCGTATATCTTGAAGGGTTTGATGCGCTGTGGAAGACAAAGGAGCCGGGAGTTGCGGCGGTAGATTTGGTCCGGGAGCTGGATAACCTTCCGGGCTGGGTTTTCCTGTCCGGGGACCTGCCGTGTGAGCCTTCGGGAGTATTAAAAAACCACATCTTCATAAACGTTGCCTTTCCCGTACCCTCCTTTGAACTCCGTAAGCGGCTGTGGGAATCATTTTTGAACGGCAACGCATCGAAGGATGTCGATATCGCTGCCCTTGCAAATAAATTCAAACTCAGCGGCGGTCAGATAAAAGCTGCCGTGTTCACAGCATGCAATACCGCCCTGGCAAAAAAGCCCGGCAGCAGATTATCCATGGATGACCTCTACCACGGCTGCAGGACGCAGTCTAACAGGAACCTTTCTGCCTTTGCCAGAAAGGTAGAGCCGCATTATACCTGGGAAGATATCGTCCTTCCGAGCGATATAAAAAACCAGTTAAAAGAGATATGTGAATACATCAAATACAGGGAAATAGTCTATACCGACTGGGGATTTGATAAGAAACTATCCCTGGGAAAGGGGCTGAACGTTCTTTTCTCAGGACCATCCGGCACAGGAAAGACCATGTCTTCCGAGATAATCGCCAGGGACGCAGGACTTGAACTTTATAAGATCGACCTGTCTTCGGTTGTCAGCAAATACATCGGCGAGACTGAGAAAAACCTGAGCAACATCTTTAAAGAAGCTGAGGCCAGCAATGCTATACTCTTCTTTGATGAGGCGGATGCCCTTTTCGGGAAAAGGTCCGAGGTAAAAGACGCACACGACAGGTACGCCAATATAGAGATAGGGTATCTCCTGCAGAAGATGGAGGAATACGAAGGTGTTGTTATACTTGCCACGAACCTGAGCAAAAATATAGATGATGCTTTCCTGAGAAGGATGCAGTTCGTGGTAGAGTTCCCCTTCCCCGATGAGCCGCAGAGGAAATTGATATGGACAGGGTTGTTCCCGAAAGAAGCCCCGCTGGCAAAGGACATAGACTACAAATTCATCTCCGAAAAACTGAAACTTGCAGGAGGGAATATTAAAAATATCGCCCTTACTGCGGCATTTTACGCAGCTTCGGACACAGAAGAAATAAAAATGCATCACATCATGCGTGCAGCGAAAAGAGAATACCAGAAGATCGGGAAACCCTTCTTAAAGGCTGATTTTGAACCTTATTATGAACTTACGGAGACAGGTGTGAAATAATGGCAGTATTAAGAGATGTGGGTCTATCCTTAAAGAAACTCCTTCAGCAGAAGATCACCGAGCTTTCTCAGGAGAATTCCATCATCTTTGAGTCGCCTGCCGACATCGAACCTACGGCGAACCCGCGGCTCTCCATCTTCCTGTACCAGGTCGCTGAGAATACTTATTTGAGGAATACCGGGTCAGAGCCGGTAAATACCGACCGCATGCGTTATCCGCCCCTTACTCTCGACCTGCATTATATTTTTACCCCGTACCACCAGAACAGGGAGATAGAACTCATAATCCTGGAGAGGCTTATGCAGGTATTCCACGATAATCCCGTGATAAGGGATGCGATGCTTGAGGGCAGCCTGAAAGAAAGCGGGAATGATGAGATAAGGATAGTCAGCAACAACCTCAAGCTTGAAGAGATAAGCCAGCTGTGGGAGAGATTCCCGAATAAGGCTTTTAAGATATCTATCTCGTACATCCTGACGCCCGTGAGAATACCGTCCGAGAAGGAGCCGGTCAAGGTCGCAAAGGTGAAGGAAAAGGACATCCGTGTACTTGTGACGGATACCGTCAGATGAGCGTTGCTCTGCAATGCGGAAAATCCAATATAAATATTAATAATATTCATATTAATAATATTAAAATATTTTTTATTCGGAGGTGCTATGGTTGTAGTTCGAAACAGATTGAACCAGAGATTAATAGTTAATTTGATAGGCGGTAAAAATATCGACCTTCTGGCAAAAAGTAAAGCAGAATTCTCAGGGGAGGAATCATTATCGCCCCATCTGCAAACCCTTATCGCAAAAGGTGATATTTCCGTGGTTGAAACTATCGAAGAACAGGTAGAAGAAATACAATTGACCAGGAAAAAAGGAAAAAGTAAAAAATCAACTAAGTAATCCGGAGGTAAATTATGGCTAGGTACAGTTCACCAGGAGTTTATGTAGAAGAAGTATCAGGCGGGGTCAAACCCATAGCCGGTGTCGGCACATCCACAGGAGCGTTTGTGGGTCTTGCCGAGAAAGGAGATATAGGCAAAGCTAAATTGATCACAAACTGGAGCCAGTATGTAAAAGAATTCGGCAGCTTTATTCCGAACGGGTATCTTGCATACGCGGTATATGCGTTCCTCGCAGAAGGCGGAACAAGCTGTTACGTGGTCAGGGCATCATCCGATAAAGCAAAGAGCTCCCATGTGACCATCAAGGATTCCGGCGGCGGGGGCGCTGCTGCCAATGTACTTACAGTAACCGCCAGGTCAGAGGGAAAATGGGGCGACAGGGTAACTATAGTGATCGGAGATCCGTCTGAGAAACCCAAAGAAACCCACTTTAAACTTACAATTAATTACAAAGAGAAGGAGACTTTTAAAGAAGAGTTTGAGGGTGAGGTGTCCGAAGTATTCGATAATATTTCCTCTGCAAACATCGAAGATACTATAAATAACGTGTCTGGTTTTATAAAAATGCATGCGGATGCCACTGATAAAAGACCTGCAAATGACAGTTACCCGTTAACCGGCGGAGAGGACGGTATTGAAGATGCTGATTTTACAGGTACCAGTGACAACAAAAAAGGGCTTCATGCATTTGATGAGATCGATGACATAAATATCGTGGCTATACCCGATAAGTACGGGGACAGGGAAGTTATCCTTGCCGGCCTTAACTATTGTAAAGACAGGAAGGATTGCTTCTTTATTGCAGACCCCCCGTACGGGATATCACCAACAGATTCGACCAAGGGAGGAGTGAAGGAGTTCAAGAACGGGACAACAGATACTTACAAGGGCAATGCATTCAACTCATCCTGCGGCGCCCTGTATTATCCCTGGCTCTGGGTAAGCGACCCGTTAACAGGAGGTAAAAGACTTATTCCCCCATCAGGGCTGGTCGCAGGAAAGTACGCATACACAGACGCAACAAGAGGCGTCCATAAAGCACCTGCGGGCATTTCCGAGGGTTATCTAGGTACCGCCGTTGGTATTGAGAGGATAGTTACAAGAGGCGAACATGATGTACTGCACCCTCTTGGTATCAACGTTATCCGTTCTTTCCCGACATCGGGTATCTGCATCTGGGGCGCAAGCACGCTCTCGGCAGATCCCGAGTGGAAATATGTGAACGTCAGGAGGCTCCTACTCTATATCGAGGAATCAATCGATGAAGGGTCACAGTGGGTGGTTTTTGAACCCAACGATCCCGGGCTCTGGGGAAAAGTGATAAGGAACGTTACCGCGTTTCTGCTTCGGGTATGGAGGGACGGGGCTTTATTCGGAAGCACCCCGGAAGAGGCATTCTATGTCAAAGTCGATGCAGAGAACAATCCGCCTGAGGAACGGGATGCGGGATACCTGCACATCGAGGTCGGGGTCGCGCCTGTAAAACCTGCCGAGTTCGTAGTTATCCAGATCAAACAGAAAACGCAGACCAAATAGAATAATTACAGGAGGAAAATAATATGCCAACAGGAAAAAGAGAAGACCCCTACAGGAATTTCAGGTTCAGAGTTGAGATAGACGGCATTACTACAGCAAGTTTCGCAGAAGCCACGATCCCTGAATCAACCACAGACCCGGTCGAGTACAGGGAAGGCACTGACCTGCCGACCCAGAAAAAGCTGTCAGGTCTTACCAAATACGGGAACATAACCCTGAAAAAAGGACTGGTAGACTCAATGGAGCTTTATCAGTGGAGAAAATCCGTCGAACAATCGGGCGCAAAAAAAGCACGGAAAAATATATCCATTGTTTTGATAGACGAGGACGGGGCGGATAAGGCACGATGGGATATTGTAGAAGCATGGCCCACAAAATATAGTCCGTCTGGCTTGAATGCCAAGGGAAATGAGGTGCTTGTGGAATCAATCGAGATAGTTCACGAGGGAATAAAGAGGACGAAATAACAGGAGGCTAAATGGGAGTTTTACAGACCGAGTATGATTTTTCCCTGCCCATGGGATACGTGGATGAGACCGGCACTCTTCATAAAGAAGGAAAAATGAGGCTGGCTACGGCAGCGGATGAGATACTTCCCATGAAAGACCCGAGAGTCCAGAGTAATCCGGCGTACCTGACCGTTATCCTTCTTTCCAGGGTCGTTACCGGCCTTGGAGACTTGAAGATGATAACCCCGAAGGTCATCGAAGGACTCTTTGCAGGGGATTTTGCATATCTTCAGGAGATGTACACAAGGATAAACCAGAACGGCTCGAATTCTATCAGGACCGTATGTCCGAAGTGTGAGCATAAATTCGAGATAGAGGTACAACCGCAGGGGGAATAGCCGGCTACCCCCTCGACCGGCTGTACGAGGAGGTAGCCTTTTTAGCATACTACCTGCACTGGGACCATGAAACTATTATGAACCTTGAACACCGTGAGAGGCAGCAGTGGTGTGAAGAGGTAAGTAAGATCAATAAAAGACTGAATCCGCAAGAGCAAAAAAATCTTTTTGATGTATAGGAGGAGATATGCCTGAAGTCGGGAAAAGGTCTGACCCTTACGGTGCCTTTAACTTTCTTGTGGAAATAGAGGGCATTATAGAAGGCGGATTTACAGAAGTCTCCGGCCTGAGCATCCAGACTGAGTATGATACTGTAAAGGAAGGAGGCAACAACAGTTTTGAGCACAAGCTCCCTAAAGGGACAAAATATACCGACATCACATTGAAGCGCGGGATCACGGACTGGAAACTGTACGACTGGTACAGGGATGTGATAAACGGGAAAATAGAACGGAAAAGCGGCAGTATTTATCTCATCGACAGTGAGGGAGACAGGGTTATGGAGTGGGATTTTCTTGAAGCGTTCCCTGTAAAGTGGGACGGACCTGTTTTCAATGCCGGAAGTAATGCGATAGCCACCGAAACACTGGTGCTTGCGCATCACGGTCTGATGTAATTTCAGCATTGTGGTAAACTATGAACAGATACAGGAATTTTTCTGAGAAAATCATAAAAAAATATAGCTTTTTCAGAAAATCAGGCAGGCTGCCTGCACTTGTATTCCTTCGGTTGTTCGGCTTAAGAGAAACTGACAGAAATAGTTCCCTTGAGAAAAACACCGGTTCCGAATGGAGAATTAACAATTACTTCGAATTCCAATTCCATTTTTATACCGGAGTAATCAGGAAATCGATAAAGACGCATGAAAACAGGCATCGGAAACAATATAACGTAAGTTTTTACAGGAATATAATCCAATCCGGAATGGCTGGAGGTCTGGTCGGTCAGCGGTCATCAGCGTCCCAAAAATTTTTCCAGATTTTTGGCGGCTCAGCAACTTCATACCCTGCCGTAGAAAGAAAGGGGTTGCTTCCAGTGTTTTATACAGTAACAGGGTCAGATAAGCTGACTGTAAAACCAACCGTAAAATCAACCGTAAAACTAACAGTACTTCCTGCCAGGCATATGACAGGCAGCCATTTACAAAATATTTTTAACATTGTAAACACCGGGTCAGGTTCTCCTGCAACTGCTACGAAAGAGCTTTTGATGAATAAAAGCAAAAACGTTGAAGCAGATAATATTCCGGTATTGCAGCAAAATGTAAGTCCAGTATTGCAGCAGAGTGTAAGAAATCACGATGGAAATATCCCGCAGAAATATGAAAAGAATGGAAAAAATATTTTATTCCCGGTCTTAGTCCCGATAACCAGCCCTGCAAAAACAGTTTTAGATCCCATGAATCCCGCAAGCAATGGTCATTCACAAATAACCAGTGCCAGAGATGGCCTGGAATATAATAAAACTACTCTCCCGTCCGGTATTCATGATCCAAATAAAGAGAGCCGGTCCTCTGAATTAATTCTAACAAGGGTGAAAACATTAACTTACGGACATGTACCCTCAGAAAGGGCGGATACCGGATTAATACGAGAGGAAAGATTTGTAAAAACAGTACTCAAGAGAAATATCTTTACAGGGTTGACATTGAACGTGCAAAAAATGAATGAACGATTATCCGGCAGGGAACGTACCTTGTTCCCTGATAATATTGTCCCGGAGGCGAACCCCGCTCTCCATTTTGCCGGCAATTCGGGGAAAAAGGAAAAACCGGTGCGGATTGAGGATACGATAGATACCATTGTCATGAAAACAACTAATGAAGATGTCCGGGAAAGGAATGTTAATAAAAGCATCTCGCTGGAAAGGAAGCCTGGTGATATAAATACCATCGCCGATACGGTCTATAAACTGATCGAAAGAAGGCTTTTGATCGAAAAAGAAAAACGGGGGCTTGTATAAATGGCAAAGGCAATGATATGTGTCCTGGATAAAAAGGGCAATGAGATAAAAGATAAAAGGATCGAGGTACTGTTCAATCCATCAGACTACGCTACGGCTGTAAATGTGAGCTGGGTTGAAAAGGAAGGCTCACCACCGGAGTTTAAAGGTTCGAATTTCGATAAGTTCACCGTGACCCTCCTTTTTGATACTTATGAGAGCCAGACAGATGTCAGGGAGGACCACACGGACTCCGGAACCGGAAAAATGATCAAAGGGACTAAAAGCCTGGTCGAGCTGACATTCCCATCCGAGTCTGGAGAAAATTCAAAAAACCCTCCCATGTGCCTTTTCACCTGGGGGAAATTCAACTTTAAAGGCTACGTGGAAAAAGTTGACCAGAAATTCACCATGTTCCTGTCAGACGGCATACCTGTCAGGGCAACGGCGACACTGACAATGAGACCGGCGGTCACTGCACAGGAGATGCTTAAACTCAAGGGCGCCGAAGCATGCAGGAAGGTCAGGGTCGTTAAAGAAGGTGAGCGGCTTGACTTTATCGCATCCGAAGAGCTGAAAAATCCGCTCCTGTGGCGCGAGATCGCCGAGGCGAACGATATCGCTGACCCGTTCAATTTCCCGGGACCGCAGGATATTGGCAGGATACTAATAATACCCGGTTAGGAGGGTCCTGATTGGCAGATGATAGACCCTTAAGAGTTCCTAATTTCAAGGTTGAAGTGGACGGCAAAGAAATTTCCGGAGAGATCAGGTCAACTGTCCAGGGCGTGGCGTTTGAGGAAGAGATCAATACCGCATCCATGTTCATTATTAGGCTCTCCACAGCCAACCTGGAAAAGGGCTCGTGGAGGTACCTTGACCTTGCCGACTTCAAGCTCGGAAGCGAGGTCAAGCTGTACATGGGTATGGACAAGGTCGAACCGATGATAACCGGTGAGGTCACTTCCCTTGAGCCGTCCTTCGGGAAGGAGCAGTCAATAATCGAGGTGCGGGGCTTTGACAGGCTGCACAGGCTGCGCTTCGGGAGAAAGAAAAGGACTTTCGCAGGCGCAAAAGACAGCGACATCGCCTCTACCCTGGCAGGTGACTGGGGCTTGAGCGCGGATGCGGAAGATACGGGAACGGTCTATCCGAGCATCTACCAGAACAACCTGAACGATTTTGAATTCCTTCTGGAGAGGGCTAAAAGGATAAGGTACGAAGTAATGGTCGATGATAAAAAATTACTCTTCAGGAAAGCGCGGGAAAACGATGCTGTCTCCCTTACCCTTGAATACAGGGTTGATATCGATGAGTTCTCCTGCAAGTTAAGCACTCGATATGATGCTAACGAAGTCGTGGTGCAGGGATGGGATTTCATGAAAAAGGAAGCAATATCCGCAAAAGCAAAGGAAGGGAACGAGGTATCGAAAATGTCTGCTGATGAGACGGGAACAGCGATGGCAAAGTCCGCATTCGGCAGTTCCTCGTCCGCCGTGTCCGCTGTTATAGGTGAGTATCTCGTGGACGTTTCAGATGCGGAGAAGCTTGCAATCGCGAGGTACAATGCACAACTGGTCGGGTTCGTAACAGGCGAAGGGAAATGCCAGGGAATACCCGGGCTGCGAGCTGGCAAGAATATAGATATCAAGGGGCTGGGAAAGTTCAGCGGTACGTACTATGTGACTTCAACAACACATACCATCGGCTCGCACGGGTATGATACATCATTTAAAGTAAGAAGGGTCGGCGTATGAGTTTAATAGATCTGATAGAAGATACATCCCCTAAGGAACATATAACCGGGGTCGTGATAGGCATAGTGACGAATAATAAAGACCCGGACGACCTCGGCAGGGTCAAGGTGAAATTCCCCTGGCTGAGCGATACCGATGAATCCAACTGGGCAAGGGTCGTATCACTCATGGCAGGTAAAGAGCGCGGGATATACTTCCTTCCTGAGGTCGATGACGAGGTGCTTGTGGCTTTTGAGTTCGGGGACATCAACATGCCTTATGTTATCGGTTCGTTATGGAACGGCAAGGACAAGCCGCCGCAGACGAACAGCGATGGAAAGAACAATATGAGGATCATCAAATCAAGAAGCGGTCATCTGATAAAACTGGATGACACGGACGGGGCGGAAAAAATCGAGATAATCGACAAATCGGAAAAAAATAAGATCGTTATCGACGCAAAAAATGAGAAGATCTCTATTATTTCCAGCAAGGATATCTCGATATCCGCACCGAACGGGAAGGTAACTATCGAGGCTAACGATATCGAAGCAAAATCAAACGCATCTACAAAAATAGAGGCATCGGCAGGGATGGATTTGAAAGCTTCAGGGAACATGAATGTCAAAGGGGCAACGGTGAACCTTAATTAATATGGGAATGCCGGCAGCCAAACAGGGAGACCAGGTCATGGCAACGGATACGCATATAGTGATGATACCGTCACCGAGCGGTTCTGTGCCCACCCCTCTTCCTCATCCTTTTACAGGAATTATCGACGGCGCACTCAGCCAGGATGTAAAGATAATGGGCTCACCAGCCGCGACCGTTGATTCGACGGCAACCAATACGCCTTCTCATATCCCGCAGGGCGGGCCATTCCAGAGCCCTCCTTCGAATAAGGCGGCGATCAAAATTGGGAGCGCTACCGTGAAGATAAACGGGAAGATGGCTGCCAGGAACGGGGATACGGCAACGACATGCAACGATCCCTCAGACCTTCCTGCCGGGACAGTAGTGGCTGCCGGCACAGTGCTAATAGGGTGATAATATGGAAAAGGATTTTCTCGGCGTCGGAGTAAGATTTCCGTTACAGGTCAAAGAAGGGAAGATAGCCTGGTCAGAGTACGAGGATTCCATCAGGGAATCGATAATGATAATCCTCGGCACTGCCAGGGGAGAGCGCGTCATGAGACCTGATTTCGGATGCGGGCTTTCGGAACTTGTTTTTTCCGGTAACGATACATCCACGGCTTCCCGTGCGATATTCTATGTCGAGGAGGCGTTAAAAAAGTGGGAGCCGCGCATAGAACTTATCAGGGTCGATGCGAATGCGGACGATGAGGAGAGGAACAAGCTTGTGATAAGCATTGAGTACAACGTGATTTCTTCGAACACACGGTATAACCTTGTGTATCCCTTTTATCTGGAGAGAAGATAGATGGAAACCAAAACTCCCAGGCTGGACAACAGGACATCCGCGGATATCTATAACCAGGCGCTTGAACTTGCGAAACATTACTGCCCGGAATGGGCAGATAAGGATTGGAAGCCGGGTCATTTTGATCCTGATGACCCGGGACTTGTAATATTCAAACTATTCTCAAAGATGTCTGAGCACCTGGTGACCCAGCTTAATAAGATACCCGATAAGCACCGCATAGCTTTCCTTGACTTTATGGGGATAGACCTTCTTGCTGCCAGGTCGGCACATGTCCCGTTAACATTCTATCTTGCGGAAGGAGCATCGGGAGCCGAAGTTCCTTCCGGTACTTCGGTGGCTTCGTCCAAAGACCCTGAAGTCGTTTTTGAGACTGAGCAGGATCTGCGGGTCATGCCTGCAAAACTGAGCGCGGTTTATTCGATCAACCCGGCAGACGATACGTACACAGACCATTCAAACGCCTCGGCTACGACAGATAAATTCTCAGTATTTGGAGGAGGTGTGGAAAAAAGTATAGACCATGTTCTATACCTTGGCGACGAAATGCTTTTTGATATAAGAAGACCTGTAAAATATCTTAAGATCCGGTTCAAAGGAGGGAACCTGTCCGGGGAATATTTTGACCACTGGTCAAACGGCGGGATTTCTCACGGACAGATAACATCGACCAGCGGTACTCAACTGGAAATACCCCTCACAGCGATACCGGTGATAAAGCGCTCCACAGTCGATGATACCGATAGTTTCTGGCTGTCCGTGCGTCCGGCAGGTGATACGAAAGTAGTTGATTCGGTGAAACTGCCTGAGATTTCCGCAATAACAGCAGACCTGACAGTAAGCGATATCCTGCCTGAGCAGGCGTTCTCTAACGATACCCCGGTAGATGTGAAGAAAGGGTTTTACCCGTTCGGGGAAATCCCCGGGGCAGGGGATACGCTGTACATTGGCTCAGAAGAAGCTTTTTCAAAAAAAGACGCTACCGTAACATTAAACATCAAGCTTAAAGACAATAGTCCTACCAGTGTGACGCTTAACTGGGAATTCTGGGATGGAAAACAATGGGCGCTTCTGGGCATTTCAGATGGGGCAGGCAGTACGTTTGTCGGAAATAAAGCGGCGGATTTCACGGACAGTACAAAAGCGTTCACAGATTCGACTAATACAGCGGTTTCGTTCACCTGTCCTCTCATTATATCCACAGCGATTAACGGGCAATCAAATAGATGGATCAGGGTGAAGATTGTTTCGGGTGATTATGGAAAATCCAGTACGTTCGGGGTAAAATCCATAGATGATGTTATTAAGATTTTACCGGCTGAAGCGGCGCTTACTGAGCAGCAGAAAAATGCAATTAAAAAGAAGCTGGAAGAAACGAAATATACCTGGGGTGAATATACTCCATCTAATCTTAAATCCCCGTTCATGGAATCTATTGCCATCCAGTACGATTATCAAAATAAACCTGTCCAGGAGATTAAGACTTACAACAATTTCCACTATAAAATCGTGAATATGGAAAAAGATAAGAAATTCAAGCCTTATGAGCCGCCTCAGGATAAAAGACCTGCTCTTTACCTTGGTTTTGAATATAATAAAAAAATAGCAGGAGCATCGATCTCAGTTTATTTCGCTGTTAAAGAGAAGCTCTTCAGCGCAGGCTTGAAATGGGAATACTTTTTTAGCAATGCACAGTGGAAGGAGTTCAGGGTTGAAGACGAAACAAACTCATTCACTACCGGGGGGATAGTATTCCTCCATATCCCTTCTGACATAACAAACACAGCCGAATTCGGGAAAAACCTGTGCTGGCTCAGGATATCTCCCAAAAATGAGCAGGCACTCTCTCTCCCTGAACTGAAAGGCATTTCCCCGAATACAGTATGGGCTGTGAACAGCAGCACGGTGAAAGATGAAATTCTCGGGTCAGGGACCGGAAAACCCGGTCTTTTGCTGTCCTTTTCAAAAAAACCCGTGCTTGAGGGAGAGGTTATCGAAATAAAAGAAGCCGGGATTCCGCCCGATAGCGAGATAAAAGCACTGGAATCGGAGACCGGCGTGAACCCCCTGCGGCTGGTAAAAGATGAAAAAACAGGGGAGATAAAAGAGATATGGATAAGCTGGAATGAGACCAGGGACTTTGCCCTTTCAGGCCCGGCAGGCAGGCATTATACCCTTGACCGTCTTAACGGGAAGATATTTTTCGGGGATGGCAAAAGGGGGATGCTCCCGCCGAGGGGAACGAACAACGTAGTAGCGAGGGAATATAAAAGCGGCGGCGGCTCAAAAGGAAACCAGGAGCCGGGTGCTGTTACATCGCTAAAAAGAAAAATCTCAAATATCGAGAGTGTGACCAATCATATTTCTTCATCCGGGGGAAAAGACCAGGAGAACCTTGAAAAAGCCATCACCCGGGGCCCCCATGCGCTTAAGAACAGGGGATCCGCCGTCACCAGGGAAGATTTTGAATGGCTTGCGCTTGAAGCTTCACAGGATGTTGTAAAAGCGAAATGCATTCCGAATCCCGGTGGAAAGATATACATTATAATAGTGCCGGACCGTGATGAAGAAACACCTCTGCCTGAATCCGGCATGATAGATACGGTTGAAAAGTATCTCAAAGAGAGAGCTCTTGTAACTATCCGCAGCAACGACAGGATAGAGGTGACAGGACCCAGGTACGAAAAGATAGACGTATATTTGACAGCTACACTTAAGCCGTTTGTCGAAAGCGTTAACGCCAGGGAGAGGATAACGGAGGAACTCAGGACATTCCTGCATCCCTTAAAAGGCGGGCAGCATGGTGAAGGATGGGACTTCGGGGATGGGATATTTATTTCTGAAGTGGCTGCTGTTGTTGAAAGCCTTGAAGGTATCGATTATATAACCGATATCAAACTGGAAAAGTATTTATTCAGCTGGGAAGATGTCCCCGGAAGCGATAGCGGTAAACTTTTAGCTTTTCTTAAAGATGAACTGGGTTTTAACCTTGTGGATACAGCAAAAATAACCAAGACCGACCAGGACACGAATATCCATGTACTTATTGCAGAGAAATCTGTAGATATCACGCTTGATGCGGATAAGGGAACAGCGCTCCTGAAAACCAGTGACAAAAGAACATACAACCTGCAAATCAGGGAAGAAAACGGTAAGCTTGGCGTATACAGGTCAGAACAGGCTGCCAGTGGTGATGCCAGAGGCGTTGGATACGTTACCCTCGGGGAGAATACATTGCCCTGTGCAGGAACTATAAACGTGGATACAGGGTGATAAAATGCCGATACAACTTCCTGACCTTGCCGGAAAGACATACGAGGATATAGTGGATGAAATGCTTGCCTCCATCCCCAATTACACAGACAGGTGGACCAATCATAATCCCTCAGACCCCGGCATTACGGTTCTTGAACTTCTTTCCTGGATCGCGGAGATGACGCTTTACAGGATAGACCGGATGCCCGGGGAATCGTATATCAATTTCTTAAGGCTGGTGGCAGGCACGTCAGGTGCTGAAGTTGAGGATGTCCTGCATGATCTTGAAAATAAACCCGACTCCGACAGGGCCAGAATAAAGCTTCTTAAGTTCCTGAATGAAATCGAGAGCGGAAGCAAGAAGAGCATCCCTGAAATAAAAGCTCATGTCCGGGATTTCCTGGATTCGCACTACAGGGCTATAACTAAAGACGATTTCCGCGCACTTTCAATGGAAGCTACGGAGGATGCTTCAGGGGCAAAGGTCGAAAGGGTCATCGTTTTTGAGCACCCTGATAAAGTAGAGGTCATAATCGTATCCAGCAATCGGGACAAATACGACGAACTTGTAAAAAAGGTAGCCGGATACCTGTATCCAAGGAGGCTCATAGGAACCAGGGTCCAGGTCAAGGCGCCTGAGTATACGGAAGTCAGGATAAATGCAGGCATCGTCTGCTCACTTCATGCCAATCCCCTCACAGTAGCAAAAAATGTTGAAACAAATATCCGGAAATATCTTGACCCGATAACAGGTGGGGCTGATAATGAAGGATGGGCATACAAAAGAACGCTGACAGTTTTTGAAATAGACCATATCATTGAGGAGACCGGTGGCGTTGAAAGGGCAAAATATGTAGATTTTAAAAATAATAAAAATTCTATTGAAATTGACGGACTTATAGACCTAAAAGAACTTACTGTTGAAGTTAAAAAGGATAAGGGAACTTGAAAACCAGAAGTAAATACATGAGGCATCTTCCTTCGATATATCAGGAGGGAGGAAAGGATGGAGAAGCACCATTTATAGAGGGCTATCTGAGCGTATTCGAAGCAATGCTGACCGGGGTTAAGAACAGCGAATTAAATGGGAAAAAAAGCCCCGGTGAGGTACTTGATATTATCAGCGATATCTTTTATCCCGGGTTCTCATTCCTGCAAACCGGGGAAGATACCGATTTCCTGCTGCGTATAACCGATAAAAAAAGAGAGGTTTTCAATAGCTATTTCAGTGTTGATATGGATGAGTTCCTTACCTGGATGGCGGGCTGGATGTCACTGGTTCTAAAAGATGACTGGGACCTTGAGAAAAAGAGGGAAGTTATAGCAAGGATAATCCCGATATACAAAATACGCGGGACAAAAGAAGGACTGGAAAGGTACCTCCAGATATATGCGGGCAAGGATACCTCTGTTTACGAGTTCTTAGAACCGTTCCAGGTCGGGGTTACTTCGACTGTTGGTGAGGATTCCATAGTCGGAGAGGGACGCCCCTATTACTTCCAGGTCAATATGACCCTGCCCATACCTGACCCTGATATACTGGAGAAGGAGGAGCAGGCTATCCGTGATGTTATAGAAATGGAAAAACCGGCACATACTGATTACGACCTTATAATTCAGGTTCCTACCCTGGAGATAGGAACCCACTCAACCGTGGGTGTCGATACCCTGCTGGGCGGACTGATTACGAGGCAAAAATAAGATAGGAGGATAAAAAATGGGAAACGAAGTCAGAAGTATACGCTATTTTGATGGTCTCTTCATGAAGGCTGAAGAGTTCATCCTGGAACAGAATTACCATACCCGGATGCGCCGTATTCATAACCGGTATCTCCACAGCTCGGGCATTGTCTGGGGTCTGGAAATCCTGAAATCCAAAAAACCCGGCGCCAATCCGGCGGATGTTACTATTACTCAGGGGATGGCGCTCAATAAAGTAGAGGAGGACGGGGAAGAGGTAAGCAAGGAGATAATCCTTACTGACGATACTGATGTAAGCCTCTCAAGCTATGGCGCAGGTAAGACAGTGTATATCTATATTTCCTACTCAAGAGAAGCTGCTCCAAAGAATTCTGAGGATTCCAAGAATATACACTGGCTTGAGGAGGGGAAGCCGGTGTCGGGGACGGATAGAAGCAAGATAAATGAAGATGAGAATGTCCTTCTTGGAAAGGTATCCCTGATAAGTGTAAACGGAACAGTAACTGTGGATAAGATCGACTATGAAGAAGGCGGCGGGTCTCTTCGTAAGTATGCAGGATTTTCGGGTAAGTCACTGCAGGCTGAGAAGATCATCCTGGCTATAGATGGGGTTACTTCCGGCTTTGCTTCTATAGAGGGGAAGCTGACAGGTGTAAATAAAGGTATCCAGATCAATTCGCAGATAACCGGTTTCTCAGGAGAGCTAAGTATCGGGGATAAGCTGGGAGTGGGCGGTAACGTCCAGTTGTCCGATAATAAGAGCCTTGTTCTCGGATACACGAACAAGATTAGCTTGCATAACAACAATGCAGCACCCGAACTATGGCTTGAGGCAACGGGTCAGCTATCATCTGCGCTTGTTATAGGCACGGCCTTTGACCCTGATAAGCAGGTGAAGGTCAAGTACGCCCCCGGCGCTGTAGGGGCAACAGCAGGCGAATTACGCATCGGGCAGGATGTAAAATTGGCCGGTGCCTTTACCCACGGCATCACGACGCTTTATACGAACGGCATGGAACGACTACGCATTGATGCGACTGGCAATGTCATAATCGGGACAGGGCATCTTAGGATACTCGGTCTTGATACTTTCCTGGATTTCGGTGCCGACCTGCGACAGATGCTTAATCTCGGTAACGGGTGTGGCATAGGTGTGCAGACCTGGACACAGTACTACCGTTCTACAGGCAATTTCGCCTGGTATGTCGGAGGAACGCATAATGATGCCGAATTGAATCCGGGGGGCGGGACCGTGGCTATGGTCATAAAGCGTGTTAGCGGCAACGTCGGCATCGGGACGATAAACCCGCCTCAAAAACTTTCTATCAGCGGACAGGAATCAAGCGCACATGGTATGGGCGCAGCAATCGGGATTTCAAATGCAGCCCCGGGGGGCGCGAACTGGTATTTAAGGGCAGGCGCAACAGGCACATCCACCCCTGAAAGCGGCTTTAGCATAGCAGATGATATCGGTTACAGGCTTGTAATTGATAAATCAGGCAACGTTGGCATAGGAACAAATTCACCTGGCGATAAACTGGACGTTGAAGGCAGCATCAGGGTAAATGACAATACTATCTGGCTGAGAGGAGGCGCAGACAACAATCATGGAATCGGATGGTATGGTGCAGGTAAACTTTTTGCAACTGCAAATATAGATGGCCCTGCGGTCTTTGGCTGTAGCGGCGGTGCGTTAGGAACGGCATGCGGCGGACAAAAAATAGCCCTCTACTGGAATGCTGCGGGTAACGTCGGCATCGGGACGGAAAATCCATTAGATTTATTGCATGTAAAAGGAAAGATACGTGTTGAAGAATCCGGAGGATTAAGTCAGATTCATTTCTACTCTGGAACAAGTATCGGAGCATTTTTGGAAAACACCGGTCTTGAGCAAACCAGTACATTTCGCGTTGGAACAAAATCAAATAATTCCCTTTCTCTATATACCAACAACTCAGCGAAACTGGTCATAGAAGGTACAGGCAACGTCGGCATAGGAATTACGAACCCACTGGTAAAAGTTCACGTTGTTGGCAACCGTATCCGTCTGCAGAAAGGAAACGGACACTATCTCGATATGAGGGCAGACGGGTCCGCTTTCGATATCGAATCACTGAATGAAGACCTGTACATAAATAACATTAGCAATACCTCAGTACGTATTAAGAATTTTGTGAATATCTCATCGCGGGAAATGAAGGAGAACTTCTCCGAATTATCCGGTAAAGAAGCATTTGAGACATTAGAGAATCTGAACCCTCTCAGATTCCAGTATAAAGGAGATACACGAGGAGAATTACACCTCGGTTTTATTGCAGAGGATGTTTCAAGGAATGTAGCGACAGCAGATAGAAAAGGTATCAGCCCAATGGCAATCATAGCTGTATTAACAAGGGTCGTGAAAGAGCAGCAGAAAATGATTTTGACATTACAAGAGTCAATAGGTTTTGCTAAATAAAAAAAGAAGGGATTTATTTGAAAGAACAATTACAAAAAAAGACTTCAGGAACTCAGAGCAGAATTCGAATCAGGTCAGAAGGCGCTGGCAGACCTTGAGGTAAAACAGATGAACCTGAGGAATACCCTGCTTCGCATCAGCGGGGCGATACAGGTCCTGGAAGAAGAACTGGCAAAAGAGGATCATTCCGCACAGGATGGTATCGGACGGCTCGAAGAAATTCCTAAATCAGAGCCAGTAACAGAATGAAGGTTCCGGAATCCCCGGAGACTTACAGTTGCACGGTATATGATAACCGTCCCCTGCCGGGGATTTGATTGTAAGGATAATGATAAATGGAAAGTATGGCTTGATTACGGGAGAAAGAACAGGTGAAACAAAAAATAAAGAGGCGATAAAATTTGTGTGAATCTTCCAGGCTTTATTTAAAAATACAGGAGGAAGAGAAAAAGAAATCCATCTCCGGCAAACAAAGGAGCAATACTGCACGAACTGTAAATTCTCCAGCCGGGCACATCCTCTCCCTTCAACGAGCTATCGGCAACCGGGCTATGCAAAGGCTGATCGGTTCAGGAGCAATGCATGCCAATCTTATTGCCAGCGAGCCTAAAGATATACACGTGCAAGAAGCTGCCAGAGTATGGTATGCGCTGGAACA
This sequence comes from Candidatus Methanoperedens nitratireducens, assembly GCF_900196725.1. Lineage (GTDB taxonomy): Archaea > Halobacteriota > Methanosarcinia > Methanosarcinales > Methanoperedenaceae > Methanoperedens > Methanoperedens nitroreducens_A. Next base: position 10,539 of record NZ_FZMP01000203.1, on the reverse strand, counting down.
GCAGACGGATAAGTCTGAGGATGGAATGAACCAGTCTCCTCCCTTTGAGTGCGCATGCGGGAGGAACATGGATGACGAACATATGTCGCCTCATGAGACAAGTAATAAAACATATAAGGATGAAGCTTCCGTCCCCGAACGTCCAGCAGAGGAGGGATGGGTGACAGGGAACTGGTATACCACAAAAAATACGATCATTTGCAATGGTAGCGGCAGTCTTGAGATACATGAGGCAACAAGCTATAAGCACGGCGTCCAGGAATGTACGCGTAAGCATGAGAGCCGGCATAGAAAAGACTGGTACACCCGCTACGGTGCTAAAATCTGCAAAGTCAGAAAAAGGGAGATCTCCCCACTTATGACCCGCCGGGAAAAGGGAAGTACGAGGACTTTCTGAAGAAATCCGAATGTGCAGCATGGAAGGTCGGTGAAAAATGCCGCAAAGAGAAACTCAAAGCCTGTGCTAATCAGGCATGCAAGGACTACGTACAGCCGCACGTGACGTTCGCAGAGCAGATGGTGAAGAAATACTGTTAGAGTTTGGTAATTTATCTAGAACAGGATAGATATGCGACAAAGGACCCCTATCGAAAAACAGCAGGCTATCAAGCTTGCAGTGGAAGCAGTAAGGGATAGCGGCAGGGATCCCTCGCGTTACAACATAACGGCTGAAGATGCCGGGACGGAATGGTCTGTCTCCTTTGAGGGTAAGCCCCCACGGCCACCTGGTGATGAACTGTTCGTCTATGTGTCAAAAGAAAGCAGTAAAACTCGCCTTATGCTCGGGGAATAATAGTTTTTCTGTGAGTACAATGCTGATTTATTGTAATATGATTAATTAACCCCGGAGTCTGGCTTAGCAACGAAATGGATGTTAACAACGGATTTACAGTGAACTCAATACAAACTCACAACGCCTGAGTTAGTATGAGTTCGTATTAGTTCGCTGTTAATTTTTGATGCGATATCAAGTTATATTTTTATATGGAGAACACAGATGGCCGATAGAGCATTAGCTGCAAAAAAACCTGAAACAAAAAAAGAAGTCCGCCTCAAGTACGTAGGGTGGAGCACTTTCAATCGGTAAGTTCTCCAGTTGACCGTATCATGTACCTCCAGAGAACTGCTGGCAACCAGGCTGTACAGAGGCTAATCAGGTCAGGTGCTTTGCAGGCAAAGCTCAGGGCCGGACCGCCGGGAGATAAATACGAGGAAGAGGCGGACAGGGTAGCGCAGCAGGTAGTTGCATTCAAAAGAACTCCTTCGCAGCATGCCGGATCCACAGCCAGGATAACAGGTGCATGCTCCTTACCGGATGAGGGAATGAATGAGATCCGGCGTAAAACCGAACCGGCTTCAGGAACTTCAATTATACCGGTCAATGACAGTTATATTCTTAACCCTGGCTCAGGTGACCCGCTGAATACATCGACGCGCGGTTCCATTGAATCTTACACTGGTGCTGACCTGAGCAATGTGAGAGTACATAATGACAGCGCTTCCCATGCGGCTGCAGGCGCGCTCAATGCCCGCGCGTTCACGTACCGCGAGCATATCTGGCTTGGGAGAGGAGAATCACAGACCGACCTGCGCCTGATGGCCCATGAGACGACTCACGTGCTGCAACAGGGCGCTGCTATCCAGAGGCTGCCTGTAGCAGTGACCCCGGCACCACAGGTAATCCAGCGAGGGCTGCTAGATTATATAGGAGACCCAAAAGAGAAGCTGCTTGAAAAGGCTGCGCAGTGGGTTGAGAATATCCCCGGGTTCCACCTGCTTACAGTCATCCTGGGAAAGAACCCTGTCACAGATAAGCCTGTGGAGCGCAATGCGATTAACCTGATCCGCGGTTTCCTGGGTCTGGTACCGGGCGGTGAGGCGATATTCCAGAACCTGCAAAAATCCGGGGCTATAGAGCAGGCTTTTGCCTGGTTAAATGACCAGATAGCAAAGCTCAATCTCACATGGGATTATATTAAGTCGCTTTTCAGGCAGGCATGGGATGCGCTCTCTGCTACAGATATCTTTAGTCCCGGTAAAGCTATTGAGAAAATTAAGGCCATTTTCGGTCCGCCTCTTGAACGTATCAAGAATTTTGCCGTAGCCGTGGGAAAGAAGATTGCCGAGTTCATATTCGAAGGCGTTCTTAAGCTGGCAGGACCGTTAGGGACAAAAGTTCTTGAAATCGTGAGAAAAGCAGGCAATGTTCTTTCTACTATTATCCACGACCCGATTGGTTTCGTAGGCAATCTTATCCAGGCTGTCCGGAAAGGGTTTGACAAGTTCTCAGCGAATATCCTTGTCCATCTCAAGGAGGGGTTAATGAAATGGCTGTTCGGCGCCCTTGCCGGAGCGGGTTTGAGACTGCCTCAGAAATTTGACCTCATGGGTATTCTCTCTCTTGTATTGCAAATATTAGCCCTGACCTATGACAGGCTTCGCGGGCTGCTTGTCAAGGCAATCGGTGAAAAACCGGTAGCGTATCTTGAGAAAACGTTTGAGTTCCTCGCGACTCTTGTCACAAAAGGGCTTGGTGCAGCGTGGGAAAAGCTCGTGGAATTCCTTGGTGACCTGAAGGAGATGGTGCTGGGGGGTATCCGCGACTGGGTTGTGACAACGATTGTCAAGAAAGCCATCACCAGGATTGCATCCATGTTCAACCCTGTCGGTGCTGTCATCCAGGCGATCATAATGGTCTATGACACTATCAAGTTCTTCATAGAGCGCTTCCAGCAGATAGCTGAACTGGCTAATGCCGTGTTCGAGTCGGTCGCCAATATAGCCGCGGGCAAGGTCGAAGCTGCTGCCAGTTATGTCGAAAAGACCATGGCGCGCACGATACCTGTTATCATCGGTTTCCTGGCGAGCCTGATCGGCCTGGGCGGCATAAGCCAGAAGATAAAGGACATCATCAAGACCATACAGGGTAAGGTCGAGACGGCGCTCAGCAAGCTTGTGAATTTCATTGTGGGCAAGGTTAAGGGGCTGCTGGGGAAGGGTAAGGAAGGAAAGCCACAGAAGGCTGAAACGCCTGAAGAACGATGGGATAACGGTGTCAAGGGTGTTAAGGCGGCTGTAGCCAAACTGGAGAAAGAGGGTGCCTCTGAAGAAAAAATCAAGGCACAATTACCTAAGTGGACTACTGATTTCGGGTTCAAGAAATTATCGCTGGATACAAAAGTGACGCCATGGGTTATAGAAGGCGAGATGAACCCGCATGGCACTGTCAGCTCTGTTTCCAGTACAGCTAAGGCACCAACTGGAAAAACTCGGGATGATCCGATACCGATGATCTGGTACAAACCAGTAGAAGAATATCCAAATGCTATTGTCTTGAGAGGTAAGATGGGTGATGAGGTTATACGTTTTGGTAAAACAAAAGAGTTTGAGATACCCAATATGGACGCTTTAATAGGAATACCAGGTGGCGCTGCTCTTCGCAGATATATTATTGGTCAAAAAATTGAGGTCGGTGTCTATCCGCAATTTATACCTGTCGTAAATAAAACCGTCTGGAAGAGAGTACCTTCAGCACGTATTGGAGAAAACCAGCCGGCATTCCGTGCGCTATTAAAAGCTCATGGCTACGATATGAGTGCCCGTGGTGAAGATGTAGACCACGTAAAAGATTTACAGTTCGAAGGCTTTGATGATTTTCCAAATTTATGGCCTCTGAAATCTAGTGTTAACCAGCGTTCAAGAGAATTCCTGAATCAAAAAGTCACTTATAAAGATGACAAGGGAAATTTGCAAGAACTGGAATTGGGTGATCCGAAATTATTAAATCGTTTCTTTAAGATCGTAGATATGAAGAAGTTCTAACAATAATGAAAAAACAGAAAAGCAGATGAGTTTTTTCCACCCGGCTACCCGTTCACCGCCACATCTCCCATTTTTATCTCAGCCCGGAAATTGATCCGATACCATTCATCGAAATCATATTCCTTATTTTTCAGCCTCCATGCCTGTTTCTGCAGGTCCACGTAATTTGAACAATTAACCCACATCCTGCAGGGACACTTTCGTTCTTTACATCCAGTTTCGGTCATAGTAGGTTTTATCCAATACCTTATGATTATGATAATAATAACTGCTTAGTATATATAATTTCCGGTCATAAAAATTAATTTTTATATATCTTTCTTAATTAGCCTGGTGAAGCAAATTTAATATAAGAAGGATTACACTATTGATTATGGTATCAAGAAGAGAACTTCTGGGATGGTTAGCTGCATTGTTCCTTTCTGCCGTATCAGGCTGCCTTTACAAAAAGGAAATCGGTGAAAAGGAAGCAGCAAGGGGGGAATCACCTGTGGAAAGTGCCATAAAATCGAAAGTATATGTAATTAAAACCGGTGACAGGAAAAGGGGAGTAAAAGAGCTGTTTGAGCATTTCGGATCTGAAAACCTGTCTGGAAAAAAGGCTGCGGTCAAAGCCAATTACAACAGCGCAGACCCTTTCCCGGCTTCTACGCATATAGATACGTTATCAGCAATCGTGGATGAACTCAAAGGGAGAGGAGCGCGCGTGGTAATGGCAGAGAGGAGCGGCATGGGGGATACAAAAGAAGTGCTTGAAGCGATGGGGGTCATGGAACTTGCGAAGGAGCGGGGATTTGATGTGGTAATACTTGATGAGCTAAAGGGCAGCGAATGGATAGGCGAAGCCCCCGACAAAAGCCGCTGGAAGAGGGGTTTCCTGTTCCCGAAGCTTTTCAAAGAAGCGGATGCTGTAGTGCAGACATGCTGTCTTAAGACCCACAGGTTCGGCGGCAATTTTACCATGTCCTTAAAGAACAGCGTCGGCATGGTTGCAGCGTATGGTCCGGATGATGGTTACGGCTATATGTCCGAACTGCATTCCTCCAGGTACCAGAGGCAGATGATAGCCGAGATCAACACTGCGTATAAACCCGGGTTCGTAATTATGGATGGGATACAGGGCTTCTCAAAAGGGGGACCGGAAGCGGGAACGCTGATAGAGCCGGGGATCATCATAGCCGGCAACGACCGGGTAGCAATAGATGCTGTGGGCGTGGCAGTCCTCCGGATTTACGGCACCACGGGCGATGTTTCAAAAGGAAACGTGTTTGAACAGGAGCAGATAGCCCGGGCGGCAGAACTTGGCATTGGCGCTTCAGGTGCAGAGGATATCGAGATAATCCCTGTCAATGATGAAGCGCAGGATATCTGTTCCCGGATAAGAGAATCTTTGGGCAGGTAAACTTATATAATTCTCAACGTATAGTTATAGGAATAAATGCAAATCGATCCGGGTCCATTATTCGCTGTAATCGGTCAGTCCGTAGTATATGCTGCAATAATCCTGTTCATAATTGCAATACTGGGTTCATTGTTAATTGCATATTCCTTTAAGACCGAGCGGTTCATATTCCCTAATTTCATGCTTTTCTCGATAACGATCCTTGAAACCCTGGTCAAGGCTTTATTCAGGCTGGTGGGAGCGGATGATTCCATTGTCGATAATGTGGGTATCGCACTCAAGAACAAGATATCCCTTAAAAAATTCAGGGGAACGCCTGTCAGCAGGAGGATGATATTCCTGCCACAGTGCCTGAGAGCCATAGACTGCCCTTCAAAACTGAGCCCTGAGGGCATAAAGTGCATCAACTGCGGCGGCTGCGAGATAGGAACTGCGAAGAAAAGCGCTGAGAAGCTTGGTTATATGGTATTCATAGTTCCCGGCTCAAGCTTTATAAGAAGGCTTGTGCGAAAACATAAACCCCTGGCAATACTGGGTGTAGGGTGCATGACGGAGATAAAAGCAGGGCTTGAGATGTGCCAGAAGCTCAACCTTTATGGCGTCGGTCTGGTTCTGGACAGGGCTGGATGTGTTTCGACTATTCTCAACTGGGACGATTTCTATGAATTTATTGAGACTGCTGGTTAAAATCCGAACCCTTTATTAACGTATATTTGAAAAACACGAATACTTATTTTTAAAAAGATGTTCTCTTATTTTATTAAGTTGTTTGTGACATAATCGTAGGTAGAAATAGAGCTGTTTACTTCCAACTCCGTACAGCTTAAGGTTAAATAGAAATAGCGTGTACTCAAGTATAGCTTATGCCTGCTGAAAAGATACCATCCTGGATAAAACAAGTGTTGATGCCTGAACTCAATGAGATAAAAGGCGAACTTAAGGCAATCAATACCCGGATTGATTCAACGAATGAACGGATAGACAGCCTCAGAAACGAAATGAAAATAGAAATAGGCAGCCTGAGAAATGAGACAAAGACAGAAATCGCCAGCGTAAGAAAAGAAATAGACAGCCTTAGAACAGAAATGAACGTAAAGTTTGATTCCCTGGAGAAGCGCATCCCAGTAATTGAAAAGATAACAGCTTTAGAGATTAAGATGGCTGATCTTGAGAAAAGGCTGGCTGCGGCTTAATCCGTAACGGTAATCTAAGGTTCTGTCAAGAGCCGACAACTTAACTGTACCAACAAAGTAAATACACAAATAGGTTAAAGTCGGGTCATGTCAGAAGTCGCTCTTTAACCCTGTATCCAAAAATTCTGTAGAGCTTGTCATTTTATCTCATCTCAATTACAACTGGAGGGTTGCGCATAAGTTTGCTCACATTTATACTATAAAACATCTATAGAATCCAGTAATATACTGAACAAAGATCAAGGGGACGGGAGACATGAGCAAACCGAAGTTATTGCGAGCTCCAGCAGCTCTACTAAGATATTTGAGAACAGCATCGATTGCAGTTTCTGCTATTGATTTCTTTGTATTAAGGGCTTTTAGAGATATTTATTGGAATGTTTATATTCTGAAAAGTTTTTAGCGGGAACTCTGAAAAAAGGTTACACTCCCATACATTAAGGGTAAACTTGTATTGTTACTTTGCTAATCAACTATGTTTCTTTACTTTTGCGCAACCCTCGTCTTAACTTTCGGTTTGTATGTCAGCTCTCTTCCGAAAAAAATGAACAATTTGATATACGAGTACGACAAAAAGGTAATAAATGATAGAAGTAGAAATAAAAGCGCGCGTAGAAGACCCAAAGTATATCGAGAGAACTATAATCGCTCTGGGCGCAACCCCTATCGGGATAGAGAACCAGGCAGATACGTATTACAATTCATCTTCTTATGATTTTGAAATAACAGACGAAGCGCTGAGAATAAGAGCCCAGGATAGCAAGTGTTTTTTTACCTACAAAGGCCCTAAGATGGACAATGTATCAAAAACGAGAAAAGAGTTTGAAGTGGAGATAAATGATGCGAATGTCATGGGAGATATATTATTGTCACTGGGATTTTCACCTGTGGCGACCATAGTCAAGAAACGAAAACTATACAGGATAGGGGATTTTTCCATATCCCTTGATAATGTGCGAAGTCTGGGTGATTTTATAGAGGTCGAGATAGCCCTCAGGGACCCTAAGAATTACGAAGAAAAAGTAGAGAGCATTTTCAGGTTTATTGATAAACTGGGAATAAACAGGGAATCGACGGTCCGTGAGTCCTACCTGGAGATGTTCCTCAACCAAAAATAAGACCTGGAATTGTTCGTATGTGATAGAATAATATATATACCGCAATCATCTTTTTCAGTGTTTATGAATGTTTTCGGCTTACTTAATACCAGGCTTCAGGGCGCACTTGTGAAGCAGGGTTTTACGACCCCCACCGAGCCGCAGGTAAAAACCATTCCCGCAGTACTGGCAGGGGAACACGTTCTGCTGATCGCACCTACCGGCTCAGGCAAGACAGAATCAGCCGTGCTCCCTGTATTTAACAGCATCATGCAGAAAGAAAAAGAAGAGAGGCGCGGGATATCAGTCCTGTACATCACCCCGCTTCGCGCGCTTAACAGGGATATGCTCTCACGCCTTGAATGGTGGGGAGAAGAGCTTGATATCAAGGTCGCGGTGAGGCACGGAGATACGACCACATACGAACGCCAGAAACAATCGCTAAACCCGCCGGATTTTCTCGTCACGACACCGGAAACATTGCAGTTATTGTTAACAGGGAAAAGGCTGCGGAACAACCTGAAGACGGTTACGCATGTAGTTATTGATGAGGTGCATGAGCTTGCCTCATCAAAGAGGGGCGCGCAGTTATCCATTGCGCTTGAGCGGCTTGTGGAAGTATGCGGTGAGTTCCAGAGGATAGGTCTTTCCGCGACTGTCGGAATGCCGGATGAGATAGGGCGTTTTCTTGCCGGAACCGGGAGGAGTTGCCGTGTAATTGAGGTCTCGCTCACCAAGCGGCTTGATTTCAGCGTGATATGTCCCCGGCCCGGCGCAAAGGACGTGGAATCATCAAAAAAACTGATGTGCACGCCTGAAGCGGCTTCGCATCTGCGGGTGATATCCGATATAGTCGGAGAGCATAAGTCCACTCTTATTTTCGTAAATACAAGGGAAGCGGCAGAGATGTTAGGCTCAAGGTTCAGGATGCTCAATATCCCTATCGGAGTCCATCACGGAAGCCTTTCGAGAGAGGCGCGTATAGAGGCTGAGAACAGTTTCAAAACAGGCATACTCCGGGGGCTTATCTGCACGTCATCCATGGAGCTTGGTATCGATATAGGCGATGTGGAGCACGTAATCCAGTACATGTCTCCCAGGGAGGTCACGCGGCTGATACAGAGAGTCGGGAGGTCAGGACACTGGGTAGGTGAGATATCAAGCGGGACGATAATCACGATAAGCGCGGATGATGCGGCGGAATCTTCTGCGATCACACGGAAAGCAAAGGCGGGCGAGATCGAGACAATCGATATCCACGAGAACAGCACAGATACGCTTGCGAACCAGATATGCGGCATGGCGCTTGATTTCAAGGAGCTTGCGATGGACAGGATATATTCGATAGTAAAAAGAGCCTATCCTTACCGCGACCTTAAGATCGAACTCTTGCGTGCGGTAATAAAGCAACTGGGCGATACAAGGCTCATATGGGTCGAGGAGGACAGGATAAGAAGGAAACGGCAGACGTTGCAGTATTTTTTCGAGAACCTCTCCATGATACCTGATGAAAAGCGCTTTGAGATATTCGATATCGTGAGCGGCAGGACCGTAGGCGCGCTGGATGAGGCGTTCGTTATGGATTTTGCAAGACCGGGAGCAGTATTCATTGCAAAGGGCGAGATGTGGCGGATTGTCGAATTAATAACCGAAAAAAGTATGATAAAGGTGGAGCCTATCAGCGACCCGCAGGGCGAGATACCGAACTGGGTTGGCGAGGAGATACCTGTGCCCTACGAGGTGGCGCAAGAAGTCGGAAGTATCAGGAAGCACATCGCGGGGAAGCTTGCAGCCGGTGAGGGCGCAGGGAAAATCATTGAGGATTATAGAAAAGAATACCCGGCTGACAGCGAAGCAGCGAATGAGATACTGGAACTTATAAAGAAGCAGGTTAAAGCTGGTCTTACTGTACCGACCGAAGATACAGTGGTTATCGAACAGGAAGGGGTGACTCTTGTGCTCAACATATGCGGAGGGCACAAGGTGAACGAGACCCTCGGGCGGGTAGTAACATCGCTGCTTGCAGCCAGGTTCGGCGCAAGCGTGGCTATGGAGATCGACCCGTACAGGATAAAGCTTGAGCTTCCAAGGATGTTCAGCGCGGAAAGATTGAGAGAACTGCTTCTCACAACAAGTCCCGACCATGTAGAGCCGATCATTGAGATGACGCTTAAGAACACGCAACTGCTTAAGTGGAAAATGGTGCACGTGGCGCGCAAGTTCGGCGCCCTGAGCAGGGATATCGATTATGAGCGCATAAGTATGAAGAAATTGCTTGACGTTTTTGAGCATACGCCCATGTACGACGAGGCTGTGCGCGAGATATTCCATGACAAGCTTGATATAACGAGAGCAAGGGAAGTCCTTGGCGCCATCCAGGGTGGGCACCTGAAACTCATAACCCAGCCCTCAAGCCCTATCGGCGAAGCTGGCTTCATGGGGGGGCGAGAGCTGATGGCGCCTGAGAGGGCTGATAGTTCTATAATCATGGCGCTTAAGAACAGGATAATGGATGACCATGTTATCCTGTTCTGCGTGAACTGCAAGAAATGGAAGTCAAGCAAGCTGGTGAAGAGTGTGCCCGAGCGCCCTGAGTGCCCGTTGTGCAACAGCAGGCTTATCGCGGCGCTCAAGCCCTGGGAGGAAGAGGAGATAAAGATAGTGAAGAAGCCTGAGAAAGAAAAGACCGAAGAGGAGAGGAAAAGGACGGCGCGGGTTTACCGCAACGCCAATCTTGTTCTCTCGCAGGGGAAGACTGCAGCGATTGCCTTAGCGTCGAGGGGGATTGGACCTGAGACTGCTTCGAGGGTTATTCGGAAGATGAGGGAGGATGAGGAGGAGTTTTATCGGGATATTCTGATCGCGGAGAGGAACTATGCGAAGACGAAGAGGTTCTGGGAGTAGCTAGGTGAATATTCATTGTTCGAGGATAATCTTTTTAATAAATAATATATGGGAGTGTAATGAATTTTGCTGAAACTTCTATAAACTAAAACCAATATTATAGGAGTCGAGAGAAATGGCA